>JAZDGN010000092.1:0-34679 GCA_043806875.1 Pseudomonadota bacterium
AAGCCGGCTTTTCACCCTGGTTCAATTTTGATTTGATCAGCTCCGAGATGATAAAGGTCTCAAAAATGCTACCCCGCAACGGATGAGTTATCATTTGTTCTGTTGTCCGTATTCCCAAAAGCCAAGATACCAGGCCCACATCATAGAAGTACAGTTTGGGCATCTTCACCAGTCGCTTGTTAAAACTGACGTGATGGGGGCGCAGAAGAAAGACTACATAGCTGGCCTCCAAAACAGATATCCATGATTTTGCGGTATTGTGGGTAACGCCGCATTCGGTTGCCAGGGAAGACAGATTCAGCAACTGTCCGGTCCTGCCCGCACATAGCCTGACAAAACGCTGGAACGTTTCCAGATCCTGAATTTTGAGCATTTGCCTGACATCCCGTTCCACATAGGCCGCTACATAAGCGCTGTACCAGGCTGCGGGCGCCAATCCGCGATCATAGATAGGTGGATAGCAGCCGGTCAACATCATGGCATCAATAGCAATCGGTAACTTGTCCGCAAGGGCCAGTTCCGGAACGGAAAAAGGGAGTAATTCCACAAAAGCGGTTCGTCCTGCAAGAGATTGCGTAATGCCGGACATCAGGCCGAACTGCTGGGACCCTGTCAATATAAACAGACCCACTCGGCGGTCCTTATCCACCAGGGTTTGAAGATAGGACAAGATTTCCGGACACCGCTGCACTTCATCCAGAACTGCGCCGTCGGGAAACCTTGCAAGAAAAGAACGGGGGTCTTCATTGGCGGCCTGCCGCAGATCCGGCTCTTCCAGGGACGCATAAGGATAATTTTCAAAAACTGCCCTGGCAAGGGTCGTCTTACCCGACTGACGTGGTCCTGTCAGGGTAATAATGGGAAACCCGACCAGAAGGTTTTCAATTGTTTCTCTTGCATTTCGATGGATCATGCCAACAGGTTTATACAATTTTATGCAAATTGTCAATATCTTTTACAGATTGCATAAATTATTGTGTTTGGATAGAAGCAGCCCCCACCACCCTGAGGAGTGTAACGATAAGCGATCAATTTGGTGGCAAAATAGACGGTCTTCAGATGGCCAGTCCGCCGCCATACCCCGCCTCGAAAATTGAATTCTTACCCCGCTTACCCCGCCGCCTGCGTGTTACCGCCAACGGATAACTCCCCCTCCTACGACGGTTAGATATCCCCCCATTGAGGTGGTACAAGGTCGGGTCCATGGGAAGTGCCGGTTATCCCGGACCTGCTTCAGGTCTGATTTCACCCTTGGCTGATATTCCTGTTTCATACAGGCGACCCTGTCCCAGGAGGAAGCCGCCTTTTCAGACGGGCGGCGGCGATTCCGAGAACCAATGTGAGCATGATCATTCCCCACTGGTTGAGCGTCGGCACAGACTCGAAAGCACTGGCCTCGCTGAGGATGGCCGGTTCAAAATGGAGCATCTGGAGATCCCCGCTGTCATCCATGTACTTGAGGTTGAAATCAATGGGAAACGAGGACCCCAGGTTTCGGGTGGCAACGTCTGCCGGAAGCAGTGTCCCGGTATGGAACTCAAATGATTTCCCGGTTCCGGCAGGCCCCATGTCGGACCCGCCTCCGATATCCAGAAAATACCATCCCTCGGGGGTGCTTTGGGTAGCCATGGCACCGGGCAGATGACCTGTCCGAAAGGCGGCCTCGTCTGTCTGGTTCACGGCCTGGGCCGGGGTCATGCCCGTATAGGTGTACCAGACCGGATCTCCCCGGAAAGCCGTTGTCTGGACACCGGTTGGCAGATCATCTTGAATGTAGATGTCAAAAGAGGGTTGGGAAGTTTCGTTGCCGGTTCCCCGGGAACGGAGGATAATTTCATGGCCGGTGACATTGTCGTGAATACTGTATTCCACAGCCTGGTAGATAAAGTCTGTCCCGGTCACGGCTTCTTTTGTGTAGGAATAGATAGTACGGGTCACCGTATAATTGCCATAGGTCGCTATAACACCCAAAGGACTGGTGCCGGAATAGTACTGGGGATCGTCATAGTTCTTGAGCCTGAGGCCGGACGCCACTACAGCAAAAAACATGTGGGCCCAGGTGTCGTTGACCACCCATATGGATCCGTTCCAGACCATGGCACCGTTCAGGTTTGTTTCGCTTGTGTCCCTGACGATATCGCCCAGACCTTCAGTCCTTACTTCAATAGTTGTCGTGCCTGCATGGACAGGGGGTGAAAATCCAACAAAAAAGGCATGACAAATAACGATACAGAGACACAGCCTGACTAGTTTCATGGCAGCCCCTCCGATTTATGAACTTTCTTCCGGATATCTGTGTCTTCCGGATTTTGGCGGACTATATATGACATTTGCGCCATAGGCAATAGTAATCCCGACTATTTTTTCCAATGGCTGCCATCTGCTCCCCCCTCACCGGTACATGGCGTCGATCAGGTCCTTGAAGGCTTCATTCACAAATTTGCGCTTGATCTTCATGGTGGGGGTGACTTCGCCGTCTTCTTCATAGAGCCGCTTGGGCAGTATGGTGAATTTCCGGACATGCTCCACCCTGGCCAGGGATTCATTGACCTGTGCCACTTCCCGGCCGATAAGGGCGATGACCTCCTCGTTAACGGTCAGGTCCCTGTAGGTTGAAAACTGAATCTTGTTGTCCTGGGCGAACTTAACCACATTGTCTTCGTCGATCATGATCAGGCTGGATATGAACTTGCGCCTGTCACCGATCACAACTGCGTCATTGATGTAAAGGCTGGCTTTGAGCTTGTTTTCTATGTACTGGGGCGTGATATTCTTTCCCCCTGCGGTGACGATGATATCCTTTTTCCGGTCCGTAATCTTCAGGAACCCGTCCTCGTCAACCTCACCCACATCGCCGGTGAGCAGCCAACCGTCCACAATCGTGCTCCGGGTTGCCTCTTTTGCCTTGTAGTATCCCTTGAACACCCCGGGCGAACGCACAAGGATCTCCCCATCTTCGGCGATGCGGATCTCAATACCGTTAAGGGCTTTTCCAACGGTTCCGAATTTTGTCCGGGTCTCAGGCGAAAGGGTGGTCACACCGGTTCCCTCTGTCTGGCCGTAACCCTCGACCAGGTTTATGCCGATGGACTGGAAAAACCTGAGCACGTCCCTGGATATGGGGGCTGCTCCTGAGATGGCTACCCTGATCTTTTCAAACCCCAGGCGCTCCTTGAGTTTCCGGAACGCGCACAGCCAGGCCACCCGGTAAAGAACCGTGTCTACCAGGCCAACGGGTTTGAGATTCATGACAGCGTCTGCCCGGCGTTCCCCGATTTTGAGCGCGGCTTTGAATACAAAGCGTTTGAACCAGGTAGCCTCCCCCATCCTGATCATGATGGAGGAATAGTATTTTTCCCATATCCGCGGTACGGCATATCCCACGGTCGGGGAGACCTCGATCATGTTCTGCATTACCGTATCCGGTTTTTCAACGAAATTGACCGTATAGGCAAACCTGAGGTGGTTGAACACCGTGAACAGCCGCTCAAAGATATGGCACAGGGGTAAAAAGGACAGCACGTTATCCTCTGGAGAAATACGCACCGTGCCGTCAACGGCGCTGGTGGTCCATGTCACGTTCCTGTGGGTCAGCATGGCTCCCTTGGGGGGACCTGTGGTGCCGGAAGTATAAATGATCACGGACAGATCTTCAGGCGTTACACCGCTCTGTCTCTGTGAAAACAGGTCCGGTTCTTTTTGGGCTGCTTGCCGGCCATTTTCAATGAATTCGTCAAAGGTCATGACCATGGGATCCTTGAAAGACTGCAGTCCCTTGGTGTCCCACACGATAACCTTTTTAAGCAGGGGCGTCCTATCCCGAAACATGAGCCATTTGTCGAGCTGCTCTTCGTTTTCCACAAACAGGAACCGGGCATCACTGTGGGTAACCACATACTCCACCTGCTGCCAGGCGTTGGTGGCGTAGATGCCCACTGCCACCCCGCCCACGCACTGGATTCCCAGGTCAGCCACCACCCACTCAAAGCAGTTGTCACCGATGATGCCTGCTTTTTCGCCCTTTTCAAATCCCATGGATACCAGAGCCGAACCGGCAGCCCGGACGTTGTCATGGTACTGGCTCCAGGTTATGTCATGCCAGATCCCCAGCTTTTTGGTTCTAAGGGCCACTTTTTCGCCGTTCCGGGAAACGGTCCGGGAAAAAATCTGGGGAACCGTTTCCCACTGGCCTGCCGGATTTGTCATCGCCACGCCTTCTTTCTTTTCCATCTCTGGTACCCTTTGGCAGAGGTTTCGGACTTGATACCCAGGTAAAATTCCTTCACATCCTTATCCTGCAGGAGATCACCAGCCCTGCCTTTCATCACGAACCTGCCGTTCTCAAGGATAAGGCCTGTGTTTGCAATGGAAAGGGCCATGTTGGCGTTCTGCTCGACCAGGAGAATGGTCATTCCCCTGCTGTTAATGGACCGGATAATGGAAAAGATCTCCTTGACCAGCAGGGGACTCAATCCCAGGGAAGGTTCATCCAGGATCAGGAGTCTGGGCCGGAGCATCAGGGCCCGCCCCATGGCCAGCATCTGCTGCTCCCCGCCGGACAGGGTCCCGGCCCACTGGTTGCACCGCTCTTCCAATACCGGGAAATACTCGTAGACCTGGCGTATATCCTGCTGGATCCCGGATTTATCTTTCCTGATGTACGCCCCCATGATGAGGTGTTCGTGGACGGTCAGCTCCTTGCAGATCTCACGTCCCTCGGGAACATAGGCAATCCCTTTACGGACGATCTCATCCGTGTCCCGGCCATGGATGGCGCTGCCGTCAAAGACAATGGTTCCCTTGTCCGGCTGATCCTCGATCAGTCCCATAATGGTTTTTAAGATCGTGGACTTGCCGGCTCCGTTGTTGCCGAGGATGGCGGTGATGGACCCTTCCTCCACGGTAAAGGAGACGCCCCGGATGGCATAGACCAGGTCATAGTAGGTTTCAATGTTTTTGACTTCAAGAAGATCCACCATTTCAGGCCTCCTCCCCGAGATAGGCCTTGAGGACCTCCCTGTTCTGCTGGACCTCCCCGGGGGTTCCCAGGGTGACAGGCCTTCCGAAATTGATGGCCAGAATGCGGTCCGAGATATCCATGACCATGGTCATGTCATGCTCGATGAGAAGGATGGAAATCCCCAGTTCATCCTGGATATCCTTTATCCAGAAGATCATGTCCTGTTTCTCCTCGGAATTCATGCCAGCGCACGGTTCGTCAAGCAGGAGAAGTTCTGGTTCCAGGGCCAGGGCCCGCCCCAGTTCAATGAGCTTCTGGGTCCCATAGGGAAGCGCACCCACAAACCTGTCCCGCACGTTCTGGAGTTCCAGCAGATCAATGATGCCTTCAACTTTTTCACGGTGCCGGACCTCTTCCCGGGCAGCAAATGACTGCTCTCCCCACATGAACATCCCCCTGAAAAGACCGGTTTTCATGTGCAGGTGTCGACCCAGCATGAGATTCTCCATGGTATTCATATTGGAAAACAACTCAATATTCTGGAATGTCCTGGCAATTCCCAGCCTGGCTATGGCATGGGGCTTTTTCCCGTCAATATGGCTGCCCTTGAACCGGATCGAACCCTGGTCAGGCCTGTAGAGCCCTGAGATACAGTTGAACAGGGTGGTCTTCCCGGCCCCGTTGGGACCGATGACCGAGAAGATTTCACCCTTTTTCATGGCAAACCCGATATCGTCCAGGGCCCTGATTCCGCCAAAGGAAATGGACAGATTGTCAACCTTAAGGAATGGTGATTCCATGGACTACATATCCATCCAGTCTGTCAGTTTCTTTGCCTTGCCGTCCTGCAGGCACTGAATGAGGTAGGTCTGATTTGTCCCCTGGCGGCTGTACATGTCATTGGCATCAAAGGGTTTGAAATTGACCTCAGGTCCTATTCCCCTGAATCCTTTTATCTTCTCCATCTCTGCGACAAACCTCTCCCGGGTAAGATCCCTGCCGGCGTTTTTAAGGGCTTCGATCATGGGCTCGACAAACACGATACCCGCGCTGAAGAATACCCCCCACCGCTCTTCCTTTGCTGCGTACTTATCAAAAATTTCGGCCTTATACTTGACCATGAGGGGCTCCTGGGAATCAGGAAGCTCACCGAAGGTGGCACAGATAACCCCTTCCCATCCGCCCTTGGTGATATATGTCATGAGCGGGAAATCAGAACAGGTGCTGGTGCTCATGAACTGGGGTTCAAACTGCATGGCCTTGCTGATGCCTACGACCTTTGCAGCATGGGTAACCGTTGTCCACAAAAGAACCATGTCCGCGTCGGACTTCCTGAGTTCCATGACATGGGGCTTGAGATCGGAGTCGCTGGCTTCAAAGGGGACCTGGGCAACGGTTTCCATACCATGGGCCTTGAGTTCGTCAACAGCGCCCCGGAGCCCGTTCTTCCCGTACTCATCATTGAGATAGGCAACAGCCACCCGTTTTTTTCCCATGGTTTCAACGGCGTATTTGACCAGGGCCCTGGCTTCACCACCATACAGGGGATAGACGGCAAAGAGATTTTTCTCAGGGGGGCTCACCCACTGCAGAGAACCGGCAGACGGACCAACCCAGGGAATGTTTCTCTCATGGAGATACTCCTTGACGGCAAGTCCGGGGGATGTTCCCACACCGCCGGCCCAGGCAAAGATCCCTGTCCCTTCCTGGAGTTCCTTTACACCGGCCAGGGTCTTGGCCGGGTTGTATCCGTCGTCAAACATGTGGTATACGATTTTCCTGCCGTGAATCCCGCCATTGTCGTTGATCCACTGGAAATAAGCTCCTGTTCCCCTGGCTACAGAACCCCAGGCAGCAGCCGGTCCTGTCTGGGGACCCCACTGCCCGATATGGATTTCCGTATCGGTCACCCCTTCTTCTGCTGCAAAGCCCGGAGCGAAACTCAGCAAAAATGCCAGAAAAACCAACATTGCCACCCGTAGTCCTTTTTTCATCTTTTCCTCCTGAACAATCTTGGGGTTCATATGGCGTATGCGATCGAAATGATCACACCTTTTTCACATAATGCCTTGCAAACAGACCGCTGGGCTTGATGCACAGCACGATAACGATAATGGCAAAGGCAACCACGGTCTTGAATTCTATGGAAATATACCCGCCGAACAGGTTCTCGATAATGCCCAGGCAATAGGCGGCAGCCACGGCCCCGGGAAGGGATGTCATCCCGCCCATGACAGCTGCTGCAAACCCCTTGAGCATTGGATCCCACATCATGAAGGGATGCATGATGGTGGGTGAGATCAGAAGTCCTGCAACGGCGCCTACAAACGAGGAGATCCCCCATGTCATCATCAGTATCCGATTGGTCCTTATCCCCACAATCCTTGCAGCGACACTGTTCTGCTGGACAGCTTTCATGGCAAGCCCCAGCCTGGAATACCTGAAAAACAGAAACAGTACCACCATCAGTATCAGGGCGGTTACCAGTGTCAGCAACTCCAGCTTGCCGATAAAGATGCCATGGAATAGGAAACTGTCATAGGGATCTATGGGAAAGGGCATGGTTTTCTGTTCGGCCCCGAATTTCCATGACACAAATCCGAGCAGGACCATTTCAATCCCGATGGTGATAACGATCATCCCCAGGACATTGGGTTCCTTGGCGCGCCTTAGAATGGCGAACTCCAGGAAACATCCCAGAAGGACCGAGAATCCCAGGGTCAGTCCGAAGGCAAGATAAACCGGTATGGTGGTGGATGTGAGAAGCATCATGGCAAAGAACGAAGAAATAAGCGCCATTTCCCCCTGGGCGAAATTGGGCACCTCCGATGTCTTGTAGATGATGACCATGGCAAGTCCCATCAGGGCATAGGTACTGCCCACCGCGATTCCGCTGACAACCATCTGGATAAAGTCTATCATCATATTTTCCTGTTAAAAGGGCCAGGTTCGCCAGTACTTTTTGGTCCGAATCCACACCCCGAAAAGTCCCATGGGTTCAAACACCATGATCAGGATCATGATGGTCCCGAACACGATGTACTGGATATTGGACACTCCGGTAATGGAAAACCAGTTTTTTGAAAGATGCTCCAGCCAGTCCCCGATATAAGGTATATCCAGGATGTTTCTGAGTTTGAGATCCAGCCAGCAAAGCAGAGCCGCTCCGGCAATGGACCCCATCATGGACCCAAGGCCCCCTACCACAACCATGGCAAGGAACATGATGGACATCATCAGGGTAAAAATTTCAGGTTCGATGAATTTCAGGACAAAGGCGTAAAGCCCCCCTGCCATACCCGCATAAAAAGCAGACACGGCAAAGGCAAGGGTCTTGTAATACACGATATTGACGCCCATGGTCTGGGCGGCAATATCGGCGTCCCTAATAGCGATAAATGCCCTGCCCACCCTTGTTTTAATGAGGTTTCGCATAAAAACAAGAAGTACAATGGTCAGGGTGATCAACAGGTAATAGAACTTCCTGTCCGTATCCACAACCCATGACCCGATGATGATATCCGGAGCGTGGAGCCCTTCCCTGCCGCCGAAAAGATGGATTCTTCCAATCACCTGGGTGATGGTCAGCCCGAAACCCAGGGTTGCAATGGCAAGGTAGGGTCCCTCAAGCCTGAGGGAGGGCAGTCCCAGGAGGAATCCGAAACCTGCTGCCACCAGTGCTGAACAGGGCAAGGCCAGTAGAAAAGGCAGCCCCGCCTTGGCCATGAGGATGATGGTGCCATAAGCGCCGATGGCAAAAAAACCCGCATGCCCCAGGGAGATCTGCCCGGTGTATCCGACCAGGAGATTCAGTCCCGTTGCCACGATAACGTTGATCGCGATGTAATTGGCCACATATACATAATAATTGTCTGCAACCAGGGGCATCAGATACAGGGCAATGACAAGGACAGCGAACCAGAAGCCGACCACCTTGGAGGTCACAAGCTGCACATCTTCGTAATAGTTTCTCTTCATGTCCATGAGAAACGGTCCTTTTCCGTTCAATAAGTTTTAGAACTGTTTTTCTCTAAATATTTCTACAGTGAACTCATGTCAAGATAAAAATAGTTGAAGTTAAAAAAATAAACATTGTTCAGCTTCAATGATCAAGACCAATTGCCATATGAAATTCAGGATCACAAATTCATGAATCATTTTTTCTCCTTTCCTGAAAAATATTCTTGACGGACCCTGAGCGTTTCTGTATGGTGATCATCCAACAGTAACAGGAGAGAAGGCATGACCGCACAACAGACATATGGACAGTTTAATTTTGCTTTCGGACGTTTCTTTTTTAGGAACGTTCATCCGGTGAAATGACCTTAAACAGGTAATATACCCCGGGTGGACATCAAATCCACCCGGGGTTTTTTATTTTCAAGCCCTGGGAAGACCTCCCGGGGCTTTTTTATTTTGCGGACCATGAACCCAAAACAAATTATTAAAAGGAGAGACTGATGTTACTGATTCTTGACAGGGAAATATCCCGGGAGCAGAAAGATTCAATCAAAACCATGCTGGCCGGCCAGAAGTGCATAACACGGGAGATAAATGATGCCGGCATGGATGTTATCGGCGTCATCGGAAAGTTAGACCGTACCGCCGAAGAGCTTTGTCAGATGGGCGGCATTGCTAAAGTGGTCCCCATCCCTACAGCCCACAAACTGGTGTCAAGGGCATTCAAAAGCCAGGACACTAAAGTTGCCATCGGTGACGTCATTGTCGGCGGTGACCGTATTGTTATTATTGCCGGCCCCTGTGCGGTGGAAAGCCGGGACCAGGCATTGACAATTGCCCGGGAAGTCAAGAAGTACGGTGCGGCTTTGTTCCGGGGTGGGGCATATAAACCCAGATCCTCACCATACTCCTTCCAGGGACTTGAGGAAAAAGGTCTTGAAATCCTGGCAGAAGTCCGCGAGAAAACCGGTCTGAGGGTGGTAACCGAGATCACCTCTCCAGCCCAGGCCGAGCTCATGAAGCACTATGTGGACGCGGTTCAGATCGGTGCCAGGAACATGCAGAATTTCGAACTGCTTAAATGCGTCGGACGCCTGGGTCTGCCCGTCGTCCTCAAACGGGGTCTGGCCTCCACCATCCAGGAGTGGCTCATGTCAGCCGAATATATTGTTTCCGAAGGCAACGACAATGTCATCCTGTGCGAGAGGGGGATCAGGACCTTTGAACCCTATACCCGCAATACCCTGGACCTGTCTGCCATACCGGTGCTCAAACAGCTGACCCACCTGCCCGTTCTCATCGATCCCAGCCACGCCACAGGCATCCGGGAAAAGGTCAGTCCCATGGCAAGGGCAGCCGTGGCTGCCGGTGCCGACGCCCTGATGATCGAGGTTCACAACGACCCGGACCATGCCATGTCCGACGGCCCCCAGAGTCTCTACCCGCGTCAGTTCGCTAAACTGACTCGGGATATCTACGTCATCGCCCCGGTTGTCGGCAAACAGATGGACTTCAACTACCTGGAAAAATCCGCACGCATGAACCTGGCCGTGTCAGCCGGCGCCGGGACCATCTCCTTTCTGGGAGCATTGGGATCTTTCAGCCACAAGGCCTGCAATCAGTATTTCGGCGAATCCATCACGCCCCAGCCCCAGGACTCGTTCAAGGCTGTCTTTGAAGCCGTCAAAACAGGACAGGCGGAGTTCGGCGTGGTACCCCTGGAGAACTCCCTGTCCGGCAGCATACACGAGAACTATGATCTTCTCCAGGAATACGACCTGACCATAACCGGGGAGATCACCCTCAGGATCGTGCATTCTCTCATCGGTCTGCCCGGTGCGGACCTTGCCGGTATCCGCACATTGCTGGCCCCGCCCCCAGCCCTACAGCAGTGCCGCAATTTCCTGGACCAGAACCAGGATATCACCCCCATGCCGGTGAGTGCGACGGCCAGTGCAGTAAAAACCGTAAGCGAATCCAAGGATCCTTCCCTGGCGGCCATCGGCTCATGCATGGCGGCGGGCATTTACGGCATGAAGGTGCTGGAAGAGGCGATCGAAGACAACCCCAGGAACTTCACCCGGTTCGTTATTATCGCAACCGCTCCTGACCCGGGTTGCAGCCCCAAAAAATCATCCATAATCTTCGCGACAGGTAATCGTCCCGGTGCTTTGTTCGAGGTTATGAAGATTTTCTCTGAAAATGCCATCAACATGGTCAAACTGGAATCCAGACCCATTCACGGGAAACCCTGGGAATACATGTTTTATGCCGACCTGGAAACGGATGTCCTGGCAGGGGATGTACCGCTCATGGACCTGATCGGCCAGAAGACCGAGTACTGCAGAGTTCTGGGGACCTATTGATGACCCCGTGTAGATATTCCATCAACACAGCGTTTTTAAAAACAATTTTTCCGTCATTTTTTCAACCGGCCCCGGGTTCTGTCCTGGACTTCAGGCAGAGCCCGGAACCAGACCGGCCATCATCTTCCCGGCTTGGATCAGTTACTGCCCGGACGGGTAACCATCCCTTTCTCCTGGTTGGAACATGGGGAAATCAGGCAACCGGCAGTCTGATGATAAAAACTGTTCCCTGCTCATTAAAAAATTATTCCATCGGTATATGCATAAACGCCGATTCCCGATGACTCGTTGGGGGTCATGGGGCCTTCCAGAACGATCTGTCCTATGGCCTAGGACTGAATGGACCCATAAAAACTGACCACGTTACCGGAAAGAACAAAACCGACGGTCAGATCCTGGCCTGTTGACCAGTTTTCGCCACCGCTATCGCCGTTACACCCTCTGCCCAGAACCCGGACTACGGTATTGGTTCCAGCCATACGCTCCCTTATCCTGTATGAAAGATAGTATGCTCCATTGTGCATTCCCACCCAGATCTAGGCCTGCAAATAATTCCCTGAGGGCAACGCGGCTATGCTTTTTATGATTCCTGCGCCTGCTCCCAGACCGCTTACAGCCGACGCATTAAACGTTGCCACGGCTCCCATCGCCCCTGGGAAGGTCTTCCCGAAATAGCCATTGGCCGCTGTCCCCTGGATGCTGGCATACAGGGTGGTGCCATCCGGGTCCGAAGTCCAGGTGCCCACAGCCGTACCGTCTGCCCAACCGTCGTCAAAATCTTCTGCAGCCATGGCCGTAAAACTGATAAAACAAGTTGCTAACAGGTACAGTAGAACAAATGCTTTCCAGCGCATCATGATTCTCCTTATTAATATTTATATTCCCAGGTTGAGCATACCGGCTTACCGAAAAACTACCGGGTCTTCCCTCGATTATTCATGACTGCAGCCTCTTAATGTCATAGCGGCAGCTTCAAAAAGTAAACGGCATTTCCGAATACGATGTCCGATGTGTATCAGGCAAGTTCTCTTTCCCGCTGCAATCATAATATAAATATCCTTGACGAAATTTCGTAAATCATTCCCATGAAGTTGAGGATTATAAAACAGAGTTCAAATTGTCAACAGATCAATTTGACAAGCTTGAAAAAAGTCAGCCTTTAATGATTGTTCAGAGATGACACGATGAATTGCCAGATGGTAATTCTGCCGGTTCAACCTTCTGCGAAACAGTCAAACTTTAGAAAGAGGACAGAAGCTGTTCCTTGGCTTTGCACCACAACAGCCAGGCCACCAGGAGCCAGAAAAGGAACAGGGCAATCCAGGGAGATCTCTTCATGATTTACTATCGTCCCTGGTCTGGATCAGGGTTTCGTGGGTCAGGGTGTAAAGAAACGCTATCCCGGTAAGGCACAGGCAGCACAGTACGAAAGCCAGGTGAAAGGCCGGTGCCGTCAGGGAGGCATCCGGGAAGAACCGCTTCATGACGTATCCTAGCCCCTGGAGAAAAACGGCAACCCCGGCCATGGTAAAAAAATTGATTCCTGTCATGGCCATGCCGGCATTGGCGCTTGGAACCTGCTCCTTGATGTGGGCATACATGACCTGGCCCGAACCCGAGGCCAATCCAAATAAAAAAAACAGGCTCGCCGTTATCCAGACACTTGTGCCGGATCCCAGGCAGTTGATGGCCAGGAGCATTCCTGTCATACTGCAGATCCCGGCGATGACGATCTTTTTCCTGGAATGAACCCAGTTGTCGGACAGCCACCCGCACACCGGGCAACCGATGATAAGGCCAATACTCATGAGAAAAAGGATATTGCCGGCAGTGACCGGTGACAGGTCCAGGACATGAATCAGGAATGGCCCGGCCCACAGGGCCTGAACAGCTGCATAGATGCCGTAACGACAGAATGTGGCCAGTGAAATGATCCAGTAGTCCCGCTGGTGGAACAAGTCCCAGGCCCGACCCAGGGTTTCTGAAATGCTGGGCAGGTTCTCGGACGTCCCAAGAGTGTCGGAGGCTGAGGGACCGGGCCGGTCCCGGACAACGGCCAAAAACAGCAGGGACATTGCAAGAGTGAAACCGGCTATCATCAGGAAACTCGTTCGCCATCCCACCAGGCCTACCAGGAGAACCAGGGGCGTGGCAGCGACGATGTTGCCCAGGGTGCCCAGGGACACGATCATGGCAGACAGAGTGGCAAACCGTTTCGGCTCGAACCAGAGCGTCAGCAGTTTCAAGGTTCCCATGAAGTTGCAAGCCATGCCGATGCCCAGAAGCGCCCGGCCCAGGGTGAGCCAGGCCGGTGTTGTCCCCAGAGCAAACAGCACGGCTCCGACCACGGACACAAGGGTTAGTGCTGTCATGGCTATTCTCGGACCGACACTGTCCAGAAAGATGCCAACCGGAATCTGCATCACGGCAAAGGCATAAAAAAACGCAGCGGAAATCCTGCTGAGATCCAGGGCGTCCATCCCCATATCCTGCATGAGATTGGGGGATATGACCGCGACCGATGACCGGTAGAACTGGGACATGATAAACAGGATCCCAGCCAGGACAAAGACAATCCAGCGATTGATGTTGGATTGGGTCATGACTCCCTAAAACCGGTCAGTTTGGTGTTCAGGCATTTTTCTGGGGCCATTTGGGTGTTTCATCATCGATCCAGTAGTAACTCCACTGGATACCGTCCAGTTTCTTGTTTTCAAACATGAAGGTGCTCTCCAGGGCACCGACCTCAAGGGAACGAATGGACGGATCTGTTTCATCAACCTCTTCCAGGAAGAAATAGTTGTTTTTTTTGAGATACCCTTTAACGGCATCAAGGGATTTGCCGAACAGGGGCTCCCCATCCAGGGTCATTCCCCGGTGACCGGCAATAATGCTGCCGAGGCAGTAACCTTCGGACGCCTCGAAACTGAGGATAAGATCCCCGTCTCCATAGTACCAGGTAACAAATTCTTCATCTTCAAAATCTTCACTGAGCTCATCTTCCGGATCACCCAGATAAGCCCTGCATTCATCCATGGTCGAGCCAAAGCACAGGTTTCCTATGCCGTACCCGAAACGGATGGTATTCATGTCATTGTCCGGTTTTGATTTTCCTGCCATACTGTCTCCATATATTCCATAATAGCCTGTTGCGGTTCAATAAAAAAACCACAGGATCAGTTCCTGTGGTTTTCCCGATTATAGCAATTCCTGGGACCATACCACAGATCTGGGAATTTGACAATATGAATCCATGACCAGAGTTACAACCTGACCGAAAACATGTCAGATGGAGTTCAGCACCAGGGTAATAGGCCTGTCTTCTTCGCTGGCACCAGTGAACCGGACCGGTCCTGGCCTTCGGTAACAATCCTCTCCTGGCTCGGCTGCCAGCCATTTGTCCCGCATTGAGTGGACTACCCGGTAGGCGTTGGATTGGAGGTCCACGATACTTTTTTCAATAACCAGGGAGAGCTTCCCTTTTCTTTCCTCAAGATGCATAAGTTTGGCTATGGGAATACCCAGGGGCTCCCACTTGTCGAATTTATACTCCAGGTTCCTGATCACAGCCATCTGGCCGGTGGCATTGTTGGCGATGAGGTTAAAGGCGGTAAGTCCGAGATTGTAGGTATAGTTGCAGTCAAATTTGGTGGGATCGCTCCCCCTGCCGTCATACCCGTAAAAGTGGGTCTGGGTTTTGAACTTGGGCACCGATTTTTTGTAAACGGTCATTACAGCCTCGGGAACCTCCTGGCCTTCAGCCATAATACCGGCACTGACCAGGGACTGGACCAGGGTTTTTTTGGAAATGATGGACTCCTTGACCAGCTGGTAACCTTCCCTTGAATATTGCCTGAACAGGGCCTTTGCATACCGATCCGCATCCAGGCCTGCCACGGCCATGACGGTCCGGTAGTACTCGGCCTGGATTCCGATCTTGTACTGGCCCTTTTCCCTGAGGATATCCAGGTAATCGTGAACCATGTCCATGATGATCTTTTCGGTCTTGACCTGGGAGAACTGGAAGTTACCGTGAACATCCCTCTCCACCAGGAGGCCTTCCTGGAAGAACGAGGGCAGATCATTGAACAGTTCATCGTCCCTGCCGTTCCAGATGGGAGAGGCATCCTTATCGCTGATGCCCCTGGAAAGGCGCCGGAGATAATCGAGCTTCGCATCCAGGCTGGTGAATGCATTGTGAAAATCAACATCATGTACGGCATTGTAGTCTGCAATGATGGTACTGAGCTTGATGATGAAGATCTGGATCTCGTTGATAAACTCAAGCACCCCTTCCGGGATGATGATGACACCGTAATTCTTTCCGGATGCGGCCCGTCTTACCACCATTTCACAGATCAGCCGGGACAGGTGACGCAAGGTGATTCCATAGGCCGTATAATCCACTCCTCCGCGCTTTTCAGCTTCCTTGAGCCTGGCTACATCCACGTAATCGGCCAGATCCTCACCGATGAGGGTCATGTTGGCATGAGTCTGGAGCGCGGTCTCCAGTGCCAGGTGGCTTGCAACCCTTCCCATGACCTTGCACACATGCCAGTATTTCACATCAGAGCTGGCGTCCGTACACAGGTTGCTGATGTTCTGGGCAAAGGCCCGGGCAGCGGTGTGAAATCCAAAGGAAATGGCGCACAGGACTTCCCCGTCCTCGGTTCTGACCTGGATATCGCCATCAATGGTCTTGGGAATGCCGATGACCTGGATCCCGTCTGCCTTCAGCTCCTGGGCAAGGAAAGCCGCGTTGGTATTGGAGTCATCCCCGCCTACGATGACCAGGGCATCCAGCCCAAGGGTCTTACAGGTTTCCCTGGACAGCTTCATTTTCTTTTCCGAATCGATTTTTGTCCGGCCGGTCTTGATCATGGTGAATCCGCCCATATTCCGGTAGGCATCCACCAGGCTCTGGGTGATTTCCACGTACTGTCGCTCAAGAATACCATCCGGCCCCATAATGAATCCCAGAATCATGGAATCCGGGTTTGCCTTTTTTGCGGCATCATAGACCCCGGCAATGACGTTATGCCCGCCCGGAGCCGGACCGCCTGAAAACACGACCCCTATGATTCGCCTGCGATGGTAGGCAGGCTTCAGGGCAGGATCTGTTCCAGGAACCAGTTTCTGCACATGGTTGTGGATAATATCGGGCAGAACCTTGAGGGACTCCCTGTCGGCATTGAAACTGTACTGGGGCTGCTCTTCCAGGGCAATGAACTCCTGGGAAAAGACCTGGCACCGCCGGGGCAGAAATGAACGCCTTTCAATGGCCTCTCTGTTGATGTCAACAATAACGCTCTGGGTCTTGGCATGGTTCAAGAGTGTTTCTATTCCGTTAGGTTCTCTGGATTTCATCGCAGTCTGTTTCTCCGTGTTTGGGCTCCTAGTTCAACACCACTCTGTTTCGTCCCTGCTCTTTTGCCTTGTATACGGCCACATCAGCCCGGTCAAAGATATCAGCCGATGTGGCATCCCCTTCCCTGACCTGGGTCGCACCGATGCTTACAGTCACTTTGACTGTTTCTTCCCTGTAGATAAATTCAATCTTTTCTATGGTCTGTCGAATTTTTTCCGCAACGATCAACGCCCCATCGCCATTGGTCTCGGGCATGATCACCACAAATTCCTCGCCGCCGTACCGGGCAAGCATATCGCTTTTCCTTAGATGGGGTCCGGACCTGCGGATAATTTCCTGAAGGCATTTGTCGCCGATGGCATGTCCATAGGTGTCGTTGACTTTCTTAAAATGATCGGCATCCAAAAGCAGGAGGGAAAAAACTGTCCCATATCTGAGAAACCTTTGCAGCTCATCCTCTATCCTTTTATTATAGGCCCTCCTGTTATAGGCTCCTGTCAGGGGATCCTGGTTCAGTTTTTTCTCCAGTTCACGGGAGTGGCTGGTAGCCTGGTCCAGTTCCTTCTTGAGCTTGGCGAAACCGGTCTTGAATGTCTGGCTGTTCTTTTCTGCAAATTCGCGCAGGGCCTTGTCCTTTACCGTCTTCTTCTTGAGGGCATTTTCAATGGTGGACAAGGTGCCGGATACATGTATTTTCAGCTCTTCCAGGGTTTCGGATACAGCCACCTGATTTTTCAACGACCCGATCTCGCTGCCGATCAGGGAGCTGAACCCTTCACTGACTTTTACTGCCTCTCCGGTAGCACTATAGGACTGGGAAATACTGGCTTCGATATCAAGGATCCGTTTTACAATATCCTGAAGAAATGCCGCAATTTTTTCCCGGTCCGCACCCACGTCCGAGATGTACTTCAGGAGCATCTCAAACAGATCATTGCGAATGGCCCCGATTTCCCTGGAATCGGATACGGCCGCGATCCTTGAGGAAAGGGTGTTGAGCTTCTCGATATACACCGGATCCAGAACCGCTTTTAAAGAATCGATGACATGGATGTATCCCTGCCGGTACTCATCAATATAATCCGGGACAGAGGGTTTGAACAACCCTGCCAGAAGGGATCGCGCACCTTTTTTTCCCCCGTCGGTTTCAGGACTCTCCTTGAGGATGGCCTCCTGGATCTGCTTGAAGATATACTCTATCCGGCTGAGGGGTGACCCTTTTCTAAGGGCTGTTCCCAGGTCTTTCAACGGATCGGAGAATTTTGATCCATCATCCTTGATAAGATCAAGAATATAGGGAAAATACTTTCTGTATAGCCCGTCTGTTTTTTCCAGCCGCTCCTCGACCTGCTCCAGTTCCCTGAGAAGCGTGTCTTTCTGGCCCTGGAGCTTTTCTACGCGGGATTTGAGGTCAAGCGACTGCTTGTCCTGGGAAGAATCCGTCATGATTTGAATCCCCTTACAGTATCTGTTTCAGGAATAACTTAGTACGGTCGCTCTCAGGGTTCTTGAAAAAATGCTCCGGTGTGCCGACTTCCAATATGGCTCCGCTGTCCATGAAAACGACCCGGTCTGCCACTTCGCGGGCAAACCCCATCTCATGGGTAACAACTACCATGGTCATCCCTTCTTTGGCAAGGGTCTTCATGACTTCCAGAACCTCACCAATCATTTCAGGGTCCAGGGCAGATGTAGGTTCATCAAACAGCATGATCTTGGGGTTCATGGCAAGGGCTCTTGCAATGGCAACCCGTTGCTGCTGACCGCCGGAGAGCTGGTCCGGATACACATTTTTCTTGTCCGAAATTCCAACCTTGTTGAGCAGGGCCATGGCGATCTCATCGGCCTGCTTTCTGGAGCGCTTGCGCACCACCATCTGGGCAAGGTTGACATTCTCCTTTACAGTCTTGTGGGGGAATAGATTAAAGGACTGGAATACCATGCCCACCTCAGCACGGACTTTGTTGATATCGGTTTTGGGATGCAGGATGTCAATACCCTCAATGAAAATATGGCCCTGGGTTGCTGTTTCCAGCCGGTTAAGACATCGCAGGAAGGTGCTCTTCCCGGAGCCTGACGGTCCGATGACCACGACCACTTCTCCCCGTTCAATTTTTGCCGATACATCCACCAGTGCATCCACCCGGTGGGGAACCATAAACGTTTTATAAACATTTTGAGCATCTATCATGACTTGATCATCCTGTTTTCAAGGTATTGCAGAATCATGGAAAGGGTGAAGGTCAGGACCAGGTAGAGAATGGCACAGACGAACCAGAGTTCAAAGGTCTGGAGGCTGGTCGTGACAACCTCCCGGGTAGCCTTTGTCAATTCACGGATGGCTATGATTCCAAGAAGGGATGAATCTTTTACCAGACTGATGAACTGCCCTGCAAGCGGGGGTATGATTCTGCGGAACGCCTGGGGAAGGATAACATGGTACATGCTCTGCCCATAGGTCATACCAAGGGACCTGGAGGCTTCTGTCTGGCCCCGGTGAATGGACTGAATACCGGAACGGACGATTTCTGCCACATAGGCTCCGGTAAAAGTGGCCAGGGACGCGACTCCGAACCAAAGTTCGGGGACCTGGGCGATGCCGTACTGGGCAAACATGGTATTAACAAGGGTTCCCAGGACAAAATACCAGATAAAAATTTGAACCAGGAGTGGAGAGCCACGGATGATTTCGATGTAAGTGATGGCCAGCCATTTCAGTGCCGGGTTGGATGAAATTCGGGCAAGCCCCGTGAACAGCCCCAAAACAATCCCAAACACAATCGCAATAAAACTGACCTTCAAGGTTACCCAGAGACCTTCCAGCAGAATTCCCGGTTTCCACTTATAGTATTTACCAAGCACATCAAAATCAAAGATGAGATCTCCCTGGTTTACCAAAACCGTTTTTGAGGGAATAGTAAACGTTTTTGTTTCACCACCATCTCCTTTAACAGTAACGATTGTCGAACCGTTTTTCTCAACAATCGATTCTGCGGTACCGGCGACATCGGACCTGACCTCGATGACGTCCTTGTAGTAGAAATACTTGGGGACCCGATACCAGCGCCAGGTGTAATCAATTTTCAGGGTGCAGTAATACAATGCTCCGATAATTGATGAAATAATCAGAACAAAAACACCGGCCCATATTATGAAAGATTTTTTCTGCTGCTGTTGCAGTAGAGAGGGTGATAAAGCCATGGTTAAATCTAAACTCCCCGGAAGTTGAAACAGAACAACCGGACCCTGGAAGAATACCAGGGTCCGGTCTGTCTGCTGAGGTTCAAATGGAATCCATGTTACTGAACATTCTTGATCCAGTCTGTGGATCTGATCCATTTGTTGTAGATGGCTTCGTATCTGCCGTCGTTTTTAATCTGTCTGAGGAAGTTGTTAAGCCAGTTTAGGAAATCCGGGTCCCCTTTGTTGATGGCCCATGCCAGGGGCTCAAAGGTAAAGGCTTCATCAAGGAAGATTAACTTGCCTTCGCCCTGCTGTGCCATGAACACGACGCAGTAGGGAAGATCATAGACAAATGCGTCGGCTTTGCCGTTAACGACTTCCTGGGCAGCTTCATTTTCTGCCTCAAAGGATTTGTAAACCGCCTTGGGCATCTTTCTCTTAACAGCCTGTTCGCCGGTGGTGCCAAGTTTTGAAGTGATGACGAACTGCGGATCATTCAGGTCTTTGAAGGATTTGATCTTTCCTTCATGTTTTTTATTGAGCAGGATTGTCTGGCCAACAATAATGTAGGGATCGGCAAAGCTGATCTGGAGATTTCTCTCCTGGGTGATGGTCATTCCGCTCATGATGATGTCGAACTTGTCTGTCATCAGAGAGGGGATGATCCCATCCCAAGCGGTGTTGACCGGGACAAATTTTACGCCCATGGCCTTTGCCATTTCCTTGGCAACGTCAATGTCAAATCCCACAAAATTCCCGTTTTTATCCGTCAGCTCAAAGGGCATGTAGGCGGCTTCAAATCCTACTCTCAGCTCTCCGCTCTTCAGGATTCTCTCAATGGTTGATTTTTTTGCCAGCTCGATGTCTGCTGCAAAAACAGACGCTGACATGAAAAATACCGCACCAACCACAACTGCAAGAACCACTGCCAAACCTTTTTTCATTCGTTTTTCCTCCAAATCAAGTAAAGCATCAATAATGGATCAACACACAAACACCCTCTGGCAGATCAAGGCTGGTCTCCGGGCGTGGCATTGCTTAACAGGCATGACCTGACGAGTCATTACATCTGCTGATGTCCTGCCCGGAATTCACACCTTGCCCGGATCAGAAGACTTAATTGATACCGCAAGCAATGCTGACGCAAAACATGGGAACAACTTTGTCCGCCGTTTTGATAAATTATCCATCCGCCTCTTACTCTCTCTATCTTAAGATCAGGATAATGTAAAGCCTCTTTGTTCAAAAAATGCAGGGTTGCACATCCCAAATTCTGACGCTACAGGCCCTTGCACAAAGGTTCTGGGATACACATGCCGGTCCATGATGCCCATGGGGAGTGCTCTCATTCCGCCAGGACAATTTTTTCCATCATGCCCATGATTTGTAAAAACCGGCCTTGATTAACTCAAGATAAAGATATAATAAGGGGAAAAAAGATCTTAACCCCGTAATGAAGGAAAATGACCTTTGGCATTCAATCTTTTTGGGAAAAAAACTGAAAAATCAACAGACCCGGGAACTGGTCTGTTTTCGAAACTGAAAAAAGGACTGTCCAAAACCCGGTCCATCCTTTTCACGGATATCAATGAACTCCTGGGAAGCCACCGGAGCATCGACACAGAGTTACTGGATGAACTGGAAGAAAGACTGATCATGGCCGATCTGGGCGTGGATCTCACCATGACCGTCATGGAAAGGGTCGCTTCAAAGGCAAAAAGACTCAAAACCGCCGATGAACTCAAACTCGTGCTCAAACAGGAACTGATCGCCCTGTTCCCGGAATCCTCCCCATCTCCGGAAAGCCAGGCGGATTCAAAAAAGCCCTATGTCATCATGGTTGTCGGAGTCAACGGTACCGGCAAGACAACAACGCTTGGCAAGCTGGCCATGAAGTATTCTTCCAGGGGGAAAAAGGTTCTTATCGCTGCAGCCGACACCTTCAGGGCTGCTGCCATTGAACAGGTGGGCATATGGGCTGACAGGGCCGGGGTGTCCATGATCAGACACAAGGAGGGGGCAGACCCGGCAGCCGTTGCCTATGACGGCGTTGAAGCCTCCCTGGCCAGGGGAATTGATATCCTTCTCATAGATACTGCCGGAAGACTCCACACCCAGAAAAACCTCATGGAGGAATTGAAAAAAATCCAGCGTTCCGTTTCCAAAAGACTTCCCGGGGCTCCCCATGAAGTACTGATGACACTGGATGCCACCACCGGTCAGAACGCCATTTCCCAGGCCAGGCTCTTCTTTGAAGCTGTGGGGATTACGGCCCTGGCCCTGACCAAGCTTGATGGGACCGCCAAGGGCGGTATTGTTGTCTCTGTTGCCCATACCATGAATCTGCCCCTTAAATATATCGGTATCGGCGAAGGGATCGAAGACCTACAGGATTTTAATGCAGAACGGTTTATCAACGCATTGTTTGATTAGAGGAGAACATCAATGGCAGTTATCGTCAAATACATTGTTGTCAGGAATGGAGTCGAAAAGATGACTTTTGTTACTAAAAAAGAAGCAGACGCCCATGATAAGATGCTCGACATTGCCGACAATATATTCGCATTCCTGAAATCCCAGAATGTCAAACTCCAGGAACAGGACATGGAAAACATCTCGCTTCTCCTGGCGGAAAACAGGGACAATGTCATGGCTCTGTTGCGGGGAGGCGCCCCCCAGCCAGAAAAAAAATCAAAATCAGACTCTGCGGAAAAGAAAAACCCGGGTGATGAAGCAAAGGCAACACCAAAAACCAGACCGGGAAAAGCCCCAAAAGCCCCAGCTGCATCCTGATGGTCGCTGCACATCCCAGGCCCCAGGGGTGTCAGTCATGGAAGCAAGACCGGGGCATGGAATAATTGCAGCCTGTTTCAGAGCACGCCCACATCCAGAATGTAATCAGAGGCTTCACTGCCGGCCTGGTGGGATATCATGACCTCCCGGATTTTTACCCTGGACATCTTCTGGGAAATGATGTTCTGGGTATGACGGCCGGCAACCCTTGTCCCAGGCATGAGATTTCCTTCAACTTCCAGGACCGGATTGGCCGGGTTTTCATTATCCATCTGCTTCAGGATCAGGATCTCCCGTACCAGTTTCTGGACCTTTGCGGTTCCCAGATTGATATTGATCTCCATCTGTGCTCTGGTCTGTTCCAATTTTTGAAGCTGTTCCTTTAATACGTCACATTTTTTCTGTGCCTTTTCACAGTTAAATTGAAGTATATCGATCACATTTTTAACTTCTTCAACTTGTCCGCCAGAGGATCTATCTTCAAATTTCCTGATGGCTGCTTCTGATTTCTTCCCGGACATCTCGGTATTAATGATCTCATACTCCAAAGTGCTTATCTGGGACTCAATCTTCTCTTTTTCAATATACAGGCCATCAATTTCCCTCTGGGTCATCTCGATGATACTGTTAAGACGTGAGAGTTCCATCTCCGTAAATCTTGACACACCAACGGTCAGAAAAGATGCCCTGGTCTGTTCTGTCCCGATATCGTGAACCTTGATACCCATTTTCGCAGTCACTGTGGATGAAAGTATCCTTCCCTGCCTGGATATGCACGTACCATTGACACAGGCCCTGGAGTCCAGCATCTCCTTGATGATCTCAAGGCTTCCCATACAGGTGATGTCTGAATGGTGGATGAACAGGGCTGTCAGTTTCCCCCTGGCAGTGATGCTGGCTTTGGTAATCCCCTGCCTGACAGACACATCCCCCGAGCAGTTCACGATCCCTCCCTCAATGGCGTCGGCATTGACTCCGCAGGCTGCAACCCGGAATCCGCTCTTGATGATTCCTGAGATAGTCACGATTCCGTCAAAATCGATATGACCGGTGCTGTAGTCCACATTCCCGTTGATAGTGTACTCCTGTATGACACTGACAATGCCTTCCAGGTCAACCCTGGGATATCCGGTGATGGCGGCATGAATTGCCAGTCCGTCGGATGAAACCACAACCCCGTTGCCGCCCCGGAGTTCGATATCCTTTACAAGTATGGGTGCAATTGTTTCTCCATAGATATTACTTCCGTTCCTCCCCTGAACCGCGGGTGTTTTCCTTACCAGGAGATCTCCCACCTTTACCAGAGGGATCTGACCCCTGTCCTTGAAGTCCATGGTGCCATCGTCGTGCAGGAAACCTGCCTGGAGATGATCACGTTCAAAAACGTAGTCAATATTCGGTGATGTGCTCTCCACCACAGGCAGCCCATGGGCAACTATCATGTAGTTGTCCATATAGAAATCGCTTTCAACGAAATGCTCAAGATCCTGCTTTTCAACAACACCGAAGATGATGTGGTTTTCAGCTATGAACTCCCGGATGCTTTCTGCCGTTACCCACCGCTCCATCTGTGGGGTCTTGATCAGGAAGGCCTTGAGCAAATCATTCTGGATTCTCAGGACAAGCCCCAGACCTCGGATTTCTTTCATGGGAATGTCCGGCTCCTGGACAGGCGCCACCTTTTTCTGGATGTCATTGTCGCTGACATGATTGACCAGGTCTTTTTCCTCCAGGGTTTCCGTGGGATCCGACCTGTCCGCAGGGGACATGTTCCGGATCGCCAGTTCCCGCGCCTGCTTGGTCAGTATAAGATTTCTCTGTCTTTCGGTAATCATCCCTGCGTCAACAAGGAGAGCACCGATCTGAATTCTATTTCCTGTTTTTTCATACAAATATTGCTGTTCTTCCAAAGCAAGGGTTATTATTCCGGGAGGGACTGTCTTGAGGCTGATGCACAGGGCTCCAAACCGGATATCATCCTGGCGGGAGACAAAGAACATGTAAATATCCCAGAGCCGCTTCCATGATTGCCTGCTTAGGATCTTATTCAATTTCAAATGGTTCAATATGGCCTGGTTCCTGTCCACAGCATTTTGGGATCCGGCCACACAGTCTTCAAACTGCTCTCTGGTGATGAACCCATGGTTCAGGGCAATAACGGAGATGAACGGATATTTCTGATCGTTTCTGTCCATACCTATCCTCCGGGGTATCCCTGCATTCTCAAATTCACCAGGGCAGGAACCTGAGTTCTGATAGAATACCATGTCATTAGCATCCGTGTAACACAAATTCAATATCAATTTAGACATTACCCCTTGTCGCCCCTGTTTCACGGATAATTTCCCGTCAATCCAGAAAGAGAAGCCTCCCATGATTAACATTGACAAAACCAGGTTTGAACGTTAAAGCATTTGGAATCCGAACCGGCAGACCCTGCTTCCTGCCATGAACCGGCCGTGAAACAAAAGGACTCAACCCGATAAATGAACCAATCCCGAACCGGCAATACCGAAGCTCTCCGATGGGGAATCACCTTTTTGATTTTAATTGCCGGATTCCATTATTTTTCCACATCGAACCTGTTTCTTGAAGTCATCAACCCTGCCCTTGTGTCGGTCCAGATAGCCGGATCATCCCTGGTTCTGAAACTGGCTGGATTTGAGCACACCATTGTCCACAATGTTATCCAGGCCGGATCCAGGCAGTTTGTTGTGGCCGATTCCTGTTCGGGATTGTTTGTGTTCTTCCTGTTTGCCTCCGCTGTCATGGCATTCCCCACCCGGCTCATCCGGAAGATCCAGGGACTGGTATCAGGATTTGCAGTTCTATTGTCCATAAATATCCTGAGAATCTGCCTGATCGTAACCGTAAGTTCCCGTTTCCCACAATCCTTCTGGAGTTTTCACATCATTGCCGGACAGGTTCTGATCATCAGCTCAATGTCCCTTATCTTTCTTGTATGGCTCTACCGCCTCAACGACAATACAACACTGCGGGAAATGCTGACTCGGTACGGAATCATCCGGTTTGTCCTGCTGTTTGCCGCAGGGTACGGTCTTGGCTACGGTCTCTATATTCTCTTTCTCAGGAGCGGGCCGGGTCAATTTATCACCCGTATGATCCAGGACCACACCCATAACATCCTCAGCCTTCTTTCCCATGGTCCCGGTACCTTGCTCGGGTTCAAGGGCATGCCCCACATCACCTTTATCCCGGAATGCCTTTCCAGTCCCATTTTCGTGATTCTGTTCGCCATCGTTTTTGCCTGGCCATGCTCCTGGAAACGCCGCATTCTTATCGGACTTTTGGGATTCATGCCGGTTTTTTACCTGTATCATCTCATCCGATCATTGACGATCGCCTCATCCTTTGCCATGGGAGCCTCACGGGACCACAGTCTCATGTACAACTGTTATGGCCAGATAGTGATAAGCCTGGTGGGGATAGCGTGTCTGAAAATCCACCTGGGTCTTGCCACACCCGGTGCATATTGCACCTGGGGGAAAAAAACTGCAGCTCTGGGCACCGGAATGGTCCTGGGATGCCTTACTTCTCTGGCCATGGGGCGAATACTCTACTCGTCAGTCCTCCCCTGGATTCTGACCCTGGTAAAGGACCAGGGAACCGGTTATTATGATCCGCAGATGACTGTGAGCACCATGGCCTATTTCCAATGCTTTATTTTCAACTTCCTTGTTTGGTCCGATGCCCCCCTGTCTCCTTGGCGGAAACTGGCTGCATCGACCGCAGGGACACTGATCCTGGCAGCTACCATGCTGGCCATGGTCGCAGGCATTGAAGCCCTGGGGCTTACACCCCATACCGGAATTCTGAAAGGGATAGTGATCATTTTGCCGTTTTTTGTTTACCTGGGCCTCAGGGGACCTGTCACGCCCTAGTCCGGCTCATCGTCCCCAGATAAATTGCGCCAAGGGTAACGCCCACACCCACCCAGTTCGAGGTGGTGGTCGAGCGATGAAACAGCAGTACATCCCACACAAAGGAAAGGGCCGGTTGAAGCAGGAGGATCAATCCTGCGTGGGAAGGCTTCAGGTGAGGAAGAGAATTTGAGATAATGACCCAGCCGATGACCTGGCTGAGCACTCCCAGGGCCAGCAGGGACAGAAGGGATTGAAGATCCGGGATAACGAACGTGTCCCCGGACAATACTATCTTCAGGCCCAGAGCCAGGGAGGAGACCAGGGAAACCAGCATGAGATAATAAAAGAAAGAGATCCTTCCTGTCTGGATTTTTCTCACCATAAGCAGAAAACCTGAATAGCAGACTGCGGTGAGGATCCCGAAAAAAAGACCAAGCCTGTAATCCGGTCCCAAGGTGTTCCAATCAACCCCAACGATGAGATTCAAGCCAAGGATTGCACAGACAATGGACACGACGAACAGCCATTGCAGCTTTTCCTTGAAAAAGAAAATGCCGACGGCTGACAGGATAAACACCTGGAAATTACTCGTTAAAGTTGCCAGACCAGGTCCGATATACCCGATGCTTCGATGCCAGAAATACAGGTCCAGGGCAAACAGAAGACCGCACACACAAACGAGCAGGACCACGGAAACAGTCAGGACCTGGAACTCTCTTTTCAGAACGGTGGCCGCAAAAAGGACGCAGGTTCCAAAAAAAACCCGGTAAAAGGCTGAAACCGATGGCGCCACATGGGCGAGATTAACCCACACACTGGAAAAACTGATGAGCATCGCACCTGCAAGGAGGTGAATCACTGTCCGGTTCTGCTGATACACGCTGCTGCCGATCCTTTCCATATCTTTGAAGCCTGGTGTCTGAAGCCCAATCCCTATACCACAATCATTTCCCCGGGTATAGGTAAAAGATAGGAAAAATAAGGGCCGTAGAAAACTGGGTCATTCGTGGATGTCTCAATCTTGTTCAAAAAAGAATTTTTCATCCCCAAAGGCAGGTTTCAGTTCATCCAACCAGGCTGCCGTTTCATCAAAGGCTGCGTAAAAAGGCAGATTGACCCACTCGGGATTCCTGGCCTGGATGAACTTCATTACAAAGACTTTTTCTCCCCGGATATCACTCACTCCCACAACATGAACCTTACCCGGGTCCGCAGACATGGACGGTCCCCTGACGGTCCGGCACAACCCGGAAACACGGGAATAGGCTTCGGAATATATCCTGCATGCCTCGGCCAGCGGCATTTCAAAATAGGCCTTTGCTCCTGTGTCCCTGGGGACGAACATATAGTATGGAAAAGCCCCGTTGTTCACGATGTTCTGCCACAGCCGGATCCAGATCTGCGGATCATCGTTCACATGCCGGACAATGGGTGCCTGGCAACGGACCACGGCGCCCGTTGCAATGATCTTTTTCAGTGCCTGACGGGCCGCTGGTGTCTCCAATTCCCTGGGATGGGAAAAGTGGACCATGATGGCCAGGTGAAATCCCGCTGCAACTATTTCTTCAAACAAGGCGAGCAATTCACCGGCATCGGCGTCTGTCAGGAACCTGTAAGGCCAGTAGGCGGGCGATTTGGTTCCTATTCGGATGGTTGATACATTGCCGGGTTTCTGCAGGATTATCGGTTCGATGTAATGCCGCAAGGTCTGGGCACGCATAACCAGGGGATCCCCTCCTGTGAAAAGGACATCGGTGACCTCCGGGTGCAGACGCAGGTAGGACGTAAGGTTGCCGGGCTTAGACGAGGCAAACATCAATTTTTCCATACCCACGAACTGGACCCACCGGAAACAGTAGGTACAATAGGAATGGCAGGTCTGACCCTGGGTGGGGAAAAACAGGACCGTTTCGTTGTACTTGTGCTGGAGGCCGGTGAACTCCATCCCTTCAACTGACGGGACATTCTTCTCCAACTGTCCTGCCGGATGGGGGTTCATGGCTTGATGAATCCGCACAACCTCTTTTTTCAATTGTGATTCACTGCTTTTTCGGGTATTAAGATCCTTAATAAGGGCAAGATCCTCGGGAGCCAGCATTCCGGCCTGGGGAAAGGTGAGCTGGAAGATGGGATCATGGGGGATGTTATCCCAGTTTATTAGTTCATCGAGAACGTAATTGTTGACCCGGAACGGGATGACCTCTGAGACGGCCTTGATATCGTCATGGTATTGCCTGGGTATCCGGTTGATCTGCGGAAGACTTGAAAGGTTTTTCTTTGAATATACCATGAACTTTTTTCTAGGAATTGTATCCAATGTTCGTTACCTCCACACTATAAGTCAAAGAACAGTGACACAGCCGGGCAGGACACTCTTATACGCAAGGATCCCACGCTTGAGCGGCTTGGACGTTGTTCCTTTTTCAATTAATGTAAAGCATACAGGACATAAGCATTGATTGCAAATAGTAATTTTTTTCAGTGGTACTGAATATCCATGAATACAAACAATAGTCTGCAACCCACGACGGTAAGACTGAAACTCCTGTTTACGGACCGAAAACAGATCGTTGCCCAGATGGCCGGCATCATCACAAGCCTGGACCTGAACATCTTTTCCATGGAGGTGGTCAACCAGGGGGAGACCACTGTCATCTTCCTAGAAACCAGCCACAGTCAGCAGGATCCAGATCACACAACCCTTATGGCAGCCCTGAAAGAAATCCCCAACCTTCTGGGCATTTCAACGTTGGCCACCATGCCCCAGGAAACCCGGGAAAAACGGTTTAAAGTCGTTCTGGACAGCATCAGCGACGGCATCGTATCCATTGATGAAACCGGCATCATCACGACCATCAACCAGGTTGCCAGAACCATGCTAGGCCTTTCCGACACCGATTGTGTCGGAAAGGACATCCGGACCCTGGCCCCCGGGAATCACGCCATCCTGAACTGCCTTGAGAAAAAGCCCTTTAACAATGAAAAACGCAATGTAATAACGGGCACCGGACGGTTTCAATTTTTTTCATCCGGTAGGGCTGTGGAGGATTCTTCCGGACGAATCATCGGCGCTGTCGAAGTCATGAAGGACATGCGGGAAATAAAGGAGATGGCCGATGAGATGACCCACCCGTCAGAGCTTACCTTCAGCGATATCATAGGAAACAGTCCGGCCCTGATGGAAGCAATCTCCTTTGCCCAGAAGATTGCACCGTCCGCCTCCATCGTATCCATCCGTGGAGAAAGCGGCACCGGCAAGGAGCTGTTTGCCAAGGCAATCCACAATGAAAGCGGGCTCAAGGGTCCGTTCGTCCCCATCAACTGCGCCGCGCTTCCAGAGTCCCTGCTTGAGAGCGAACTATTCGGGTATGAAAAAGGCTCCTTTACCGGTGCCCGGACAGCAGGGAAACCAGGACTTTTTGAAATTGCCGACAACGGCACCTTGTTCCTTGATGAAATCGCCGAGATGCCGCCAGGATCCCAGGCAAAAATCCTGCGCGCCATCCAGGAGAAAACAGTTCGCCGAATAGGCGGCATTAAGGAAATCCCCATCCATACCAGAATCATTACCGCTACCAGCAGGCCCATGGAGGAGATGATAAAAACCGGTGGATTCAGGGAAGACCTGTACTATCGTATCAATGTCATTCCCATTCATGTTCCACCACTGAGGGAGCGACCTGAAGATATCCCTCTGCTTGTACGCCATTTTCTGTCCAGGACTGCGGCATCCCAGGGCCGGAGGGCACGCCTTCTGTCGAACAGATCCCTGGAAAAACTTCAGGGTCATACCTGGCCGGGCAATATCCGGGAGCTGAAGAACGTGATGGAACGTGCCTGTCTTTTGTCTGAACGCAATGTTATTGACGACAGGGATATAATCTTTGGTTTCAATCCCCGTCCAGGCATTCAGCCCCTCACAGACCATCCAGTACCCGCCGAATCCCATGAAACTCTGAGAATATCCCTGGCCAGACAGGAAAAGGCAATTATCCGTTTAGCCCTGCAACGCTATCCCAGCATACGCAAGTGTGCAACGGCCCTGGGCATCTCTCACACAACCCTGCTCAATAAAATAAAAAAACATGGGATAGGAGATTCATTTCCCTATCCTGTGCACCGACCATGACAAGGGCGGAATGCATTCTACTGGACCTTACGTCTTTCCCGTGATCGTCGCCGATCGTTGTTTGACGATAATGTCACAACCACACCATCGCGGACGTCTTTTCTCCGGTCACGCCTGTTCTTGCGCCGCTCCCGCTTCAGCCTCCTGGCCCTCAGGTCTCCGCGTCTCCTACTCGGCAACCCGGCCACAGGCGCTGTGGGTTCTACAGCATCACTGATGATCGGAGTAACGATCGGATTGCCAGTCATATTTGCCTCTCAGTGTTTACTGGGTTAATATTTCTTGTTCTCATTCCCTATATCGTCACCGGGGAGACAAATCTTTAATTTCCCCCTTTACATTCCCGGATATATCTATTGATTCTCATGAATGGGACATACATCAGATCGCTGTTCAGGATATGGTTCTCAAGCCATGTCATGAGCTGAACAATGGATTCGGACGACAGGGTATTCTTGTCATCAACAACCTGGCGCCTGAGACTGATGGTGGATTTGATAAAATGCCTGTGTTCCCGTGCATGTTCCTTGATTTCGGGGTAGGCACAATTCCTGAGATATTCCTCTTCCTTGCTGAAATAGTACCTGCTGTATTCATTGATTTCAGCGATCATGTTGGAGCAATCCTTGGCATCGGACTTATTATCCTTCATCTCAAGAAGCACATGCAGGAGCTTGAACATCTTTTTCTGCAGTTCATCTATCTCGGGGATATCCACACTGAACTTTTCATTCCAATCGACAATGGGATGGTTTTGCATACGATTTACCTCTTTATATGATGTCATACATCAAAATTATTTCTTGGGTTTCAAAAATATCGATCCAATCACTGCAACTGAAATTAACACAGCAACGGCAACAGTCAACTTAAAACCGCTATACCCGAACCGGGGATATATCACGAAAGGTACAAGCCACAGGTACAGGAAGGCATGGAGTATGCCGATACCCAGGATTCTCAGCAGAGCATTTTTTTTGAGGGTCAAAGCACCTCCAGAAGCCTATGGTGAATATTATCAAATCCGCCGTTTGACATGATCAGCAGGAGATCGTTCTTTGTTGCCACCTTTACCAGATGTTCCATAAGAGCATCGGTTGTATCAAAAAGCAATGCTGCTTTTCCCCTGGCTTGAATATCACTTACCAGTTTCTCGGATGAAAGCCTCTGGTTTTCTGGAATCTTGTCAAGCCGTGAGGGACGGCGGATGCAGATAAGGTCGGCTTCATCAAAGCACAGCGGATACTGGTCCTGAAAAACAGCCCTCATGCTGGAGTTGGTTCTGGGTTCAAAAACAGCTATCAATCTTCCCTCGGAATAAAATGGCTTTACGGCCCTGATGGTTTCCCGCACAGCCGTGGGATGATGGGCGAAATCATCCATGACCGTTATCTGGTGTCTGATCCCCCGGACCTCCTGGCGCCGCCGGACCCCGGAAAATGTGGAGAACGCTTTTACCATTGTACTCTCAGGTATTCCCAGGTCATGACCCGCAGCTGTGACTGCAAGCAGGTTCATCAGGTTATGACACCCCATGAGGGGAGTGCTTACCGGAATCTGGGACCCATCCGGGCGGACAAGGGTAACCCTGGTATTTTTGTTTTCAATCCCCAGATCCCTGATCGACCAGCCTCCGGCCATTTGACCGTACCAGGCCACCCTGGACACGGCAGCCCCCATGATCTCCCGCACATTGGGATCATCCTGGCAGGCGACAATAAGACTCGATGCAGGTACCGATCCGGCAAACCTGGAAAAAGCCGATTTAACATGATCAAGGTCTCGGTATATGTCCGCATGATCAAATTCCACACTGGTGATAACCGCAATATGTGGGGGATAATGCATGAACTTTGGGCCCTTGTCAAAAAAGGCGGTGTCATACTCATCCCCTTCTATGACAATATACTCCCCATTGCCGATGCGATAATTACTGTCAAATCCCTTGAGTATCCCCCCGATCATGAATGACGGGTCCATCCCTGCCTCATACAGCAGATGGGCCATGATAGAAGATGTGGTCGTCTTGCCGTGGGTTCCTGTTATAAGGATAATTTTTTTTCCGGATGCGGCAAAACGGTTCAATGCCTGGGGCATGGAGCAGTAAGGAATTTGTCTGTCCATGACGGCAACAGCCTCTGGATTGGTCCGCGAAACTGCGTTCCCGATAATGACAAGATCAGGATCACAATCCATATTCCCTGCATCAAATCCCTTGAATATGGGAATTCCCTTGCTGTCAAGGAAATCGCTCATGGGCGGATACACATCATGGTCCGAGCCTGTGACCTCATACCCCAGATCCTTGAGCATGCAAGCCAGGGCACCCATGCCTGTACCGCAGACGGCTATCATATGTATCCGTTTTACCCGGGACGGGATGACATTGCCCGTGAGGTTCATTATCGGGCAAAGCTCATGAAAACAGCTTCAGCCGCTGCCAGGGTGTGGTCGATATCTGCCGCCGTATGGGCCGCGGACACGAACAGGGCTTCAAACTGGGACGGCGCCAGGTAAACCCCCCTATCCAGCATCCCGCGGTAAAAGGCGGCAAACCGTTTAAGATCGCTTTTCTTGGCATCCGCAAAATCAGCCACAGGGCCCTTCTGGAAGAAAAAGCCCGCCATGGATCCAACATAACCCGATGTCAGGGCAATCCCGGCTTTGTCGGCAGCAGCTTGAAGACCGGTCATAAGCCGCTGGGTTTTTTGAGCCAGGGATTCATAAAAACCAGGGGATTTCAGTTCTTCCAGGGTGGCAATGCCCGCTGCCATGGCCAGCGGATTGCCGGACAGGGTTCCTGCCTGATAAACAGGCCCCACCGGCGCGATGTGTTTCATGATATCGGCCCTTCCACCATAGGCCCCTACCGGAAGTCCGCCTCCGATGATTTTGCCGAAACAACTCAGATCCGGCTCAATGCCGAACAGGCCCTGGGCTGATCCCTTATCAACCCTGAACCCTGTCATGACCTCATCAAAAATCAGCAGGCTTCCACGCCGGGTTGAACACTCCCGGAGTGCTTCCAGGAAACCGGGAACAGGTTCAACCATCCCCATATTGCCGGCAACCGGCTCCACAATTATTCCGGCAACCGTATCGCCCTTCTTCTCCATGAGCTTCCTGAAGCCCTGAACGTCATTATAAGGGATGGATATGGTGTGAGAAACGACTGCGTCCGGAATGCCGGGACTCCCGGGGATCCCCAGGGTTGCCACGCCAGAACCGGCTGCAACCAGGAGCGTGTCGGCGTGACCATGGTAGCATCCGTCAAATTTAATGATGACATCCCTGCCGGTAAAACCCCGAGCCAGGCGCACGGCGCTCATGGTAGCCTCAGTACCGGAATTAACCATACGGATCATTTCAACGGAAGGGACCATTTCTGCGACAAGCCCGGCTAACCGAGTTTCAAGTACCGTAGGTGCCCCGAAGCTTGTCCCGATAGCAAGCGCGTCCACAAGGGCTTTGATCACCGAAGGATGGCGATGTCCAAGAATCATGGGCCCCCAGGACCCCACATAATCAATATAGCTGTTGCCGTCCGCATCTTCAATCCTGCTGCCATCTGCCCTGGCAATAAAAAGCGGTTTCCCCCCGACAGACCCACAGGCCCTGACAGGTGAATTCACCCCACCGGGGATCAGTCCTGTTGCCTCGGCAAACAGCTTTTCCGACTGTTTTGTTTTCATTGTGCCCCCATCAAAATAACCATACCTTCCGGCTTGTTTCTTTCCTTTAATAAAAATAACCAGTTAAAATATCAAAAGCCAGATTCCGGGTCAATACAATTCTGATAATTCATGCACCGAATATCAAAACCCCGCTGACCGACCGGCGCCTCACCCTATCTTCCCCAGGCACACCATTGACAATCACAGCCCAAAACGTAAAAATCGAAAAAGCGTTTGACAACCCGCATAAATACTGATACAAGTCTCCTGTTTTTTCATCAAGCGGGCCGTTAGCTCAACCAGGCAGAGCAACTGACTCTTAATCAGTAGGTTGTTGGTTCGATTCCAACACGGCCCACCAG
>JAZDGN010000093.1:0-37198 GCA_043806875.1 Pseudomonadota bacterium
TTGGCGTCCAGGGTCTGGGCCGTGTCCAGCAATTCCAGGGCCCTGTCGAACCGCTTCACCTGGTAGAGCATCTTTGCCCAGTAGCTGACGAATACGGACCTCTGGGGCTCCAGGAGAACGGCTGTGGCGATCTCTTTCAGGGCCAGGTCAATGCTGCCCCTTCTCATGTTCAGGAGTGCCAGACCCATGAACGCTTCTCCCACCTGGGGGTTGATTGCAATGGCTCTGGAAAATGCGTCCATGGCCTTGTCATAGTCCTGGCGGGCCAGGGCCAGGTAACCCGAAAGGGTCAGGACATCCGGGTCATTGGGGTATAGGGTGCGGGCCCTTGCCATGAGGGATTCGGCCATGTCCACGGCCTGGGTGCCGAACCGGAGGCGTGCGGCGTTGACCAGGGCCAGGCAATTGTCAGGCTCAAGGTTCAGAGCCTGGTCCAGGGTCTCCAAAGCCTTTTCCAGATCAAAAATGCCCTGCCAGGCATAGCTGAGGATGATCAGGCCGGATGCTGATGCCGGAGCCAGGGCAGCGCCTTTCCGGGCCGCTTCCAGGGCCTGGTCCTTCTGGTTCCGGAAGAGCCGGACAAGGGCAAGCCAGGACCAGGCTGCGGCATTTTCCGGATGGGCCTTGACAATGGTCTCAAGGGATTTCTGGGCAATGATCATCCGGCGGGACCGGATCAGGTCCAGGAGTTCCGGGTCCGGATCCGCCATGGTGAGCCATGTTTCAGCCAGGGGGGGCAGGGTGATGGTCCACTGCACCGCATCGGCCGGGTTCAGGAGCAGGGTTTTTTCCAGGGGCAGACCAGGCCTGGCAGTGACCTGTTCGTTTTGTTGCGCCATGACTGTGCCGGCCGGGTTCGCCGCCGAGACCCGGCCTTCAATAACAGACAGAACGGTGTCTCTGTCAGGAGCAACAACCAGGTTGAGTTCGGTTCCCCGGATGCCGGCCGTCACAGACGGGCAGTCAATGATAATTGACATGTTTTTATTTTTGTTCCTGAACCAGGCCTCGCCGGTCTTAAGCGAGTATTCGGACAGGCCGGCTCCTCCGGCAGATGCCGGCCGGACAGTGCTGTTTTTGAACCATCCTGCGGAATCGGCGACACGTTTCAGGATAAAAACCGTATTCCTGTTGATCTGGACCAGGGTTTCGTCCGACATGAGAAGTGCAGCCCATCCCGTATCCCCGGTCCTGATGCCGTCTCCGGCGGATAGGACCATGCCGGGGTGTGCCGGGACAGGCCGGCCTGTTTCTGCCCGGATCACGGTGATCTCCCCTGTGCAGTTGACGATTTCCCCGGCAGGAGTCCCTTCCTGGGCCAGAGTCATGGAAACCGGTGACAGGAGGATAATCACCAGAGATACGATACCAGGAATGCTGATCATGAAATCGGTTTTCAAGCGCTTCACCCTTTTGTGCCATTGTGAACCATGCTGCCGATACCAGGGACTGTATTTCACTTTCCCGGGAAGGTCAAGACAGGGGTGTCAATTTTGCATGGCAAACCTGCGTCAGACATGGTGGAACAGGGTGGGACCGCCCCGCTATTTCTCGTCATCCGCAAGGGTGGGATAATGTTTCGCCAGACAATCGCCACAGATGGGGTGGCTGAAATCCGCAGCAGCAGCGTGTCCATTCCCGCGGCTATCGTGGTGATCTTCTGGTTGGCCATCGGAAAACTTCCAACATTCTGCAATGATGGCGAGTTTTTATCAGGACACCAGCCGGCTTATGACAGAGTTTTGTTGAACCGTGCCGCGGCAACCGTGATAAACACCGTTGACAGGATGGACTGGGCTGCCACGGCCGGCCACAGGGCAGAGATCCCCGTATTTTTCATCACGATGCCCCTGAGGATCTCCAGGTACCAGCGCATGGGGTTCAGGAAGGTGGCATACTGGACCGGGTCCGGCATGTTCTTGATGGGGAACATGAAGCCGCTGATCATAACGCAGGGCATGAGGATCAGGAAGCTGGTGAGCAGGGCCTGCTGCTGGGTCTGGGCGCTGCCGCTGACGATGAGGGCGATGCCCATGTTCCCGCACAGGTAGATGCCGGAAAGGCCGTACAGAAGCAGGAGGCTCCCCTTGACATGGACGTTGAAAACGATATAGGCCACGCACAGCATGATGGTCATGCTCACGTATCCGGTGAGCATGTAGGGGATTGTCTTTCCCAGGATGAACTCGATTTTCCGGATGGGGGTGACCATGACCTGTTCGATGGTGCCGATCTCCTTTTCTTTGACAATGCCGATGCTGGTAAGGAGCAGGCTGAAGATAAAGAGCATTACGGCGATCAGGGACGGGACGTAATAGTATTTGCTCTCCTGGTTGGTGTTGAACCAGGCCCTGCTTGCGGTTTCCACCGATACCCGTGGGGATGTGGCGCCCGCGGCCTGGGCTTGGCGGGTGATCAGTTCCTGGTTCCAGTCGTTGATGACGGTGGTGGCATACCCCATGACGATGGCCGTGGTGTTGCTGTCCGTGCCGTCGGTGATGAGCTGCACCCTGGCCGTGACCCCGGAGTTCAGGTCGGTTCCGAACCCTGCGGGGACGGTGGTGACTGCCCTGGCATCCCCCTGGTCAAGGACCGCCGCCACGTCCCTGGATGAGGTCAACATCCGGGTGATTTCAAAATAGCCGCCGGCCGTGAACCGGCTGACCAGTTCCCGGGAGGCAGGCGAACGGTCCATGTCCAGAATCGCGGTGCGGATGTTCGTGACATCAGTAGTCAGGGCAAAGGCCATGACCATCATCTGGATGACCGGGATGCCGAAAACCACAACCCGCATGCGGGGGTCCCTGAGCATCTGGAGAAATTCCTTGACGAGCATCTGTTTCAGGCGCAGCAGCATGGTTCATTCCAGTTTGAATTTGAATTTCCGGTTGGCCAGGAGGATCATGACCCCGGTATAGATGGCCAGCATCACCATGTCCGCCCACAGGATCTCCAGGCCGATGCCCTTGAGATAGATCCCCCGGAGCAGGGCGATGAAGTACCGGGCCGGGACAATGAAGGTGATGCACTGGATGGGCAGGGGCATGTTCTCAATGGCAAACACGAACCCGCTCAGCACCAGGGTGGGCAGGAACCCGGCCACGACGGCGATCTGGTTGGCCAGTACCTGGGATTTGAGGACAATGCTCAGGGTCATGCCAAAGAACAGGGCCCCGGTGAGAAACAGGGCCGCCATGGCAAAGACAAGGCCCGCATTTCCCACGATGGGGACATGGAACAGCCATTTCCCCAGGGTTACGGCAATGCCCACGTCGGTCATGCCGATGACAAAGTAGGGGATGACCTTCCCGAAGATCAGCTCAGGCCCCCTGAGGGGGGTGGCGATGAGCTGCTCCATGGTCCCGGTTTCCCATTCCCGGGCAATGGTGACGCTGGTGAGCATGGCGGCGATAACGATCATGACAATGGCGATGATGCCCGGGATGATGGCGTTCTGGCTTCTCAGGGACGGGTTGTACCAGGCACGCTGGACCAGGTCCACGGGCAGGGTAAGCCCGCCCCTCCCGGAACGTGCGGCCTGGGCTGCTGCCACGGACGATGAATAGATCATTCCCACGGCCTGGGCATACCCCATGGCCAGGCGTGACGTGTTGGCATCGGATCCGTCACCGATGACCTGGATTACGGTTTTTTCCCCCGCAGCAACGGCTCCTGCAAAGTCTCCGGGGATGATAAGGGCGATCATGGCCCGGCCCCGGTCCAGGGCAAGCTGGAGGTTTTGGTAATTGTCCGGGTATCCGATGATGGAAAAATAGGGTGATCCTGCCAGGAGGCTTATCATGTCCCTGCTCTGGCCGGTGCGGGACTGGTCCCACACCACGGTGGGGACCTTCCTGAGATCCAGGGTCAGGGCGTACCCGAACAGCATGATAAGGACAACCGGGATGGCCAGGGCCAGGAACAGGCTCCGCCAGTCCCTCAGGATATGGATGGATTCCTTTCTGGCAACGGCAATGAGCCGTGTTGCACTGATCATGATGCCACGGACTCCTGGACGGTATTCCCGCCATTGTTATTGTCCACGGCTTCGATCAGGGAGATGAAAACATCCTCCATGCTGGGCAGGACGCTGCCGTCGCCCATGGCCTTTGTCTTGAGTTCATCCGGCGTACCCATGGCGATCATCCTGCCGCCGTATATCAGGCCGATCCGGTCGCAGTATTCGGCCTCTTCCATGTAATGGGTGGTGACAAACACCGTGATGCCCTGGTCGGCCATGGCATAGATCATGTCCCAGAACCGCCTGCGGCTCAACGGATCCACGCCGCTGGTGGGTTCGTCCAGAAAGATGATGGGCGGTTCGTGGAGAATGGCGCAGGCCAGGGCCAGGCGCTGCTTCCACCCGCCGCTGAGCACCCGGGTAAGGCTCCGCTCGTGACCGGTCAGGTCGGCCATGGTTACGGCCCAGTCCCTTCTTTGTTTCAGGCGTTTCCCGGAAAGGCCGTAAATGCCGCCGTAAAAGGTGATGTTCTCGTCAACGGTAAGGTCCTCGTACAGGGAGAACTTCTGGCTCATGTACCCGATGTGCTGCTTGATGGCTTCGGCCTGGGTGTTGACGTCAAAACCCGCCACGGTGCCTGTACCCGAGGTGGGGGTGAGCAGACCGCACAGCATGCGGATGGTGGTGCTTTTTCCGGCGCCGTTGGGACCCAGGAACCCGAAAATTTCCCCCCTGGGCACGGTGAAATTCAAACCGTCCACGGCAATGAAATCGTCGAATTTCCGGGTCAGGTTTGTTACTGTTACTGCCGTTTCAGCCGTTTCAGCCGTTTCAGCCGTTTCAGCCGGGGTGACTGTGCGGGTTGCTCCCGGGGCCGGTCCTGGGGGGTCCTGGTCCTGATCCGGTGCGCGGTTATCCCCATCCCTGTTTTCCTGCGGGGCCGGGTTCAGGCTGCCGATGACGCTGACAAACACGTCCTCCAGTCCGGGTTCGGCCTCCATGGCCCGGGTGTAGGGAAGTCCTGCCTGTTCCATCAGAACCAGGGCCTGCCTGAGTGTGTCCGGTATGTCCTGGCACACCACGTGGACCGTGTCCCCGAACACGTTGACGCTGTCACCCACTTTTTGTTCTTTGAACAGGGTGTTGACGGCTCTGGCCCTGGGGCTCTTGATGGCAAGAAGGCTTCCGTGCATGAGCTTTCTGAGCTCTTTTGGGGTGCCTGTGGCCAGCAGGGTGCCCTGGTTCAGCAGTCCCACCCTGTCACACCGCTGGGCCTCATCCAGGTAGGCGGTGGTGACCAGGATGGTGACCCCCTGGTCCACAAGGGAATGGAGTATCCGCCAGAAATCCCTCCGGCTCACCGGATCCACACCGTTGGTGGGTTCGTCAAGGAGCAGAACCCGGGGGGTGTGGATCAGGGCGCAGACCAGCTGGAGCTTCTGTTTCATCCCCCCGGACAGGTTGGCGGCCCGGCGCTTTTTAAAGGGCTGCATATGGCTGAACCCCAGAAGATCCATGATCCGGTCCTGGCGCCCTTTTCTGGGTACCCCGTAAAGATCCGCGTAAAAATTGATGTTCTCTTCCACGGTAAGGTCCGGATACAGCCCAAAGCGCTGGCTCATGTAGGCCAGGTGCTCCTTGACGTCAGCGGCCCGGTCCGTGCAGTCAAATCCGGCAATGGCGGCCTTGCCTGACGTGGGGTCCATGATGCTGGCCAGAAGGCGCAATGTGGTTGTTTTTCCTGCACCGTCCGGCCCCACCAGTCCGAAGATCTCCCCGGCGTTGACCTGAAAGCTGACCTGGTCCAGGGCTGTCAGATCACCGAACCGTTTGGTCAGGCCCTGGGCGCTGACGGGCGGGGGAAGTCCGGTCATGGGTTGACCTTTTTGATTACGGCATCGGCCGGCATGCCCGGTTTCAGGTCCAGGTCCGGATTGTCCAGGGTGATGGTGACCCGGTACACCAGTTTAACGCGTTCTTCAAAGGTCTGGACAGACTTGGGTGTGAATTCAGCCTGGCTGGAAATAAAGGAGACGGTCCCGGTGAACCGCTTGTCCGGGAAAGCATCGGTGGTGACGTCAACGGTCTCTCCAAGATGTACGTTTCCCAGGTCCAGTTCATTGACGTAGGCCCTGAGCCACGGATGGCGGACATCTCCCAGGGTGAGTACGGGCGACCCGGGATTCAGGTATTCGCCGGGCTCGGCGGATTTGCTCAGGACAATGCCGTCCATGGGGGCTGTAAGCTCGGTGTAAGTCACCTGCTGCCTTGCCTGGTTCACCATCTCCTGGGCGCCCCTGACCTGGGCCCTGGCAAGGTCGATGCGTTCGGACCTGGGGCCCTGTACGACCAGGTCATACTGGGCCTGGGCCTGGTCCAGGGCATGGGCGGCCATCTGGATCTGCTCCTTTCTCGGACCTTCGGTTCTGAGGCTCAGGGCCTGGCGGACCGCGGAAACCCTTGAACCGGCTTCATTGTACTGGTGCCGGGCTGTTTTGTACCGTGTGTCAAACACCTCAAAGTCCCGCTGGCTCACGGTTTTTTCCGCAAGGAGTTTCTGGTACCGGTCGGCATCGGCCTTGGCCAGCTCCAGCTGGGCAGCCGCCGACTGCTTGGCTTCCAGGGCCGAGGTCAGTTCAGCCCTGGCGCTGTCGATTTCCTGGGGTCTGGATCCGTTGGTCAGCTCCAGGAGCTGCTGCCTGGCCTGGTCCACCCGGGCCCGGGCAAGGCGTATCTCTTCGGGCCTGCTTCCCGTTTCCAGTTCGGCCAGGACAGCCCTGGCCTGGTCCAGGTTGGCCTGGGCCAGGGAGGCGGCAATGGTCTGGTCAAAACTCTCGAGCCGAGCCAGGACCTGTCCCTGGACCACCCCATCGCCCTCGTCCACCAGGCGCTGGGCAAGCCGACCCGGAATTTTAAATCCCAGACGGGCGTCCGTGGCTTCGATGTTGCCCGAGATGGTCAGAAAGCCTGTGTCGGCCTGATGCCTGAAGAACCGGAAATAAACGGTGGCTGCAACGATCGCCGCAAGCGCCAGGATAAGTATCTTTTTTTTCATTGCTGTTTCTCCATGATGTCTGAACCTTTGGGTGGGGCGGAGATGTCCCTGGGTTTGACGCTTTTCAACCCTGAACCTTTGCTTGAGTGGACAGCCAGGATGCCGCCCAGGGAAAACTGCGTCACGTGGTCTGCCAGATGGTCCAGGTTCCCGTCCTTTGGGGCAAGGCCCGGCGCGATCTGCTGTATGACATTTTCCGCAAAGGCATAATAGATGCACTGGCCGATGATGCTCAGGGCGCAGGCCTGGACCGGTTCCGATTCAGGGTCGGCCTGGGCGATTTCTCCGATCATTCCCACCAGGATGTTCCTGTGGGGCCGGATGTAGGTTGAAACTATGGTGGCCAAGGCCGGCGTGGGGTCCAGGAACTCCCTGGCGATGAGCTTGCCCTTGCCGCCAAGACCCGCCCATCCCCGGCTGCTCAGAAACCGGTGAAACATACCCCTGATAAAAAAACGGAGCCTTTGTTCCGGCAGTGCAATGCTGTCCGGCGCCATGACCACCGGGATGGTCCTGAACACGGTGGTGAAAATATCTTCCAGCACGGCACTGTATAGCCCTTCCTTGTCACGGAAGTGGTAGTTGATGGATGCGACGTTGGCCTTTGCCGCCTTGGCAATGGCCCTGACCGTGGCAGTCTTGAATCCCTGGCGACCGAAAATGTCGCCGGCTGCCCCGAGGATCCTGAGTTTGGTGGATTTTAATGATGGTTTCTGGGTCACGGCAGGCGTCTCCGGGATGATCAAGCGTTTTAAACAGATGAATAAAACATTTGTTTAAAACTGTCAACCCGTTTTTACTGCCGGCTTTTTTTATTCCAGGTCCAGGTCCGGATAGAACTTCTTGGCGCACACAGGGCACAGGCTGTGGCTGAATGCAGCTGAAGACCTCTCCCCCACATACTTTTCCACCTGTTGCCAGAACCCCTTGTCATCGCGGATGTTTTTGCAATGCATGCAGATGGGCAAAAGGCCGCTCAGGGTTTGAACCTCCTGGAGGGCGTCCCGCAGCTCCCTCAGGGTTGTGCTGAGCTGGATGTGGGTCCTGACCCTGGCCTTGACCGTCAGGGGGTTGAAGGGCTTGGTCACAAAATCCACACCCCCCACCTCGAATGCCCGTGCGGCGTCCATTTCCTCGGAAATGGCCGTCACAAAGATGACCGGGATTTCCCGGGTTGCCCCGCTTTCCTTGAGTTTGCGGCACACGCCATAACCGTCAAGTCCCGGCATGATGATATCCAGCAGGATCAGGTCCGGCGGGTTAGGGCCCTGGGCTGCCTTGAGGGCGGTCTCCCCGTCCCTGGCAGCCATGATTTTGTAATCGTCCCTCAGAAATTCGGTGAGTACCTTGATATGGTGCCGCTCATCATCCACGATCAGCAGTCGGTGCAAAGGGTCCATGGACTCAGTCTCCTTGTTTTTTCAGATTCTGCCCGGGATGGGGCAGGGACAGGAGTGCAGGCATGACAGCGTCCCTGAGTTGTGCCAGGGTTTCAAGGGCTTGGTCAAAATCCAGATCAGCCGCCTGGTTCATAAGCCTGGCACCCAGCGTCGTGTGACTGCTGCCATTGTCCTGGAGAATCCGGTAAATGAGTTGTGCTTTATCTTCCATGTCAGGATTTATCTCCTCGGCCATTGTCCGGCACTCCTCAAGAAGGGCTGTCAGGGTTTCCGGGTCCATGGGGGTGTTGCCGCCGGGCTTTATATCATGGGTTGAAACTTCTGTCGCCAGTGTTTTCAAGCCCCGGACAACAATGTCCAGATCCCGGGTCAGGGCTTGTATCATGGGCTCGGGCACAACTGTCTGACCGGCTTTCAGCGCTGTTTCCACCTGTTGGGCACTCTCCTGCAGTTCCAGAGCCCCGATTCCGCCGGCAACGCCTTTCAGGGTGTGGGCTGTGCGGTGGGCTAGCTTTATGTCATCGTCTTCCAGGGCCTTGGTGATCTTTTGGTTGTCATTGCCGTGATCATGGAAAAAATGTTTCAGTAGATCCAGGTACAGTCTATGGTTTCCCCCGGTTCTCCTGAGGCCTGTTTCCATGTCAATGCCGGCCAGGTGACGGGGCAGGTCTGCTTCCGGGTCCAGGGATTTTTCCGGGCCGGGATCCGGCAAGGTCCTTCCGGGTTCATGGGCCGGTATCCATTTGACCAGGGTTTCAAACAGGAGACGGGGTTCAATGGGTTTGGCCACATGATCATCCATGCCCGCTGCAAGACAGCGCTCCCGGTCCCCGGCCATGGCATTGGCTGTCATGGCGATGATGGGGATGCGCTTCAGGTTTATGTTTTTGCGTATGGCACTTGTGGCTTCAAATCCATCCATCTCAGGCATCTGCAAATCCATGAGGATGGCATGAAAATCACTCTTTGCGGCCAGGTCAACGGCCTGCCTTCCATTGGCTGCAAGGGTAACCCGCAATCCGGCCTGGGTCAGAAGATCCCTGGCCACCAGCTGGTTGATGGTGTTATCCTCAACCACAAGGACATGGGCGCCTGATATGGCGCCCAGGGGTTTTATCATCCATTGGTCCCGGGACGCTCCACCCTTGCGGAATCCGCCCCTGCCGCCCAGGGTTCCCACAATGGCATCCAGGAGATCCGAGGGCGTCACCGGTTTTGTGAGAAATCCCTCAAGGCCGGCATCCCGGGCCTGGTGCATGACCTCGTCCCGGCTCAGGGCCGTAACCATGATGATGCACGGCAGGCCGGCCAGGAGCGGGGACTCCTTGATCCTCCGGGAAGCCTCCATGCCGTTCATGCCGGGCATGAGGTAGTCCATGAGCACAAGGCGGAACGGGTCATGCGCGGGCGCTTTTTCCAGGGTTTCCAGGGCTGCCTGCCCGGAATCCACACAGGTTGCCCGGAAGGAAAAGGAGGCCAGGGTTGTCGCAAACATCTGCCGGGTACTGGCAACATCATCCACCACCAGGACCTTGAGATTCGTAAGATCAACCATGGGAGATGTATCAGGCCTTTCCCAGTCTTCGGGCGTCCTGTCCAGCACCGCAGTGAAATAAAAACAGGTTCCCCTGCCGGGGTCACTCTCGACCCAGATCCGTCCCTGCATCTCCCGGACCAGGTGTCTGGAGATGGCCAGGCCCAGGCCGGTGCCGCCGAAGCGGCGAGTGGTGGAGGCGTCTGCCTGGCTGAAGGATTTAAAAAGCCTGGACTGCTCTTCCAGGCTCATCCCGATGCCCGTATCCTTTACCGAGACCTCCAGTTCAACCTTTTCCTTGTCCAGGCGGGTAGGCCGTATATGGACCACGATTTCACCCTTATCGGTAAACTTTACTGAGTTCCCGGCCAGGTTAAGCAGGATCTGGCCCAACCTGAGGGGATCCCCCTTGAGATTGAGCGGTGTTTCAGGATTGACGTCAAACACCACTTCGATGCCTTTTTCCTGGGCTTTCATGGAAATCATGGTACTGAGATTGCCCAGTACATCATCCAGCCTGAATGGGATGGATTCAAGTTCCAGACGTCCTGCCTCTATTTTTGAAAAGTCCAGGATGTCGTTGATGATCCCCAGGAGCAGCCGGGCCGACTGGTGGACCTTTTCCATGTAATCGCGCTGCCTGGGGTCCAGGTCCGTGCCTAAGCAGAGATGGGACATGCCGATGATTGCGTTCATGGGGGTGCGGATTTCGTGGCTCATGTTGGCCAGGAAACTTCCCTTGGCTGCATTGGCCGTGTCAGCCTCGGCTTTTGCGGCCTGGAGCAGAAGCGCGGTCTGCTCGTGCTCCTTTATTTCCTGTTTCAGGTCAAGGCTGGCGGCGCGGATGCTTTGGTTGAGCCGGATGAAAGCAGCCATGGAAAAGGCCATGACGACGAACAGGCTCAGGGTTAGGAGCAGTACATGCCAGAACTTGCTGATGACATCTGCCAGGGTGATCTCCCCCAGGTACTCGTAGGGTGCGACCTTGAGATCCATGAGGCACTCGTGGACGCTCTGGTAGTTGAGCGGGATGGTCCATCCGCTGCAGGATGCGGCTTTTGCGGCTTCGGAATCTTCGGGCATCTCGATGAGCCGGACAGCCACCTGTTCGGCCAGTCTGTCGGGTGTATGCCGGATTCTGGCCATGGGCCATTCAGGGTATTCCCGGGTGGAGTGCAGAAAGGCGATGTGCGCGTCTTTGCTCCCGAGTTCGTGAAGAACATAAATATCATCAAGCTTGATTTTGCCCTCGGCCTGCATCCTCTCCAGGGTATCTGTCCTGACCGTACCGGCGTCCACAGTCTTCCCCAGGACCGCATACACTACCGCATCGTGGGTCCCGCCAAAGGTGAGGGATGCGAAATCCGAGAACGGATCAATGCCTGCTTTTTTCATCTCCCGCCAGGCCATGTACCATCCCCCAAAGGATTTCTTCTCCACGGCCATGAAGGATCTGCCCATGATATCACTGAGGCTTCGGATGTCCCGGCGGTCCTTGCGGCAGAAAATGACCCCGCCAAAGGTCGTGTAGGTCCTGTCACCCTGTCTGTTCTTCAGGGTGGCGATGCGGTTGACCCCGAGCTTGGCTTCCAGTTCCACGTACATGGCTGAATTGGTGAAAATGAAATCAACCTCGCCCTTTTCCACCTTGGGGAAAATCCCCTCGAAATCAATGGGAACGATTTCAAAATGTTTGCCGGGGATGGCCCGGGTCAGGTAGTCGGCGGTCGGGGCCCACTGGGCCAGGCAGCGCTCGGGGCCCCGTTTTGCCAGAACTCCGATTTTTACCCGTGAATCAGCCGCAGCACCCCGGGTGTCCGCCAGAGCAGGTCCTGCTGACAGGGCCAGAACCAGCAGGACGGCAACCAGGCACATTACAGGGCCAGGGTCTGCAGATGGAACGGGGCAGTTTACCTGCCGGCGGATTTTTGGTATACAGTCCATGGGGGACCTGCCTCTCAAAGGTTACAGGTCCAGGTTGACGATGACCCGTCCCTGCTGCTGTCCCTTGAGGATGGCACCTATTTCAGGCTCCAGTCCCTCCAGGGAGACTTCCCGGTACAGGCCGGCCAGGTCATGGCATTGCCAGGGGCCTGCCAGGTTCTGCCATACCTGGGACCGGTGTTCCATAAGGCAGTGCTGGGAATCGATGCCTGTCAGTGTCACACCCCTGAGGATAAAGGGAAACACGGTCAGGGGCAGGGCAGGGGAAGCCACGTTGCCGCAGCAGGTGACAACACCCCAGGATGCGGTTGATTTAACGGCAGTGGACAGGATATCACCGCCTACAGTGTCCACAACTCCGGCCCACCGGGCCTTGAGAATGGGTTTGCCGGAGGCGTCCGAGGCCTCTTCCCGGGTCAGGTAACCTTTGGCACCCAGGCCCTTTAAAAAATCACCAGCCCCGGGTTTGCCGCTGACCCCGTAGACATTGTACCCGAGTTTGGCCAGGATGGCCACGCTGAGACAACCCACCCCGCCCGTGGCTCCGGTGACCAGGATGTCTCCCTGGCCCGGCCTTACCGTGCGCGTCAGGGCGGCCACGGACATGCCCGCGGTAAAGCCCGCCGTGCCGTAGACCATGCTCTGTTTCAGGGTAAGGGTTCCGGGAAGGGGTACGATCCAGTCTGCCGGGACCCGGATGTACTGCCCGAATCCGCCGTCCGTGTCCATGCCCAGATCATAGCTGGTGACAATGACGCTGTCCCCTGGCTTGAACAGGGGGGAGGCGCTCAGTTCCACAACACCGGCGGCGTCGATTCCTGGCGTGTGTGGGAAATTGCGGGTCACGCCCCGGTTGCCGGAGGCAGACAGGGCATCCTTGTAGTTGAGCGATGAGTACCGGACCCGGACCAGGACATCGCCCTGGGGCAGATCGTCCTTAGAGTGGATTTTTATGGACCGGGTAAAGGTTTTATCGGACGTTTCTTCAACGACCAGGGCCTTGAATTCAGACGGGGTTGCGGTCATGGTTTTCTCCTTGATTTGGTTGTCATATCCTCGTCAATGATGATGTCTTAAAATGATGTCTTTAATAAGATGACGTCTTTAAAAGGTCAGCTCGCGGCTTTTTTCCGGGAATCCTTCAGGTAAACAGCCTTGGAATGGCCGTCGCCCGCGGCCCTTTCCTCCACCTGGAAGAGCTTGGTGGCAACGGCCAGTTCACCGAGCTTCTTGTAGCCGTAGTTCCTGGGATCGAACTCTGGTGACTGCTTGGCAATATTGCTGCCCACGGCGGCAAGGTGCGCCCACCCGGAATCGTCCGAGGATGCCTCTACTGCGTTCCTGAGCAGCCTGGCCAGTTTGGAGTCCTGTTTTAATTCATTGGTGGTCTTTTTTGCAATCACGTCCGTGGGGTTGTCCTTGGCCCGGAGCACTTCGGTGAAGATGAACTTGTCGCAGGCCGACACAAAGGCTGTGGGTGTCTTTTTTTCACCGAACCCGTAAACCAGGAGCCCGGCCTCCCGGATGCGCATGGCAAGGCGTGTGAAATCACTGTCACTGGACACAATGCAGAATCCGTCGAATTTTCCCGAATACAGGAGATCCATGGCATCGATGATCAGGGCGCTGTCTGTAGAATTTTTGCCCGAGGTGTATCCGAACTGCTGGACAGGGTGGATGGAGAACTGGAGCAAAACCTCTTTCCAGCCTTTCAGGGCCGGCAGGGTCCAGTCCCCGTAAATCCGTTTGACATTGGCTGTGCCGTAGCCTGCAATCTCTGCCAGGAGCCCTTCCACAATGGAAGGCTGGGCATTGTCGGCATCGATGAGTACGGCCAGCTTACGAAGGGTTACGTCGATCATGGTAATCTCTCTTTATTTTGAAGATCCGGACGCAAAGTCAGTCTGGCTTTCATTCGCCGTCCGATATCTCCTGTTGCCCCGGTAATGAGGATTGTTGTCATAGCCAGCCCTTGCGCTTGAAAAACAGGACCAGGCCTGATGCAATGACGATCATGATCCCCAGGAATATAAAGTATCCGTACCGGTAGTGGAGTTCGGGCATATATTCGAAATTGGTGCCGTAGATCCCGGCCAGAAAGGTCAGGGGGATGAAGATAGCGGCAAAGATGGTCAGGACCCGCATGATGTCGTTGGTGCGGTTGCTCACTGCGGAGTTGAACAGGGTCAGCTGGTCGGAAAGCATATCGTTGTAAGTGTCTATGGCTTCCGATGCCTGTGTCACCAGGTCCTGGAGATCTTTTAAAAAGGGCCGGGTCTGGCGGCGGATCAGGGGATTCTCGGACCGGACCAGGTGCTGGATTGCCTCCCGGGCAGGCCGGACTGTTTTTCTCAGGTAGTTGATTTCCCGTTTGAAGATCTTGATCTTCTCCATGAGCGATGTGTCCAGGGTGGTGAGGATTTCTTCCTCGTTGTCCTCTATGGTCTCGCCGATGCGGCTGATGGTGTAAATGTAGTTATCCACCACCGTGTCCAGCAGGGCATGGGCAAGGTAGTCGGTTGCTTCTCCCCGGATCCGGCTTCCTTCCTTGCGGATGCGTTCCCTCACGGGATCGAACACGTCACCGGGCTGCTCCTGGAAGGTCAGGACTACGGTTTCTCCCACGATCATGCTGAGCTGTTCCGCTGATACCATCTGCTTCTGGTCATCGAACCGGATCATCTTCAGGACAATGTACAGGAAATGGTCGAACTCTTCGAACTTCGGCCGCTGGCCCGTATTCAGGATATCTTCCAGAACCAGGGCGTGGAGGTCAAAGAACTGGCCCACGGCCTTTACCGTATCCGTATCGTGGAGACCGTCGATGTTGATCCAGGTGACCGTGGATGCAGATTTATACGCCATGGCAGCATCAAGATCGATGAGCTTTTTTTCTTCAAGGGAGGTTTTCGTGTAATCCATGACCCGGATCCGGGTTTCATCCACCTTTTTCCTGCCGATGAACACCAGGGAGCCTGATGCAAGCCCTTTGTTCTGCTCACTGTTTTTAAAAAATCGTGCCATGGCAATGCTCGTCCTGGTCTGATTAGGACCTGGTTTTACCGGGTTTGTGTTTTTTACGCTTCCGGGCAGACTCTTCTTCAAACGCCAGGATCATGGTTTTCAGGTCCTTGTCCTCGGAGGCCGTGGATTCCAGGGTTTCCTGGTAGTCACCCCTGCTGATGTCGATGACCTCAATGGGCTTGTTGATAAAGGCTTCCACTTCCTGCAGGTGTTCGTTTTCTTCCGGGGCACAGAAGGAAACGGCGATGCCCTTGTTGACCCCTCTTCCTGTTCGTCCCACCCGGTGGACATAGTTCTCCGCCTTGTCCGGCAGGTCATAGTTCACCACATACGCGATGTCAGGGATATCGATACCCCTGGCGCTGACGTCCGTGGCTATAAGAAGCCGGGACTCCCCGCGCCGGAACAGGTCCAGGGTCTGGGTTCTCAGGGCCTGGTCCTTTTCCCCGTGCAGGGTGAGGGCCGTAATTCCGGCCCGCTCCATGGCCTTGGCGACCCGTTCGGCCCTGACCCGGGTCCGGACAAACACCAGGATTTTGCTGCCTGGGTGGTCATTGATAAACCGCTCCAGGAAAAAGCGTTTGTCATCCATGGTAACGGACATGACATAGTGGGTAACGTTTCTGGACACCGGATCGTCCGGTGAGATCTGTATCCGGATGGCGGAGCTGTTGACCTGGGAGTAGGCCAGTTTCTTGATCTCATCGCTGATGGTTGCCGAAAAGAACAGGGTCTGGTGTTTCCTGACCAGCTTTTTTTTCACCTGGACGATGTCGTTGATAAAGCCCAGGTCCAGCATGTGGTCCGCCTCGTCCAGGACCAGCGTGTTGACGGCTTCCACATGGATGTACCCCTGGCTGATGAGATCGAACATGCGGCCCGGGGTTGCGATGAGGATGTCGATGCCGTCCTGGAGTTTCTTGATCTGGGGATCCTGCTCCACGCCGCCGTGCAGGGCAAAGGCCTTGACCCGTGTATGCCTGGAAAGCTCAGTGAACACACCGCCTATCTGCAGGGCCAGTTCACGGGTGGGGACCATGACGATGCACTGGATGCCCCGAGACCGTTTGCTGCTCTTGTCCCTGTGGATGCGGTCGATGAGGGGGATGGCAAAGGCTGCGGTTTTCCCGGTGCCGGTCTGGGCAATGGCCAGGACGTCCTCGCCCTTTTGAATAGACGGGATGGCCTTGAACTGGATGTCCGTTGGCCGCTTAAAACCAAGGGCTTCCAGGTTGTTCTTGATTTCCTGGGAAACAGGATAGTTTTCGAATTTCATAAAACCTCGGTATGGGTTGCAATCGGCTTCAACCATACCGCCCGCCTGCTGAAAAAGCAACTTCAAAAAGAGTCCTGGATGGAAATACAGGGACTTGCGTTGACCGTCAGGGACCGATCCGGGTAAGACAACGATCCGGGTCAGACAACGACCAGGCAGTTGTCGCACCTGCCAAAGGGGCAGTACACGTAGTCATCCGCACCATGGTCGTTGATCCAGTGAGAACCATTGACCAGGTAGCGGAACTGATAGGTCCGTTTCGGTTCCAGGTCCACCGTGACCGAAAAGGAACCGCCTTTCCGGGGTTTCATGGGGGTGGCACAGATATCCCAGCCGTTGAAGTCACCGATCAGGTGGACCTGACGGGTTTCTGGTCCTATCTCCTCAAAAACGCAGAAGGTTACCTTGCACGAGAGTTTGTTTTTCGCGTATTTTTTTTTGATGCTCATCAAACCTCCTCTGGTATTCCCGGAAAAACCCGTACCAGGGGTTCCGGGCGTACATACGGATTTCAGCGGCTTCGTCCAGAGCTTCGACCATGGCCGACAGCTGAAGGACCAGGCTATGTCCATTATCGGACTGGGGCAGACGGGCTGTCTGGCCGGGACCATACATGAGAAGCATAAGCCGCGACGCCATGGACATGGTATGATCAATACCAGCAGGGTATGTGCCCGTTTCTTTCAGATTTGCGTTGTCCATATTGTCTCCCTTGTATAATCCTGCAATAAAATCATTGCAATAACCGGGCCAGGAATAGACAGGGCCTTTCTGACCCTGGAAAATCATGCAGGGTAGCTGGCGCAGGTCATGGGGCAGGTCATGGGGCAGTGCTTGTGCAGGTAACTCAATCATGGAAACCCTATTCTGTGAGAACGAAGAGTTTCCCATGTGTAAAAAATCCCGACACCCGGCAGATTCAGTTTGACAATTACGAAAAATGTTGCAAATGTCAAATCTATTCTAAATGTCGTAATCGTTTCCAGTGGTTCAGAATTAAACCGGTCTTGGATTGCAGAGGTGATATGGCCGAAGAGAAAGGATTCCTGTCAGTGTCCGCGGCAGCCGAAATATGCGGGGTCAACAGGGCCTCCATCTGGCGTTGGATCAAGATGGGCGGGCTCAAGGCCGGGAAAACCGCAGGCGGCCATCACCGGATCCTCAAGGAGGATTTTGACCGGTTCATGGGTACGAACCGGATGATTCCACAGCTTAGAAAACCGGACTCGGCAGGCCGGATCCTGGTGGTTGATGACGATCCGGCATTCTCAAAATTCATGCAGCGGTTTCTGATAAAGCAGGGGTATGTCTGCGACCTGGCCGCAGACGGATTCCAGGCCGGGATCAAAACTGTTACCTTCAATCCCGACCTGGTGGTTCTTGACCTGATCATGCCCAATATGGACGGTTTTGATGTGTGCCGCCAGATCCGGAGCAACCCGGAAACACAGTCCGTCGGGATCATTGCTGTTTCCGGTACGGATGAACCGGAGAACAGGCAGAGGATACTCGGCTGCGGAGCCGATGTGTTCATCCCCAAACCCATTGATACGGCTGCAATGAAACAGGCAGTATCCCGTCTTCTTTCACCATGACCCAGGTATGGGAGGATGAATCGGTGCCTGGACATATTTAAAGTCCGGCTATCGAACCCAAGAGGCAGACCTGACGGGCAGAGAATAAAGGATAAAATCATGACAGAAAATTCCCAGGACAAAGACACCCCGGAAAATTGTTGCAGCGTTTTTACCCAGGCTTTTGACACAATGGACGACATCGTCTGTGTGGCCGACCCCAAAACCCATGAACTGCTGCTAGTTAATGCAGCCTTCAGGAAATTTTTCGGTGATCCCGGCGACCGTCCCTGCTACACGGTGTTCCAGGGGCGGGATACGCCCTGCGCCCTGTGCAGCGACCCTGTTCCGGCCGGCCAGGAACCGGGTCATGCCCATGTATGGGAGTATGAGGCTCCGGGCACCGGCCAGTGGTTCCAGTGCCGGAGCAAGGTCATTGACTGGATGGGAAACCGGACAGTCCGTCTGGGAACGGCAACGGACATCACGGCGCTGAAATCCAGGGAAAAACGTCTGACAACCGATATCAAGCGGTTCGAGACCCTTGTCGACTCCACCGACGACTTTATCTCCACTGCGGGTCTTGACGGGACCATCGTGTACACCAACCCCCAGGGTATGGCCATGACCGGGTGGGCCGGGATCGATCCGGGAAGCATGTCCATCCGGGACTTTCATTCAAAACGCTGGGCCGACATGATTGAAACCGAGCTGATCCCCAAGGTGAAACAGCAGGGGCTGTGGCGGGGAGAAATGGAACTCAAGCACCGGAGCGGTTTCCCCATTGCCGTGGAAGGGTCGATTTTCCTGATCCGTGACATTCACGGAAATCCCATGGGGGTCGGCGCTATTTACAGGGATATACGGGAGTGGAAGGCTATTGAACAGGTGCTCGGGTCAGACGCAGTGAGCAGCCGTGATGCCATGGGCAGCTTTATCCAGGAAATTCGCCGTTTTGCCCGTCTGGACAGGGGATCCATCCACCATGCTGTTGTGGATATCGAAGCCCTGGCACGGGGAGTGATCATGGAGGTGGAACTGTCCATGAACCAGGGAGAGATCAAACTTGAGACCGGCACCCTTCCCATGGCCTGGGCAGACCCGGATATGGTCTGGGAGATGCTGTCCATCATTTTTTCCGGAATCCTTGATCCCGGAAGCCGGGAGGGCAACCGGATCCGGTTCCATGGCCTGGAGCGCTCGGGATATACGGAGTACGTGGTCACCACGCTGGGCAAGGATGAGTGCCCTTCAATGCCGGAACAGGACAACTTTTCTTCCCAGGCCCTGGAATTTCTGGAACCCACGGATGAAACCGGTATCCGGTCAGCCATGGTCAGGCGTATCATCCACCGCCATGGCGGTGTGGTCTGGACCCAGGGGCATCCGGGTCAGGACATGACCCTGGCCTTCACGCTCCCGGCCTGGGAGTCCTGATCCAGGATCTCCCTGGAAAATATCAAAATGGAGATATCATGAATGTCATTCTTAATCTGCTTCTGGTGGAAGATAACCCGAGCGATGCGGACCTGATCAAAGAGATCCTGGAGGGAAATCCTTTTATAATGAATGGCCGGCAGCTTTCCGAAAGCCTCAGCCGCAGCTACCCGGATCTTAAAACCCTTTTCATGTCCGGATATACGGCTAATGTCATCGCCCACCGGGGCGTTCTGGAAGACGGTGTGTTTTTCATGCCCAAACCCTTTTCCAAAAAGGAATTGGCCATCAAGGTCAGAGAGGTGCTGGAGGGAGCAGTAAACCCATGATGGTTGAGCGCAGATACCGATTCACATCCTGCAGCGTGTTCCTGACGCTTCTGCTGGCTCTCATCACCATGAACATTTTCCTGTGTGATGTCAGGGCAGATGACACTCCTTTGAGAGTGCCCGCTCCCATCAGCTCGGGCTGTGAGATTGATTACCCGCCGTTCTGCTTTGTCGGTGAGGATGGTCAGGCCAACGGTTTTTCCATCGAACTGCTGCGCGCCGCCCTCAAGGTAATGGAACGCGACGTCACGTTCCGCACAGGCCCCTGGGCGGAGGTCAAGGGCTGGCTGGAGAACGGTGAGGTCCAGGCCCTGCCCCTGGTGGGCCGGACGCCGGAGCGGGAAGCCCTGTTTGATTTTACCTTTCCCTATATGTCCCTCCACGGTGCCATCGTGGTTCGACAGGGCACCACCGGTATCCGGACTCTGGATGACCTGCGGGGGAGGCAGGTGGCGGTAATGAAAGGGGATAATGCCGAGGAGTTCATGCGGCGGGAGGACCGGGGAATAACCCTTCACACCACAGAGACCTTTGAACGGGCGCTGCAGGAACTCGCCCAGGGCCTTCACGATGCGGTTGTGATCCAGCGCCTCGTGGCGCTTCGGCTTATCCGGCAAACAGGGCTGACCACCCTTGAGATCGTCAATAAACCCATTGACGGATTCCGCCAGGACTGGTGTTTTGCCGTCAGGGACGGCGACCGGGAGACCCTGGCCCTGCTGAATGAAGGCCTGTCCCTGGTCATGGCGGACGGGACCTGTCGCCATCTCCATGCCAAGTGGTTTGCAGCCCTGGAGCTGCCGTCCCACAGCCGTATTGTGGTTGGCGGCGATAGCAATTATCCGCCGTTTGAGTATCTGGATGACAACGGGCAGCCGGCAGGATTTGTGGTGGACCTCACCCGGGCCATTGCCCGGGAGACCGGCCTGGACCTGGAGTTTCGCCTGGGACCCTGGGCAAGCGTGGTGGAAGGACTGGAAAACGGACGTATCGACGTTATCCAGGGAATGTTCTACTCCCCGGAGCGGGACCTGAAGTTTGATTTCACCCCGGCCTATTCCGTCAATCAATACGTCAGCGTGGTGCGCAGGGACCGGGGTCCGGCACCGGAAACCCTGGCGGAGCTGCAGGGCAGGACACTTGTGGTGCAAAAGGGCGACGTCATCTACGATTTTGCCGTGAAAAACGGGCTGGAAGCACGGATTTCCCGTGTGGAAAGCCAGGAGGACGCACTCCGGGAGGTTGCGGAGGGTAAGGTCGACTGTGCGCTGCTGGTCAGGATCAGTTCTCTTTACCTGATTAAAAAGAACGCATGGACGAACCTGGTTCTGGGACGGAGCCCGCTCCTGTCAACGGAATACTGCTATGCTGTGGCCGACAACCACAAGGCTCTTCTCGCCCAGTTCAGCGAGGGGCTCAAAATCCTCCAGGAAACCGGCCAATACCGCCGCATTTACAGCAAGTGGATGGGGATCCATGAAAGCCCGTCCACGGATTTTACCATAATCCTTGGGTATGTGGCCCTGGTGGCAGTCCCCCTTATCCTTTTGCTCCTGGGTTTTTCCCTGTGGTCATGGGCGCTCAGAAAACAGGTTGCAGGCCGGACAGCGGAATTGAAAGAGAGTGAGGAAAAATTCCGCCTTTTGTTTGAAAACATGATCAACGGCTTTGCCCTGCATAAACTGATCGTGAATGAAAAGAGCCAACCTGCAGACTATGTTTTTATGGATGTGAACCCGGCTTTTGAGAGACTTACCGGCCTGAAACGGGAAAACATCCTTGGCAGAACGGTGACTGAAATTCTGCCCGGAACAGAGAATGACCCGGCAGACTGGATCGGCCGATACGGGAGGGTCGCGCTCACCGGGGAGGAAACCCGGTTTGAGCATTATTCCCAGGCCCTGGGGAAATGGTTCTCAATCCTGGCATTCAGTCCCAGGAAAGGTCAGTTTGCCACGCTTTTTACTGACATTACCGGGCGCAAACTGTCCGAGCAGCGCATTGAGCACCTGAACCGTGTTCTGCGGTCGATCCGCGATGTGAATCAGCTCATCGTCCGGGAGAGGAGTCCCGAGGTCCTGATCCGGGAGATCTGCCGCCTGCTGGTTGACAATCGCGGCTATGCCTCAGCCCTGATTGTCCTGACCGACAAAAACAACCGGCCTGTGTCCTGGGCCAGGTCAGGATTGGTTGCCGCTTCAGAAACACTGGATACCTGGCTTGAAAGCTTCAGGCTGCCGCCGTGCTGCCAGGACGGCAATCCGGGCAAGACCGTAATGCTGAAGGGCGACAGCAGTGAGGTCTGCTGCCAGTGCCCCATTGCCGGGGAGTTTGCCGGGACCCGCTCACTGTGTATCGGGTTGATCCATGAAGGCAGAACCTTTGGGTATCTTGTTGCGGCATTGAATCATGATCTGACGGTGGACGAGGAAGAGGAGATCCTCTCGGTTGAAATGGGTTTTGACATTGCCTATGCCCTCAGTGTCCTGGAGATGGAGGCAGACCATGAAGCCTCGGAGCGCAAACGCGAGCTATTGCAGAACCAGCTGGTCCAGGCCCAGAAAATGGAATCCGTAGGCCGTCTGGCAGGCGGTGTGGCCCATGATTACAACAACATGCTCAGCATCATCATCGGGAATGCGGAACTGTGCCTGGAAAGGGTAACCCCCGGTGATTTAATGCATGAAGACCTCATGGAGATTCTGGCTGCCGCAAAACGTTCAGCGGACATTACAAAGCAACTGCTGGCTTTTGCCCGCAGGCAGACCATCGCACCCAGGGTGCTTGACCTGAACGATACCATAGACAGCATGCTCAAGATGCTCCGCCGCCTGATCGGTGAAGACATCGATCTTTCCTGGGTTCCCGGAGCGGCCCTGCCGCCGGTCAGAATTGATCCGTCCCAGGTCGACCAGATCCTGGCAAACCTGTGCGTCAATGCCCGGGACGCCATCCAAGGCGTGGGCAGGATCACCATTGAAACGGGAAACTGCAGTTTTGACGAGGCATATTGCTCAGATCACAAGGGATTTGTGCCTGGTGACTATGTCATGCTGGCTGTAAGCGACGACGGCAGGGGCATGACACCGGAAACCCTGAACAGTATTTTCGAACCCTTTTTCACCACCAAGGGGCTGGGCAAGGGTACGGGAATGGGACTGGCAACCGTTTACGGCATTGTCAAACAGAACAGCGGGTTCATCAATGTCTACTCCGAACTCTCTAAAGGGACAACCATCAAGGTCTATTTCCCGGAGTATGCGGGTCAAAACGCTGACCCGCATCCCGGAAAGCCTCCGGAAGATCCCCGGGCCAGCGGCGAGACGGTATTGCTGGTCGAGGACGATGCCTCCATCCTGAAACTGGGCACACGGATTCTCATGGGCCTGGGGTATACGGTACTGGCAGCGGCCACGCCGGGCGAGGCTGTTACACTGGCCGAAAAGCACCAGGGGGTGATCAGCCTTCTCATAACCGATGTGGTGATGCCGGACATGAACGGCCGCGACCTGTCTGAAAAGCTCAAGAAGATCTGCCCGGATCTCAAGGTGCTTTTCATGTCCGGGTATACGGCAGACGTCATTGCCCGCCGGGGGATTCTGGAACACGGGGTTTCTTTCATGCCCAAACCCTTTTCCAGAAACGATATGGCTGAAAAAGTCAGAACCATTCTGGATGGACCCAGGGCAGGTAGTACAGCCATCAGGGACGGGAACGGGCAAGGATTTTTACGCCAGGATGCTCCATAACAAAAGTTCCCGGTCCGGCAGCAGTTTTGTGGTGGCCGACTGTGCGGCACTGCCCGGGGAACTGGTTGAAAGCCTGCTGTTCGGCAGTGAAAAGGGCGGACTGACCCATGGATGCGTTTCCCGTCACGGGCATGGTGCTCCTGGTTGTGTCCGTGGATGGTTACGGCCTTCTCGGGCACTGTTTAAGGGACCGGTTATGATACTGCTTCATGTTGACGCGGTTATGGGGGAATGGCGGTGAAAATCAAATCCATAATTCCCATGTTTAATCTGCTGACCGTGACAACGGCACTGACGGGTCTGTTCTTGTCATTAGCAAAGCTGAGTCACAGTGTTTGCAGAGAATGTGCTGAAAAGCTTTACCCTGGTTATGATTTGTATGATGAAAATAAGGGGAGCAATGGCTGACACCCTGGCGATAATCCTGGATTACCTGAATGAAAAGCGGGGTTTTGATTTCTCCGGGTATCATCAGCCCATGCTGGAGCGCCGCATTGCCCAGCGATTGGCCGCCACGTCCTGCAATGACGTTACGGACTATCTTTCCTGTCTTAAAACAAACACTGCCGAACTGGACCGTCTCCTGGATGTCCTTACCATCAATGTCAGCCGGTTTTTCCGGGACACCCTGACCTTTGAACTGCTGGCAGACAGAATCCTTCCCGCCATCATCCAGGAAAAGGGTGGTCTGAAGGATCATTCGCTGAGGGTCTGGTCCGCCGGCTGTGCCAGGGGCGAAGAACCCTATTCCCTGGCGATCCTCATCCATGAACTGCTGCAAAAGGAAGCCCCTTCCATGACCCTGCACATCTTTGCCACCGATATCGACAGCGGGGCCCTGGAGGACGCCAGCCAGGCGATCTACCCCCTGGCCAGTGTCGAAACCATGCAATACAGGCTCCTGATGACCTATTTTACACCAAAGGAAACATCTGCCGGGACATCCTTTTGTCTGTGTCCTGAAATCAAAAATCAGGTCAGCTTTACGCGTTACGACATGCTGGACAAACGTTACGGTGTTCCCCCGGCGAGCGTTTTCGGCAACTTTGATCTGGTGCTCTGCCGCAACCTTCTAATTTATTACACCGCCGAGTACCAGGAGATTATTTTTACCAGGCTCTACAATGCGCTTGCCGGGAATGGCTATCTTGTCCTGGGCGAGTCGGAAGCACCGGTCATGAAGTACCGGCATCACTTCACCCGAATTTTTGATTTCAGTCCGATTTACAGGAAACGATAGCACAAGGAAAAAACAGCAATGAAATTCCGGTTTAAAAGTATCAAGACCCGTCTTAAGGTATGGTTTCTCCTGGTGGCACTACTGCCCCTTGTTCTGGCCTGTTCCATCATCAGCTGGCAGCGGGTTGGTGTCATTAAGGCCAATGTCTTTGATAAACTCGCGGCGATCCGGGACCTGAAGGCCGGAGAGATCAATTTCTGGCTTAACGAACGGGTGGGAGATGTTCACGCCTTCAGCCGGATAGCGGAATCCGAAAACATAGGGGCTGTTTTAAGCGGTAGCGCAGAATCAGCAGAAGGAGTAAAAACCCGCAAGAATCTGGCTGTCATGCTCAGCCGGATCATAGGCAGCTATTCGGATTACAGTGAGCTGTTCATTGTCAGCGGTAAATCCGGAAAAGTTGTGGTTTCGACCGAATCATCCCGGGAAGGAGAAGACGTTTCCGGCATCAGGTATTTCACCGAACCCCTGCGCACCGGCGAGGCCTGTATCTCAACCATTTACGAGTCCCGGACCCTGACCCGGTATGCCATGGAGTTTTCCGCTCCCATTTTCCGACACAGCGATTCGGGGAAATCTGCCCTGGGGGTCCTGGTTGCCCGGATCGACCTGGAGCACTCCGTGTATCCTCTGCTCCTGAACCGGACAGGCCTGGGAAACACCGGGGAGACCCTGATCGTGAACAGAAATGTGGTTGCCCTGAATGAACTGCGGTGGTACACCGGGGCTCCCTTGAAACTGAAGATCGATGCAACGCCGGCCCTTTTGGCATCCCAGGGTAAGACCGGTGTTGTGGAGGCTCTCGATTACAGGGGTGAGAAAGTCATCGCCGCCTATACGTATATCCCGAGCACAGGCTGGGGATTTGTGGCCAAGATGGACCTGGCAGAGGTCTATGTCCCGATCCGTGCGCTGCTCGGCAATATCCTGATCCTTGTCCTCGTGGTGGGCGCAGCGGCCCTCCTGCTTTCCGCAGTCCTGGCACGCAGCACAACCCAGCCCATCCTGGACATCACCGAGGTTGCAAAAAGGATCCGTGAAGGGGACCTTACGGCCAGAAACAGAATTTCATCGACAGATGAAGTCGGGTATCTGGCGGAATCCTTTAACCAGGCAACGGAGGCTGTTGCCCTTCGCATCGGGATGGAAAAGCAGAATGCCGATCTGGCGGAGACCCTGATCCTTCCCAAAGAGGTGGCCGGATTTGCCAGGAAAGTCCTGGAAAAATTCATGGCGATTACCCAATCCCAGATGGGTGCCTTTTATTGCCGCCGGGAGGGTGAGGCGCGCTTTGAACCCCTTGCCGCCATCGGTGTCAATGCCGGATTGATGGAGCCCTTTGATGCTGAGCGGTTTGAGGGAGAGTTCGGGACTGTCCTGGCAACGGGCAGAATGTCCCATATCCGGAGCATTGCCCAGGATACGCTCTTCACATTCAAGACCTTTGCCGGAACAGCCGTGCCCCGTGAGATCATCACCCTGCCTGTAATGGTCGACCAGGAGGTCCGGGCCATGATCTGCCTGGCCAGCCTGGGCGGATATTCCCAGGCTGCCTTGACGGTCATGGGCCAGCCGGCCTTTATCGGCCTGAACACCGCCTTTGCAAACCTCCTGGCCAATGAGAGGACCCGGGACCTGGTTGATGCGTTGCTGAAAAGCAACCAGAAACTCCAGACCCAGCAGGAGGAACTGGAGGCCCAGGCAGAAGAGATGCGGCAGCAGTCCGAGGAATTGCGGAGCCAGAATGGGGAACTTGCCAGGCAGAGGCTTGCCCTGGAAGAGGCCGGCCGTCTGAAAAGCCAGTTTCTCTCCAACATGAGCCACGAGTTGAGGACGCCGCTCAATTCGATTCTGGCCCTTTCACGGGTGCTCATGATGCAGGCAACCGCAAAACTCAGCACGGAAGAGGTCAATTATCTGGATATCATCGAGCGCAATGGTAAAAACCTCCTCACCCTGATCAACGATATCCTGGATCTTTCCAGGATTGAGGCCGGCAGGATGGATGTCAATCCGAAACGTTTTTCGCTCCGCCTGACCCTGGACAACAGTATCGAGAGCATCGCACCCATTGCAATGGAAAAAGGGATCGAGATCCGCAAGGACATTCCCGGGGACCTCCCTTTGATTGAAAGTGATGAAATCCGGGTCTCCCAGATTCTGCAGAATCTGATCGGCAATGCCGTCAAGTTTACCGACGCAGGCCATGTGACTGTTTCGGCCAGGAATGACTCCGGGAAGATTTCTGTCCGGATAACCGATACCGGCATCGGGATTGGTGAAACCGACCTCCCCTTTATTTTTGATGAATTCCGGCAGGCGGACGGATCTTCATCCCGGCGGCATGAGGGAACAGGGCTCGGGCTGGCCATAGCCCGCAAGGCAGCCAGGATGCTGGGCGGTGAAATTTCAGTCAGGAGCGAGCTGGGTTCCGGATCCGTGTTCACCCTGACCCTGCCCATGGTCTGGCAGGGGACTGCCCCGGTTTATGAACCCGCCGTCAAACAACGGCTTCCTGTCAACAAGCCGGTCCCCAGGACCGTTCTCGTTGTTGATGATGACCCGGCTATGACTGCCATGATTTCCCGGTACCTGGTCCAGGAGGGGTACAGCACCATCACGGCCACCTCGGGACCCGAGGCTCTGGAACTGGCTGAACGGGACCTGCCCTTTGCCATTACCCTGGATATCATCATGCCTGAAATGGATGGATGGGAGGTGCTCCAGAGCCTTAAGGAAAACCCTGTAACCCGTGGTATTCCGGTAATCATCGTATCCATCTTTGAGGAAAGGGAAACCGGTTTTGCCCTTGGCGCCGTGGGTTATGTCACCAAGCCGGTGATACGCCGGCAGCTCCTGTCGGAGATAGAGAAGATCGGAAAACCCGGAACCCGCCTGATCATGATCGTGGATGACAACGGACTTGACCGGCAGGCAATCCGGCAGATCATCGAAAAGGCGGGACTGACCGCGGTTGAGGCCTTTGATGGTGCGTCCTGCCTTGAACTCCTGGAACGGCAGATTCCCGACGTTCTGGTGCTGGACCTGATGATGCCTGAACCCGACGGTTTTTCCGTTCTGGAAAGAATTCGAAGCAACCCTGAGACCATGGATCTGCCGGTTATCGTTGTCACAGCCAAGGACCTCACCGATGAGGACCGGGTGCGGTTGACCGGAAACGTCTTTTCCGTGCTGGAGAAAACCCAAGCAACATCGGAAACACTCCTGGCGGAAATCAAACGGATCCTTGCCGGCCTTGAACCTGTTTCGAAACACTCCGGAATGTTACGGCCGGCTGCCGCACCCCGGATTCTGATTGTCGACGACAATGAGAGCGTGATCATCCAGGTCAAATCCGTTCTTGAATCAGCGGGTTTTGCGGCCGACGTGGCCAGGGGCGGCCAGGAAGCATTCGATTATGTTTCCGGCACCATCCCGGACGGCATCATCCTTGACCTGATGGTGCCGGAGATCGACGGGTTTGCGGTACTGGAAAAAATCCGGGGAACAGCCGAGACGGTAAAAATACCGGTACTGATCCTCACGGCCAAGGACCTGACCCCGGAAGATTTCAGGAAACTCAGTGCCAACAATGTCCAGCAGCTTGTTCAGAAAGGGGATATCAACCGGGACAGCCTTCTTTTCAAGGTCCGGTCCATGGTTGACCGCCGGGTTCGGGTTGTCCGTGAACCCGCAACCCTCCTGGTGGTTGAGGACAATTTTGATAACATGACCACGGTCAAGGCGATTCTCCAGGGCAGATACCGGATCCTGGAAGCCATGGACGGTGAACAAGGCCTGCGGCTGGCCGAAAAAGAACTGCCAGACCTTATCCTGCTCGACATGGCCCTGCCGACCATGGACGGCTTTAGGGTGGTCCGGAATCTGAAGGATGACAAAACGATGAATTCCATCCCGGTGATCGCCATGACCGCAAAGGTCATGAAGGGCGACCGGGAAAAGGCTCTGGAGGCAGGGTGCGATGATTATATGGCCAAGCCTCTGGATGCGGAACGTTTACTGAAAATGATCGAGTCGTGGTTGCAGAAAGGTCAATGACCTGTAACTGCCATGGTCGTGTCAGGGGTGACAAATGGTAACACTTTTAGCGATTGACGATAATGAAGACAACCTGGCCAGTGTCTCTGCGATTTTGAAAAATTACATTCCGGGATGCAGGGTGATTACCGCACGGTCCGGGCCGGAAGGTATTGAAAAGGCAAGGGTTGAATCCCCGGATACAATTCTTCTGGACATTAAAATGCCGGGCATGGACGGGTATGAGGTGTGCAGGATCCTCAAGGAGCATGAAACTGCCCGGCATATCCCGGTTATCATGGTTTCGGCCGTCATGATGGAGGCCAGGGACCTGGTAAAGGGACTTGAGGCCGGAGCCGACGCCTACCTGACTAAACCTTTTGACGAACTGGTCCTGACAGCCCAGGTCAAGACATCGCTTCGCATGAAGCATGCGGAAGATGGACTGCGCATGCAGAAGGATCTGCTGGAAGCCATGGTCCGGGAGCGGACCGCCACCCTGGCAGAAACAAACCGCCGGCTCAAACGTGAAATAGAGGAGCGGGAAAAGGCCGATGCCTCCCTCAGGGAGAGCGAGGCCCGGTTCAGGCTTCTTTATGAAAAAGCACCGCTCGGCTACCAATCCCTGGATGAAAAGGGACATATTATCGCGGTAAACAGAGCCTGGCTTGATCTGACGGGGTACCCGCGTGACCAGGTCATCGGGCGATGGTTCGGTGATTTTCTCGCCCCCCACGAGATCGAAGGGTTTAAGGAGCGCTTCCCGAAATTCCTTGGAGCCGGCGAAGTCCATGTCGATCTGGATATGGTCCGCCGGGACGGCTCCGAAATCATCGTGCACTTCGACGGCAGAACCGGATACGACGAGCATAGACAGGGCCGGCAGACCCATTGCATCCTGAGCGACATCACCGCACGCAAGACCGCGGAGGAAGCCCTGCGTGCAAGCAATGAGAAATTCCACGCCATGGTCGACAACATCGGTATCGGGGTGGCGTTGATCAGTCCGGCAATGGAAGTGCTTGAGGTGAACAGCCAGTTGCGTTCCTGGTTCCCGGACATGGATTTGAGCAGCAGCCCGGTGTGTTACCGTACCCTGAACAACCCGCCCCGGGATGCGGCCTGTGACAGCTGCCCGACGCTGGGGACCTTGAAGGACGGCCAGGTTCATGACGCCATAATTACCCGGCCGACGGCAACGGGCCGACGGCACTACCGCATCGTCTCATCGCCGGTTTTAAGCGCCCGGGGCAAGGTCAGCGCCGCCATTGAAATGGTTGACGACATCACCGAGCGGGTAGTCCTGGAAGCCCGTGTCCGCCAGTCCCAGAAACTTGAATCCATCGGGACCCTGGCCGGCGGCATTGCCCATGACTTCAACAATATTCTTTCCGCCATCATCGGTTTCACCGAACTGGCCCTGGATGAAGTCGATAAGGGCAGTGCTCTGGAGGACGATCTGCTGGAGATATTCAGCGGAGGGAAACGGGCAAAGGACCTGGTCAAACAGATACTGACCTTTGCCCGGCAGTCGGACGAACAGATCCGGCCCATCCGCATTGACGTGATCACAAAAGAGATACTGAAATTCATCCGCTCGTCCATCCCGAAAACCATTGATATCCGCTCGTCGATCCGGAGTGACTCGCTGATCATGGCCAACCCGACCCAGATTCATCAGGTTTTCATGAACCTGTGCACCAATGCTTCCCATGCCATGGACGCCGACGGAGGAACCCTCAGTATAGGCCTGCACGATATTGAGATTGCCGACCCGTCCCAAATCAAGGGGATGGACCTGAAACCGGGACAGTATATCGAACTGACCGTTGCGGACACGGGGACCGGAATTTCACCCGACATCATGGATAGGATTTTTGACCCGTATTTTACCACCAAGGGGCCGGGTGAGGGAACCGGCATGGGACTCGCGTTGACCCACGGTATCGTTGAGAGCTGCGGCGGCAGGATCGGTGTCAGCAGCATTCCGGGCAAAGGCAGCGAGTTCACCATTTATTTCCCCGTTACCAGAAAGCGCGAGCAGACTCGCTTCCATGAATCAGACCCGCTGCCCACAGGAACAGAGAGCATCCTGTTTGTGGATGATGAGGTGTCCATTACAAAAATCGGTGAAAGAATCCTGGGTAAGCTCGGATACCGGATTACGGTCAGGACCGGCAGCCTGGATGCGCTGGAACTGTTCCGTGCAAACCCCCATGATTTTGACCTGGTTGTCACGGACATGACCATGCCGGGTATGACCGGCGACAGGCTGGCTGCTGAACTGGTCAACATCCGTCCCGATATCCCGGTTGTTCTGTGCACCGGCTACAGCAGGAAATTATCTGATGCAAAAAATTCGGGTGACGGCATCCGGGCAGTGGTGTACAAACCCATTGAAAAGGGGGACCTGGCAAAAATAGTTCGGAACGTCCTGGATATGTCAGAGAGCAGGCATTGAAAAATGGGATTCCGGCACTGTCACAGATCCAGAACCATTATCCTGTCCGCCCCCAAACCAGATATTTCTTTTTTTACCCCATGGAATAGAGAGGTTCCAATGCCTTGTCCTTTAAACCCAGGGTCTATTGCAACTGAAAACGTATATTGGTGGCCTAGCCCCTCGGGGTGTACATGAAGTCCCGGTATCCGGCGGATTTGCTGCTCCCTATAAAGACGGTTGTCAGCATAGTCAATGATTGTGAAGCTTTTGGTTTCAATTTCAGCAGGTTTCATGGTTTTCCCTTTCATGCTGTTATCCCAGGGCTGTTTTGTGTCCGGCAATTGTGTTCATGGTGTCCTTAGCGGGGCGTCACAGGCTTTTGTGCGCCAGTAGTGGGAAATGGTCCGCAGACCGGGCAAAGTGCCTGCAAAGGTCGGGGTTGCTTCCAAAGTGAAGATGAATATAGCTGCCCACTGTATTTCGTGTCTGATACCCCTCGGTAAAATCCTTAATGCCTGTTCCCGGGCTCACCGAATAGACCTGTTTGACGTCAGGGTGAAGGACCCTGGAATCGACTCTGGAATAGTGGAACTCATGTCCGCGGATTACCATGGACCTGGGGCCGAGAATGGTGGTTTCGGTCAGGGTGATTTCCCGGTAACCCAGGGTTGCTCTTCCTGCCAGCATGGTTGTGTCAATGGGAAAGCATCCGGTCATCGGGTAGCGCCGATTTTGTTGATCGGTGATGGAACTGCACAGGTACATGAATCCGCCGCATTCACCATACACCGGCATTCCGTTCATGCTTTGCTCGTTGATATCTGCCAGCATGGCATGGTTTTCGGATAATTGCCGTGCAAACACTTCAGGATACCCGCCGCCAAGATAAAGCCCCTGCAGGCCCTGGGGGAGTCTTTTGTCTGAAATCGGGGAAAAATAAATCAGGGTGCAGCCCTGCTTTTCCAGGAGATCGAGATTGTCCTGGTAGTAAAAGCAGAAGGCTTCGTCCCGGGCCACACCAATGACTGTTTTTGGTGTCAAGACTTTTGGCGGTTTTTCGTGCTGGTCAAGAGGTGCCGTGTCGACTCTGGTCAACCCCTGGAACAGGCGTTTTGTATCAATGCGGGTGTGGATGATATCCGATAAATGATCCACAACCGATTCCGGAAGTTTATGTTCATCCCGGGTGACCAGTCCCAGATGGCGTTCGGGAATTTCAATGTCATCATCGCGGAGAATTCCGCCAAGGCAGGGCATGATCACGTTGCCCTTCAGGGCCTGCTCCAGATAAAGGAGGTGGGTTTCGGACCCGATATTATTGAAGATAACCCCGGCAAAGGTCAGACCCGGGTCGAAATTTTCAAAGCCCTGGACCAGGGCGGCAGCACTCCGGGCCATGCTCTGGGCATTGACAACCAGGATTATGGGAAGTCCCAGGCATTTGGCCATTTCAGCTGTGGAACCGGCCTCATCGGTACCACTGAAGCCGTCGAACAGACCCATGACACCTTCGATGACGGCGATATCCGAATTCCGGGCATGGGTACGGAAGGTTTGCCGGTTGTAATTTGGACCTAGTATCCAACCGTCAAGATTCCGGCTTTGGGTTCCGGTGATCCTTGTATGATGACCCGGATCGATGAAATCGGGCCCCACCTTAAACGGAGAAACGCGATACCCCTGGCGGGTCAGCCAAGCCATCAGGGCAAGGGAAACGGTTGTCTTTCCGCACCCGCTGTTGGTGCCGGCCACAATAAACCCACGGGTATGCCCCCCGAACTGGGTGGGTGAACTGTTCTGGTGTGGTGTCATTTTGGGTTGAAAATCTCCTTGTTTTAGCGTCCGCAATCAATCCTGAATTTCATACTCCGGAGTGCAGGAGCGCCCGTCCGGATGGTTGTGGGTCCGGTACAGTTTTTGGTCCCTGCCGAATGTATAATCGGGAGCCAGGCCAACGCCGAGTTCGTGGCAGGGTGTCCTGTACAGGTGGCCGTCGGATTTGAATTCGTAGTCGGGGTGTTCCGACCATCCTTTGGGATGGAAGGCCGTTCTGTAAAGATTCCCGTCTCTCAGAACATAAAGCGGTAATTTTTCTGATGCTGACGGGTCTGATGATGTGGCAAAAACAGTCAGTACATGGTGTTTCATGATCGTATTTCCTTTTGCTGAGCCGTCATGGATACACTCAGGCATTAGTTTCCGTAGTGGGAGGAAAACAGTACAGCTTCAGGGAAGAGGAGGACCTGTCGCTGTACTGTTTCAAGCACAACCAAGGACGGGGTTCCTGCAAAACCCGGCATCAGTTGTGGAGCCTTGTTAAATAGGGGAAAGAAGTTCCCTTATATGATCAACCCAGATGCCGGCAAAGGCATCATACTCTTCGGTTCCTTTGAGAACGACTTCACAGGGTATGCGGCCCTCACCTTTTTTTCAATGGTGTCAAAAGAGATCCGGGCACTGGCCTCGCTGGAACCAAAGGCGGCCAGGAGGATACCGGGTTTTTTGATGGATCTTTTGCCGTGGTGGTCTGCCATGGCACTACCGGTGAGACAAATGACAAGGGATACTGCAAGAATAGCGGAAACCGTCTTTTTCATGAATGCTCCGATCAAGGATCTGCCGTCCTTTTCAGGGTAAATAAAAAACCTCTGCGAGTCTTTGACAGAGGTTTCAATGATCCTGATCAGAGGTCACCGTCTTCTGTCATCCGCAGAGAAAACGACTATCGATCAAGGCAGGTCTTCTGACTCTCGGTTCAACTGACAACCACGCCTTCCCATTTCCGTGACACTGAAACAGTGGCTTGTGTGGCTTCGCTATCCGATTACAGCGGCGGGACCGTCCCCGGTTTTCACGGGATTCCCTATTAAGCGCAAAGCACCCTGATTAGTTGCATCTCTACATCCTGAATACGGGGTTGTCAACAGTAAATTTTCAATTCTGAGAAAACCAATACCGAATCCGTAATGCCGACCCGGGGGATTGAACGGCCTGTTTTCCCGATATGCCGCCACGCTCTTTGTCCACGAATCCCAGAATAACGATGTTGCTTTCGATTCTGGTCCCCGTTTCCCCGGATAAGGGACAATCCCTTGACACCATGCTTTCAGCTGCCCGCAACCTTCAGATCCCTCTGCTGTTTTGCCGTCAACGTGTCCGGATTTGTGTACAAAAAACAGACAGAAGTAACTTGCTGCTACGGCATGCACGAGGCACCGGTAGGCATTCCGTTACTGTAAATTTTGCACGCTATTAACGTGCCGCTTTCATCAAAGGTTTGGGCATTGCCCTCTGCTTTCCCATTGACATAAGGCCATAAATCCCTTACTTCACCGCTTTCAAAGTACGTTGTATACATACCTTCTTTTTTGCCGTTTACATAGGGCATTTCACCGGCCAGATTACCGCTTTCGTAATACCATTTTTCGGTTCCGGCAATAACATATAATCCGGTGGCTGCATACGGTATTTCATGTTTGATATTGCCGCTTTCATAGTACTCTCTGTACATCCCGTGGGGCTCATCGTCGATATAGGGTGTTTCAACTTTCCGAGCCCCGCTTTCATAGTATTCCGTTTGAATGCCGTTTTTCTTGTCATCAACATAGGGTGTCGCAAACCAAAGGCTGCCGCTTTCAGAGTACTCTTTCATAATGCCATTGTAGTCGAAATCTTTTTTGGGCTTTTCAAACTTCAGATTGGCGTTGCTGTGATAAACACAATAAACTTCATCCGGATCGCCCCCAGGGTCTGTAATCCGTACCTGGGTTCCCGCAGGTCCTGTTACCGGACACCACTGGGGTCCTGGCCAGTTGGTCCATGCCTGGGATGAATTGATCGAAATTGTGCATGTTGCCGTCACTGCGTTTGTGGTGGTGGCTGTGATGGTGGCTGTTCCGCCCGGCGGGGCTGAACCGGGTGCAGTGTAATTTACAGATGCAATGCCGCCGGCATCGGTATCGGCACTGCCCGCCGAAAGGCTGCCGCTGCTGGTTGTGAAACTGACGGTTTCACCTTCAACCGGGATTCCGATATCATCGGTGACGGTTGCCGTGACGGTGCTTATTCCGCCTGCACCCAATGTGTTGGGCGATGCAGCAAGACTCATGGCCGCTGCGGTAGAGGCAACCTGAATATCCAGTTTGACCTGCTTTGTATTGATGTAGGGTGCAAAATAATTGGAATTTGTTACCATAACTACAAGGTAGTATCCGTCATCGGTCAATGAACGGAGATTCTTCTGGGTTAGTGTTTTGGTGGTTGAATGGGAAATGTATTGGATCAGATTCTCACTGTTTCTGTACTTGAACAGGGTTATATCACACAGATCCTGGTCAATTGAAAAACTGACGGCCTTTGCCGGGCTGATATCCGGGTCATCCAGCCTGATGATGAACAGTTTGGCTGACAGATCCGGATAGTTTTCGGTAAAGGTTTTGATTGTGTCTGCTTCTGTCTGGATCCGAAAAATTCCTGAAGCGCTACCCGCAAATTCCGGCCTTGTCACAGCGTAAATCGTGCCTGTGACATAATTACGAAGGAAATGCTCCCATCTCATGAACAGGTTGTCGGCAACCCCAAGGTTCTGGTTTATCGCCTCAACCGGATGCTGCTGATCCAATATCTTCAGATAAATATCAGTAATAATGGATTCGCCATATTCGGAAACGAGGTATTTGATAAATGCGGACATGCCGTAACCGTGATAGCCTGCCTGTAGGATGTTTCCTGCAGCCCCGGCCTCCATACCGTCAAATGGAGCCATTTTGTGTCCGTCACGTATGGCGGAGACATAATTGGGGGTGCTGGTGAATTTTTCTTCTGCCCATACTGCTGCTGCTTCATCCAACCAGTGGAGAGATATGCTGTATGCGGTATCGTGACCTCGTGAATAGTTATTTCGCGAGTCATAGAGGTACTGGACAAAATGGAAGAACTCGTGGCCTGTTGACTGGCGAAGTTCAGACAGGTTGCCGAGTTTGTTCTGGTTGAATTGCAGCGTTGCCGAGTTGTTGCCCCATATGGATTTACAAAAGAGCCCATAGGTGTCCGAAGCCAGATTCAGGACCGTTACCTCAACGGGCCAACTGGTCCTTCCGCCATAACTGAACCCCATGGTTTCATAAACAGCATAGGCCTCTTCCAGGTATTGGAACAAAGGGTCCAGGTCCGATCTGCTGACAAAATAACTTGGATATCTGATTAAAAAATGCCCCTGACTGCTTTTGTTTGACCGTATTTCGCTGACTCCATAGTCAGGCCCGGCGGTAGCCCAGCCTGTAATTGCGAAAAAGTCCAGGAAGCTGCCGCTGGCTGTCGTGTCCGACAGGGTTGATGCGAAATTCCCTTTGGATAATTGAGAACCTGAAACCGTCATCCCGGCGGCATGGGTTAACAATCCGCCTTGCTGGGTTGCGGGAAACAGGTGATAAGCCATGCTGGGTGAAGATTGGCTGGAAATAAGCACCTCTTCGCCGACCACAATAAAACTTTCATCCGTTAATGGTCCGGTGTAGTTTAAAACCGGCGACAGTGACCCGGGAAAATCATCCGGCAGACCGGTCACCCGGAAGGTATCCGTTACCCTGCCTTCTCCAAACGGGTTGTTGTCATCGCCACTTATTTTATAAAGTTTGAGCTCAACCGGAGTGGTAAATACTCCTGTTGGAATCGTCAAAGAAAAACCGCCGGCAGCCAGAGCCCCCCCTTGGGGACCAATGGTTTCAGATGTCAGCAATTGTGAAGTAATTGTTGATGGATCCACGGCGCTGATGCCGGCGTAGCAGGTTCCGTTTTCCAAGGGAACCTTATCCACGTCATAATAGAGCGCAAAGGCAGCCACCGGCTGGGTTGCTGTGATCAGAGTGCTTCCCCCGGTAAAGGACTGATCCGTTGGAAGCAGGGAGGAAAGGTTGTAACTGACACTTCCTTGGGCCGGGATCGACAGGGTTGTCGTGTACTGATTTGCTCCTGCCCGTGTGTAGTAACGGATCGTCACGGTGTTTGGCGTTGCCTGGGGATTGCAGATATTCACCTTGGTGGACCACCCGCCAAGCGGACTCCACCCGGCGATGGTCTGGGCGGTATGGGGGACGACAAGGGTTGTACTCAACTCGTCGATCAGCGTTACGTCTGCTATGACACGCGGCCAGCTGCTATCCTGCATGCACAGAAAGGCCAGGCCGGTCAGTGGC
>JAZDGN010000094.1:0-48229 GCA_043806875.1 Pseudomonadota bacterium
GAATACTACGGTGTGGCGATCTATTACCTGACCAAGAAACTCGCCAGGGTGAACTAACGATTGAAAAAGGAGTGACCAATTCAGAGGCTATGTCTAGGAGAGATAGGCTCTTGTGTGACCTTGCGACAAAAGGGGATTGAAAAGCCCCTTGCCCGGAGGCGCGGATCTTGTTACCTGTGGGGAACGATTTTCCTCTCGGGTGTGGGGAATAGTGTGGGGAGCGGTCGATTTCACCAATCAAAAAGGGGCTGAAGATTTCTCTTCAACCCCTTGGTATTATTTGTGGTAGCGGGGAGAGGATTCGAACCTCTGACCTTCGGGTTATGAGCCCGACGAGCTACCAGACTGCTCCACCCCGCATCAACCCGGCTAATATAGGGGAAACGGATTTCGAAGTCAAGCATTTTTATCATCCAAGAGATAAGCGTAGATGCGGTATGGGGTTCATTGCCATGTTATTTATTTGAATTTATGATATTTTACAATCTGAAACTGCGCTTGCGGAATTTTGATTTTTCATTGATAAACTGCCCTGTATGAAGCATTTTTAAAATCCCTTCAGATTAAAGGGCTGCCGTTTCCCCCCAAACCGCCCTTTGCAGAATAAGCGGGGCAGAGTCCAAGAGATATCTTCAGGGCTCATCGTGATGGATATAATAATCAGGATAATGCTTTTTGGCACACTCCTGACAGATGCCGTGGCTGAACTCGGCATCCGAATGATCCCGGATATAACTTTCGAGCTGATTCCAGTAGCCTTTATCGTCCCGAATCCTTTTGCAGTATGAGCAGATGGGTAAAAGACCGCTCAATTTTTTAACCTGGGCCAGGGCACGCGTCAGATCCTGCAAGAGCTTCTCACGCTCATTCTGATTCTGAATCCGCTGGGAAATATCACGGGCGATATGAACAGCTCCGGTCATTATTCCCTTGTCATCAAACAGCGGGTCTACCGTTATAAACATCCATCGGCCGTCCTGGATCTGAAGTTCCGAACTTGCTCTTTTACCTGTTTCAATCATTCTGGGGAGCGGGCATTTTTCGACAGGTTTGTCCGTACCATGGGAAAGATGGCAGCATTTTTGCCCTATAATTTCTTGAATTCTCAATCCGAACAGTTTCTCACCGGTGAGATTCGAACGTTGGATCCTGGACTCGAGGTCAATAATGCAGATCCAGTCATCAATGGAATCAAATGTTTTTTCCCATTCTTTCTGGTTCTGGTTCATTGGCCCTCCAGGTCTGCGGTGTCTTCAAATGTATCCGGCAGCACTGCTTTTTAAACATATCGGCACGATACCAACAGTATTCGTCATGAACTGTGACAAATAGTTGATGATGTGTTCTTGCTTCAAGGTTGCGGAAACCTCTCTCACCCGCATCAGTCGATTGATTGTCAGTAAATCCAAGTTTTAAGAATATGACAAGGAAATAATGAAGCAATATGTATTCCATCGGGTTAAGTATGACTTGTTCTCCGCAAACTTTGTTTTTTTTGTCTTATGATTTTAATGAAGGGTGATCCGGCTCATGCAGAAAGGCAGTATTTCAGTGACGCTTTATCGTCCGTTCAATAGGTTGCGCATGGGGTTGGATATCAAGTTCAGGAGACCAGTTTGCAGAGGTCCTGAAGTATCCTGTCCCGGTTTGCGGGATCAGGCTCCCGGATCAGGATTTGCTTGGACCGGCCGGTTTCTCCCTTGAGGATTTCCAGGCTGGATGGCGCCATGCGGAGTTTTTTGGCTAGAAATTTAATCAGGAGTTTGTTGGCTTCACCGTCCACGGGAGGGGCTGTGATCCGGATTTTCAGGGCCTTGTCATGGATGCCTGCAATGGCGTTGCCCGATGCCTTGGGCTGGACCCGGATGTCGATGATGACGCCGGTGTCCGTTGTCCTGCAGAAGTCCATCATGGGCTTACCTGGGTTTTTCCCAGGGCCCGGGTCAGTTCAGGGATGGTCGGGGTTGCGGTTCCGACCTTGCCCACCACGATGCCGGCAGCGGCATTGGCGCAGATGGCGCTTTCCAGGAACGAGGCGCCGGATGCCAGGGCCAGACCCAGTATGGCGATGACTGTGTCTCCGGCACCGGACACGTCAAAAACCTGGCGGGCTTCTGATTCGATGTGCCGGACAGGGGCCTGGTGGTCAAAAAGGAGCATGCCGTCTTTACCGCAGGTGATAATGAGACGTTCCAGTTCGGCCTTGTCCATGATGATCCTGCCGGCTTTTTCAAGGTCTGCAGGGGAAAATATTTCAATGCTTGCAGCCATGCCGGCCTCTTTCTGGTTCGGGGTCAGCATGTTGAGACGACTGTATTTGGTATAGTCCAGTCCTTTGGGGTCTGCAATGGCCAGGATGCTGTGCCGGGCTGCAAGGCGGGCAACAATAGCCACAAGGGACCGGGTTACCAGTCCCTTGTCATAGTCGGATATGAGCACCAGGTCCACGTGGGGCAGGGTGGCTTCCAGGTGGCGCGTCAGCGTGTCCATGGTGAAGGGCGAGATCTCGCGGCGGGTTTCCCGGTCGATGCGCAGGACCTGCTGGTTGGAAGCAATAACCCTGGTTTTCCGGGTTGTGGGCCTGTCCGGTTCCACGCATATTCCCCGGGTGTCCACACCAATTTCAGCAAACCGTTTCAGGAGAAGTTCACCGGTCGGGCCGGGGCCTGCCGTGCCTGTCACAGAGACAGCCGCGCCCATGGCCACCAGGTTACTGACCACGTTGCCGGCCCCTCCCAGGGTATAGCTCTCCCGTTTGACCGCAACAATGGGAACCGGGGCTTCCGGGGAGATGCGGTCCACATCCCCCCACAGGTACTCATCGATCATCAGGTCGCCGATGACCATAACCCGGACCGATTTGAAAGCTGCAATATCCAGTGTCATGATGCCATAAGGGATGTTATCATCTGTTTGAGTTCGTCATAGGTCGTGGTGACCGGAAGCTCCGGGAACTCCCGGATCACGTTCTCAGGAGGCCTGAACAGGAACCCATGGTCGGCTTCCTTGAGCATGGCTGTATCGTTGTAGGAGTCACCAAAGGCGATGACCCTGTAGTTGAGCTTCTTCAGGGCGGTGGCCGTAAGCTTCTTGTGGTTGGGAATCCTCAGGTTGTAGCCGGCGATGGCTCCGGCCTTGTCAATGGTCAGGTTATGGCACAAGAGGGTAGGCCGTCCAAGTTTTTTCAACAAAGGTCTGGCAAATTCCTCAAAGGTGTCGGACAGGATGATGATCTGTGAACGCTCCCGGATCCAGTCCAGGGCCTCGACAGCGCCATCCAGGGGCTGGATGGTGTCGATGACGTCTGTGATGTCTCTGAGCTTGAGATTGTGCTCTTTCAGGATGGCCAGGCGCCGTTTCATGAGAACATCATAATCGGAGATGTCCCGGGTTGTGAGTTTCAGCTCGTCGATTCCGGTTTTCAGGGCAACATTGATCCAGATTTCAGGTACAAAGACCCCTTCCAGATCCGAACATAATATATCCATTGATTATCCTTAGCTGTTAGTATTCGTTATCTTCGATTCGTATGACCACGGGTTTGTCCAGAATGGAGTCCAGAGCGGAAATCCCTTCCAGGGCTTTCTGGGCGTGTTCTTCCTTGGCCAGATGGGTGATCATGACCACGGGAACGCTGCCGTTGGTCCGTCTGCCTTTCTGGTGAACGATTTTGATGCTGATGCCGCAGTCCCCGAGAATCCCCGATATTCTGGACAGGACCCCGGGCTGATCCGCGGCCGAAAACCGGAAATAATAGGGCGTGTGGATTTCCTTGATGGGCAGGATGGAGGCCGGCTTGACCGCTGCAGTGTCAAGGCCCAGGATGGGAATGCGGTTGCCGGCTCCTGAAATTATATTCCTGGATATATCCACGATGTCGCTGAGCACGGCGCTGGCCGTGGGCATCATGCCGGCACCATGGCCGTAGAGCATGGTCTTGCCCGTGGCGTCCCCGTCGATGGTCACAGCGTTCATGGACTTGTCCACGTGGGCCAGGGGGTTTGACAGGCGCACCATGGCCGGGTGCACCCTGGCCTCAACGGTCTCGCTGTTGTTCTTGCTGATGGCCAGGAGTTTGATGACATATCCGAATTCCTTGGCAAATTCAATATCCAGGGGCGTGATGCTGGTGATGCCTTCAACGTGAATGTCTTTGAGGTTCATTTCCATGCCGTAGGCCAGGGCGATGAGAATGGCCAGCTTGTGGGCAGAGTCGTGCCCCTCGATGTCCAGGAACGGATCGGCCTCAGCAAACCCCTTTTCCTGGGCCTGTTTCAGGGCTGCTTCAAAGGAGCATTTTTCCTTTGACATCTTGGTCAGGATGTAGTTGCAGGTGCCGTTGAGAATGCCGGTAATGGACTCGATGCGGTTGGCCACCAGGGATTCCCTGAGGGCTTTGATAACCGGCATGCAGCCGCCGGTGCTGGCCTCAAAGGCCAGGTCCACCCGGTTTTCCATGGCTGCAGCAACAAGTTCATTACCAAATGACGCCAGGAGGGCCTTGTTGGCTGTGACCACGTGCTTTTTCTGCTTCAGGGCCCTGAGGGTAAACTCTTTGGCCAGGGTCTTTCCGCCGATGGTCTCGACGATGATATCAATGTCCGGGTCGCTAATTACGGCATCGACATCGGTGGTCAGCACGCCCGGATCAAATTTGACGCCCCGGTCCCTTGTTATATCAAGGTCGGCCACACGTTTGAGGTTCAGCACAATACCTGTTCTGGCTGTGAGCAGTGCCCGTTTCTTGATGAGAAGTCTTGCAACACCGGTTCCCACGATCCCGCATCCAAGGATTCCAATCTGGATTGTTTTCATGACAATGACGCGTCTCCTGATGTGTCTTTATTGAACCACTCAACTGGGTTGAATGCTCCTGCTAGATCAGGATCTGAATACATTATCAACGGAGAGTTGTCAAAAAGGTTTTGACTTTTTTAGGGAATAAAGCTATCTTTTCCCAATCCAGAACGTATTGGTGTTCTGTCTTAAAAGGGAGTATTTCCATGGGTGAATCCTTGACTTATGCTGATGCCGGTGTGGACATCAGCAAAGCAAATGAGCTGGTTCAGAAGATAAAAAAACTTGCAAAGAGTACTCCCCGGTCGGGAGTTATGGGTGAAATAGGCGGGTTCGGCGGTCTGTTCTCCCTTAATACAGGCAATTATCAGCACCCTGTGCTGGTGAGTTCAACCGACGGGGTGGGAACAAAGCTGCTCATCGCCATCAAAATGGGCAAACACGACACCATTGGTATCGATCTGGTTGCCATGGTGGTCAACGATATTATTGTCCAGGGAGCAAAACCTCTGTTCTTCCTGGATTACTTTGCCATGGGCAAGCTGGATAATGCCATTGCAGCAGTGGTTATCGAGGGGATTGCCAAAGGCTGCACCGAGGCCCAGTGTGCGCTTATCGGCGGTGAAACCGCTGAAATGCCAGGCCTTTACCAGGAGGGCGACTACGACCTGTCCGGTTTCGGTGTGGGTATTGTGGACAACAGCAAACTCATTGACGGATCAGAGATCCGGCACGGTCATCAGCTCATCGGCCTGGCATCCAGCGGAGTTCACAGCAACGGGTTCTCCCTGGTACGCAAGATTTGCTTTGACAAGTGCGGATATGATGTCAAGTCCCGTATCCCGGACCTGGGCAAACCCCTGGGCGAAGAACTCATCATTCCGACCCGTATTTATTGTTCCCAGGTTCTCAGTCTGGCCAGGGACCTCCCGGTTCATGGCCTGGCCCACATCACCGGGGGTGGGATTGATGAAAACATCATCAGGGTGATTCCCGAGGCCTGTAAGGTTCTGGTCCGTAAGGGAAGCTGGGAAATCCCCCCGGTGTTCAAATTCCTGCAGAAAGCCGGCGGTGTGTCCGATGCAGAGATGCACAGAACATTTAACAACGGTATCGGCATGATCGCCGTTGTCCCGGAGGACTCGACTCAGGAGGTCATGGACCGGCTGGCTGCCATGGGTGAAAAAGCCTTCCATATCGGTGAAATAGTAACCCGGGAGCCGTCGGAAACCCAGGTCGAATGGGTTTGATCCCTCTGTTGTCATGATTCTTCTGGGTATTGAATCCTCCTGTGACGAAACAGCTGCGGCAGTCGTGGAGGACGGCACCAGACTGCTGTCTTCCGTGGTCTCATCCCAGGTACACGTCCACCACAAATACGGTGGAGTTGTCCCGGAACTGGCGTCCCGCATGCACATGGAAGCTATTGTGCCGGTGGTTGAGGAAGCCTTTCTCCTGGCTGGCGTGACCCGGGATGACATTGACGCTGTTGCCGTGACCATGGGTCCAGGTCTTGTCGGTGCCCTGCTGGTGGGGTTCTCCTTTGCCAAAGCCTTTGCCTGGGCGCGCAATATCCCCTGGACCGGTGTGAACCACCTGGAAGGCCATATCTACTCCGTGTTCCTGGGAGATGATCCGCCGCCGTTTCCATTTACGGTGCTGCTGGCCTCGGGCGGTCACACAAACCTGTACCATGTGACATCCCACAATGATTTCAGGCTCCTGGGTCAGACCCGTGACGATGCTGCCGGAGAGGCTTTTGACAAGGTGGCAAAAATGCTCGGTCTGGGATATCCCGGCGGGGCTCTCATCGAGGCTCTGGGGGAGACCGGAGATCCTGACCGGATTGTTTTTCCCAGGACCCTCCTTGACAAGGGCGGGTTTGATTTCAGTTTCAGTGGTCTGAAATCCGCTGTGGCTCGATACATCCATGAAAACAGAGACCGGATCCAGGAAGAGATCCCCCATATCGCGGCCGGTTTCCAGGCTGCCGTAGTGGACGTGCTGACCTGGAAACTGTTGGCTGCCGCCAGGTCTACTGGATGCAGGCATATGGCGGTGGCCGGAGGCGTGGCTGCCAACCAGACCCTGGCCGCAAGACTGTCCCATGAAGCACAGCGCGCTGGTATTTCCCTTCATCTTCCCCCTGTGCGTTTCTGCGGTGATAATGCCGCCATGATAGCTGCCAGAGGCTTTCAGCTCATCCTGGACGGCCACAGATCGACCCTGGACCAGGACGTGTTTTCCAGGAACCGGTTCTGCTGAACTCGATTTTCCCTCCATGCAGGATTTTTTCACCGGGATTCAGTGAAGTCTCCAGGCACCGGAGGTTATTCCCCGAGATAAGTGCTCTTTGCTCGCAGGATGCGCTCCAGTGATTTGACTGCTCCTGCTTTCAGGATTACATCGTCTGTAAACAGCCTGCACATGATGTCGAAGGCCCCTTCCAGATCCGGCCCCTTATGGCAGATCAGGGCCATATCAATTTCGGCTTCCAGGATGCGGCGGATACTGGTTTCAATGGGGTGGCTGATGGCCCCCATGTCCAGATCGTCGGTCATGGTAAGCCCCTCATAGCCCATGGTATCCCTGAGCAGGGTTTTCCCGATCTCAACCGAGAGGCTGGCCGGCCATTGGGAATCCAGGTCCGGGTACAGGATGTGGGACAGCATGATACCGCAGACATCAGCCCGGATAGCTTCCGCGAACGGGACAAGATCGGTGGCCTCCAGCAGGAAACGGTCCGCGTTCAGTACCGGCAGGGACAGGTGGGAATCAATGGTTGTCCGCCCGATTCCGGGAAAGTGCTTGGCTACGGCCATGATTCCCTGATCCTGGAAGGTCCGTATCACCTGGCAGCCCATGGCTGCAACCGATTTTGGAGATCCCCTGAAGGCCCTTTTTTTCATGATGCTGTCAACGCCGGGCGGGATGCAGTCCATAACCGGGGCCATGTTCATGTTCACAAAGATGGACCTGAGTTCTTCGGCGGTCAGGTCGGCAAACTGCCTGACCGTATCCAGGGAGTCCATTTCAGGCGCTCCGGGAAGGCTTTTGAATACCGGCGGCCTCAGGCGCGCCACTTCACCGCCCTCCTGGTCAATGGCTATGAACAGGGGAGGGAGGTTGTTGTCCCTGGCGCAGGACTGGGCCTCGGCGCAGAGTTCCCTTACCTGGGGCCTGGAATCGATATTCCTCGAGAACAGGATCAGGCCCCCGACCCTGAGTGTTTTTATCAGATATTCAAGTTCCCAGTCAAACCGTGTTCCGTCAAATCCGGCCATGAGCCTCTGGCCGGCGAGCAGCTGTATTGGAGGGTACATCATTGTCTCCTTGTCCCGTTCCTGTGTCAGGATAAAACCGGCTGGAGAAGCGTCTTCTGATAGGAAGGACTTTCCGCGAATCCTGAATTTCCCAGTGGAGTATCATGGAATTGAGAACTTTTAAATCAGTTTCTGTGCTTTTGACAGGATCTCGCAAATGGGCAGTGGCTTTTCCTGCCCAGAGCGCGGTGATAAAAACAGGCAGGCATTCTCCCTGCATCAGGAGTCCTATATCGGGGAAGCCCGGAATCATCCCCCGGCAATCAGGGGCAGCAGACGGATAACGGCATTGTCGGGCACCTGTGTTGTGTCGAAGTTGGGGGAGGACACGAGCTTTCCGTCAAGCCTGATGGCAGCGCAGAGCTGGGTATGCTCCAGGGCTGCCAGGACCTGGGAAACCGTCATTCCCGGCAGCCACTCCATGGGTTTGTCATCAACAACGATCATCAGCTGACTCCGGCAGCCTTGAGCACCGCCAGGACCTCGGGAGTATCAAGCCCGAGCCTCCTGACCGTGGTCAGGGTGGGGACGCCGTTTTCATTCCATCCGCGCCGGAGGTAGACCGCGCCCTTGAGCTGTTCGTACTGCTCTTCCCGGAACTTTCTCAAGGCAGCAACCTTTTCCGGTGTGGTCATCCCGGTGATATTCATACCGTGCTTTTCCTTGAGCTGTGTATCATACCGATCGACCCTGGATTCGTACTCGTCGTCAGTGACCGGTCCCACGGCCCGGTAGGGAATGCTGTCGTGCTTCCGGGTCCCGTATCCCATCTTCAGGTTGAATAGGCGTTGGAAGTTATAGACCTTCTCGCTCATGGTGATGAGGTCGTCAGGCGTTGTTTTTTTACCGGTAACCGCCGAGAAGAAATCGGCATACCAGCCCACGTGTTTCATGACCTTGGCCGGTTCGGGTGTGGATCTGTTGTCTTCTGGCACGATATCGTTCCAGGGCAGCTTGCACAGGCCGCACAGACTGAACCAGGTACGGAACATGGGAAACCAGTGGAGGGCTTCGGCCTTGTTCTCAAAAGTCGGCATGAAATTGTGGACCATGTCCAGGAAAATCAGCCAGGCCTCGTCGTGCTGGGCTCCTTTGAGGGATAGACCGTACCCCCCTTGCTGGGCCAGGGATTCCTTGGTCATGTACTCGGAGAACTCCAGACCCTTGGATTCCATACCGATGTCCTGCAGTCTTGCTGGATCAGCCCCGAACTTTTCGGCAAACACGGTTTTCATCCGTCTTATCCCCTGACCTACAATCATGCCGAACCCTTCCCCCTTTGCCATCTGGTGGAGCAGCTCCAGGGCGTTTACGCGATTGCCGAAGCAAAGGTCCATGCCGGTGTGTTCCAGGGTGATGAACCCCTCTTCAAAACACTCCATGACAAAGGCGATGCCTGTGCCCACGGAGATGGTGTCCAGGCCGTAGGTATCGCAGTAAAAATTCATCTCCAGTATGAACGACGGGTCGAAGACACCGAGGTTTGACCCGCATCCTGCAATGGTCTCGTACTCGGGTCCGTCCACGAAAACCCTCTGTCCCCGGTAGGGACCCGAGAACGGCACAAAATCTTTTACCCCATGGGCGCAGGCCACGGTGCAACCCCGCCAGCAACCGTCAAAACCCTTGTCGAAAATATGCTCGAAGACCTCTTCCCCAATATTCTTTCCCTGGGCATGGTAGCCGTATCGAAAATTGTTTACCGGCAGGCAGTCATGGTCATTCATGATGGGAACCAGGTGCGTTGTTCCAACCAGGGCCATGCGGTTCTGCTTGGGATCCAGGGTATTGATCTCACCGGCATGGAGTTTGGTCACCACTCTCAGGGCGTCCTTGTCAGCGGGGTTGTTGGTGGACAGGGAGACCGCTCCCCATCTGGCAACGATCGCCTTTACCCGTTTATGGGCCATCACCGTTCCTATACCGCCGCGGCCTGCCTGTTTGTACCGGACCCGTTTCCTCTTGGCATCGAACCAGGTGAAATTCAGGCATCCAAGCAGGGTATTCCCGGCAGCGCTGCCCGTGGAGACCACTGATATGTTCACCGGTTTTTCTTTGTCAAAATAGTGGGTCAGCTGCCTTGACAGGCTGTAGGAGTCATCGGTGAGGTTTGTTGCCTTATAGATCGTTATGGTCTCGGTAATGCCGTCGATAAGGACAACGGTATCCTGGTCAGCTTTGCCTGTAAGCTCCACGAGATCGAACCCTGAAAATTTGGAATAGGGCCCGAAATATCCTCCCACGTTGGAATCCACCGGCGCCCCGGTCAACGGGGAAATGGTGGTGACGATACTCTTGCCGCCACCCGGGTATCCCGGAGTCCCTCCGAGAGGACCGGATGCGATGCACACCGAATTCTCCGGGTCATCCCACCGGGTCGTACCCTTTACGGAATTCCAGAGACACCACAGGTCGTACCCCTTTCCGCCGATAAAGGTCTCCTTGACTTTGGCAGGGATAGGCCTGATAGCCATGGTTGATGCTGAAACATCAATATGGAGGGAATGGTCCGTGTACCCGTGGATGATTTCAGGACGTTTATATGTAATGGATGCGGTCTGCGTTAATGTTAAATCGGTCATGCCTGTTGCCTCCGGGATACGTATTGTCGTCAGCTATTAAAATTAACCTGTCATTATTCTCTTTACCATGATCGGCGCTCCGTAAAAAAGGAATTTATTGGCTTGGGTCAAACAATCCGGTATTTCATCTTATCAGCGTGATGAAGCATCCTGTCGGGCATGCCTGGGGTATTGGCGCGCACTCCGGTGCCAGGATTAAATTGACTGGAGAAGTGACTTCTGGTAGGAAGGGATTTTCACGAATCCTGATCGTTTCACCGGAGTATCATGGAATTAAAAACGTTTAAATCAGATTTTGTGCTCCTGACAGCAGCCTCCATCTGGGGACTGGCTTTTGTGGCCCAGAGAATGGGGATGGAGCACGTGGGGCCATTTACCTTCAACGGCGTCCGTTTTGCCCTGGGAGGCCTGTCCCTGCTCCCGTTTCTCTCCTCTGCCCATGCCAGGCGAAAGGCCAGGTCCTATGACCCCCTGGATCCGCCCCTGGCCGAGATTCTTTCCGGTAGCCTCATGTCCGGCTGCATCCTGTTTGCCGGGGCATCCCTGCAGCAGGTCGGCCTCGTCTATACAACAGCCGGGAAAGCCGGTTTCATCACAGGTCTCTATGTGGTTCTGGTACCCATTCTGGGCCTTTTCTGGAAACAGAAAGCAGGAATCGGCACCTGGGCCGGGGCTGCGATCGCTGCTCTGGGAATGTATTTTCTCAGTGTCACCGACTCCATGACCATGGGGTTCGGGGATGTCCTGGAGCTGGCGGGAGCCCTTTTTTTTGCCATGCATGTTCTTCTTATCGGGAGACTTTCCGGTCGTATGGACACGCTGCGTCTGTCCTTTATCCAGTGCATGGTCTGTTCCCTGGCCAGTTTGACCACGGCTGCTGCCATGGAGGTTATTTCCCTGGACGGGATCTGGCAGGCAGCTATTCCCATTGTGTACGGTGGGGTTTTTTCCGTGGGGATTGCCTATTCCCTGCAGATCTACGGACAAAAAACCGGAAACCCGGCCCACGCCGCTATTCTGCTCAGCCTGGAGTCGGTTGTTGCTGCCCTTGGCGGGTGGCTGATCCTGGGTGAGGTCCTGTCCGGACGGGCCATTGCCGGGTGCGTGCTCATGATGTCGGGCATGCTGGTGTCCCAGCTTTATAACCACATGACGCTAAGGCAGTCAGGCGACCGAGCCTGAGATCACCGGGCCTGGTGCAGCAGCTGGAGAAGCTGGTCGGCTGACATTTTTCCCGCCATGTCGGTGCCGGCAAGGAGGCTGCCCGCAAGATCGCGCTTTTCCCGGTGCAGGTCCACAATCATGGCTTCAATGGAGTCCTTGACCACAAGCCGGTAAACCGTGACCGGCCTTTCCTGGCCCATGCGGTGGGCCCGGTCCGAGGCCTGGTCTTCCACGGCAGGGTTCCACCAGGGGTCCATGTGGATCACGTAGTCAGCAGCTGTCAGGTTGAGGCCGAATCCTCCGGCTTTCAGACTGATGAGAAAGACATCTCCCATGCCGTTCTGGAAATTGTCTATCCGTTGTTTTCTCTGGGCCACGGGTGTGGCACCGTCAAGGTATTGGTAGGGGATACCCGCATCGTCAAGAAAGGTTCGGACAATGGCCAGATGATCAACGAACTGGCTGAAAACCAGGGCCTTGTGACCGCCTGCCAGGATTTCTTCCAGTACGTCCCTGAATATGGCGAATTTGGAACTGGGGAGCCCGCAGTCGGGAATTACCAGAGCCGGATTACAGCATAGCCTCCTGAGCCGCATGATCTCGGCCAGGATTCTGAACTGCTTTGGACCGGGGGCGTCCTCCTGTCCCCGGGCGATGTTTTCCAGGGATTTGAGGCGCTGGGCCTCGTAGAGCCGCTTTTCGTCAGGACTCATCTCCACGTGCAGGGTGACCTCGGTCTTTTCCGGCAGTTCCTGGAGTACGTCGCTCTTCATGCGGCGCAGGATAAAGGGCCGGATCAGTTTCCTGAGCCTTGCCCTGGCCTCCTTGTCCCTGTCCCGTTCAATGGGGATGGAAAATCGCTGGGTAAAGGTTTCATGGGTTCCCAGAAGCCCGGGATTCAAAAAGTTGAACAGGGTCCACAGCTCATCAAGGCGGTTTTCAACGGGTGTGCCCGTTGTGATGATGCGACGGTGCCCCTTCAGGGTCATGGCGGCCCTGGAGCGTTTGGTTCGCATGTTCTTGATGGCCTGGGCTTCATCCAGGACAACGGTTTGCCATTGGGGACCTGCCAGGATCCCGGCCTCAACCTGGAGAAGCCCGTAACTGGCAATGACCAGGTCAAAAGGGCCGAGGGTGTCAAGAAATTCCTGCCGGTTGCCGGATCCGAACACCAGGACCCTCAGGGTTGGGGTAAACCGGCTGCACTCCTCCTGCCAGTTGGCCATGACCGACACCGGGGCCACAACCAGGGACGGGCCCTGGGCGGCGTTAAGCAGGATTGCGGCCAGGGCCTGGATTGTCTTGCCAAGGCCCATGTCATCGGCCAGACAGGCGCCCACTTCCCAGTGGGCCAGCTGTGCGAGCCAGTTGAACCCCTCCACCTGGTAGTCCCTGAGCCTGGCCTGCAGGGTGGTGGGTACCTGGGGATGGATAATCTGGTGCAGGCGGCTCACATGGTTCTGCCAGGCAGTGTCTGTTTCAAGGGTGTCCAGGCTGTCAGCCAGTCCTTCCAGGGCCGGGGCAGCCAGGGGCGGAATCCTAACCCCCTTGCCATGGGCAAAGGAATAGGCCTTGAGTTCCTGGAGCTGTTGGTGCAGCTGGCGGGTAAGGGCCAGAAATGTGCCGTCGTCCAGGGGAATGAACCGGCCCACAGCCCTGTCAAGCATGTCCAGGATTGTTTTCAGCTCCAGGGTCAGGACATCGTCCACGGCCAGGGTGCCGGTTGCCTTGAACCAGTCCCTGTCCTTCTTGATGGCCATGGAAAATTGACCCGCTCTGCTTTTGCTCCTGACTTTAAGAGTTTCGCCCTGGGGCCATTCCAGGATGAGATCCAGGGGGTAGGATTTCAGTTCCAGGAGCACTTCCAGGGACTGCTCCGGGTCATTGGCTGCAAATCCCGACTCCAGGTCGCCAAGGAGTTCCAGGGTCGGACATGCTTTGATAACGGCCATGGCCATGGTCCGCTCCCGGTCCAGGTCCCGGACTGCCTGTACAGTTTTTCCATCCACGGAAGCCAGGACAGTGGGGCTGCCTTTGCCGGGTTTGAACCAGGACCCGTCTGAAAGCAGAGGTTTTGTCCAGAATTCAACGCGGATGCCATGGGTGATGGGCATGACATGGGCATGGGGCGTGGGATCGGACGGGACAGCTGCCTGGCTGAGAGTTCCTTCCAGGTCCGACAGTACGGTGACCATGGGCGAGATGGCCTCCAAGACCTTCCTGGCCATGGGTTCCGCATTTTCAGGAAGAAAGAGCCCTCTGCCCACGAGGTGCGAGATCCGCCTGTGGGCCTCGGTGAACCGTACTAATTTGAAACGGGAAGGGCTCTCCTGCACGATCATGATATCCCCGGGAGAATCATCAGGGGGCTGGGGGTGGAAGGTTATCTGGATCTTGCCCCGGTTTTTCGCGATCCGGATTTCAGGCTTGCCGGCCACCAGTTCCACGGCTAGTTCCGGGGCTTTTTCCAGGAACAGCAGGGGGTGCCCGACCAGGTCAGGCAGAGCCTTGGACAGATTCAATCCATAGTATGCGGGCTGACCGTAATACCCGCCGGTTCTGTAGCTGTTCAGTTCGATGGCGCTGCATACCCGTCGGTCCTGGTCTGTGAGCCAGTCCAGGTCTGCGTGACCTTCGAACAGGGTTTTCAAGGCAACAGGCCGGCCCTGGGTCCAGTCACCGGTCTTTGTCCGTTTCTGGAGTCTGGGGCTGACGTCAAAGGAGCCTTGGGGAGACTGGGACAGGAGCCATATCAGGCGCTGGTTTTTGGCTGAATCCTGGGCAGGCTGGGTATCGGCCATGGCCATGAGGGAGCGCAGGGTTTTTTCCCATGATTTCTCCTCTGGGATGATGTCCACAATGGAGACGCTGCCGCACTGGGTGTGGAGCTCGGCAGCCAGGTCCTGGTTGGTCTTTGGGTCCGCACCGAGCCGTACAAGAAGGGCTGCGGACTCGGCTGCCAGCCACAGGTAGTTTGAGGTGCGGGCCCTGTTCCGGATATTTTCAAGGGCCGAAATGGTTTTCAGGTTTTTTTCCCTGCCCTGCCAGGTCTGGAACAGATAGATGAAAAAAGCAAGGAACGGATCGGCTTTCCATCCCTGGGTCATGAAATAAGAATCGTTTTTAACGGGTTTCCCCAGCCGGTCAAGGATCACCGGCTCAAGAAGGAGAAGCAGCTCCTGGATGGAGTCCTGGTTCCGGGCGCCTGCAGGCATGCGGGCAAAGGCCTGGGCCTCTTCCAGGTGGGGCCGGGAACCCTTTTTTATCAGGGCGAGAACAAAGAACAGACCTGGAAGTCCCGGGAAGGTCACTTTGCGTTTGCCGGTTTTTTTTCTCAGCAGTTTCAGACCGGTACGGAACTGGTCCAGGCTCTGGTCCAGCCTTCCTGTGATAAAGTCGAGCCACCCGGAAAAGGCATGGCAGCGCCAGTCTGAGGTGCAGGCCGGCAGCGTGTCCCGGACAGCTGCTGTTCTGCCGCGCATCATGAGGGAGTAGATATAGGTTCCATACCATTTTTGGGTCGGGTCCTGGTCCAGGATTGATTTCATCAGGCCAATGGCCTGATCAGACAGTTCCAGGTACCTGTCGGCGCTGTTGATAAGGAAAGGCAGGGCAGTGTCGGCCAGGGGCGGCAGCATTTTTTCCATGAGCCGGGCGTTGAAAGGCCGGTTCAGCAGGCGTATGAACGGGTCGTGTTCCTGGTAGTTCCTTGGGAACTGCTGTGCTCCCAGGTCAATCAGGTCCAGGAGCTTTTTCGGGGAATTGTCTGCAAACATGGCCATCTGGATGTCGCACATCACATCCTCAAAGGTCTGGTGCCTCGGGCTGTTCAGCCATGGCCGCAGAACATCCTTTTTTTTGACAACCAGCCCATGGACCGACGAAGCAAGAAGGCCGAAGGTGCCGTCCAGAACCGCATCATGGACAACGGGTATCTGGATGGATTCATGGCATTGGACCCCCTGATCCTTTATCCTGATCAACCCTTTACGGGCAAGGTCATCCAGGACAGGTTTCAAGGCTGCCACAGTCAGGGGTTTTGTCTGTTCCAGCCAGGCACCGGTCATGCCAAGGGCTGCTGTCAGGTCATTGCGGTTGAACCAGGCAACACGAACGGCCAGAAGGCGGACAATGAGTTTTTCATTGACCGGCAGGGCCTGGTAGAGGGCTGTCAGGCTTTCTGACCGGTTGCTGGAATCGTTTGACATGGGGAATGTTTGTGCCGGTTACCCGGCCAGTGAGTTCAATGCCTTTGTCAGGATCTGTGTTACCCTGGCAGATGCCTCCGACGCCTCCCTGAGGCAGGCTGCAGTTTCCTGGAGATTGGCCTGGTCTGCCTTTCCGGCCCATGACAGGTAGTTGTCCCGGTGACTGTCGTTGTGATTGATCCAGTGGGTGAACAGAGTCTTGAGTTTCTGCTCAAAGGTAAGCTCACCGGTTGGCGGCGCCGCAGTGATGTGACTGTGCGCATGGTTATGGCTGTGTCCATGGTCGTGATCGTGTTCATGATCGTGCTCATGTTCATGATCGTGCTCGTGTCCATGGTCGTGATCGTGTTCGTGTTCATGGGTATGGGTAGGACTGTGGTCAGGGGTGTGATGGCTCATGGAGTTCTCCACTTAGGTACGAAGAAAGGGTTTGGGGTTGGGCCGGGAATCCGGGCAGGGGATTCCACTGGCACAGGGCATTGAGTTCAATACCGTTGTGAATGATGGAAACCGGCCTGTCCGAAGACACGACAACAACGATGACATTATCATGTTCTGCCGTGAACCTCAGGGCAGAGTTATACCGCGCACCCCTGGCCCTGTTTTCTCCGGGGATGGCCTTGCCGTCCAGGAGGCAGGCAAATCCTTTCAGGGCTATGGTGGACATGATGTGCAGCGCTCCGTCAATTTTGATCAGGGAGCAGGCAAGGTCCAGGTTTGCGGTGTCCCGGAGGCTGAGACACGGCTCCAGGACATGACCGGACAGCATCACCGGTTTTTTGTTGAAGTCAATGACCAAGGTGCAGCCATGACGGCGATTTTCCGCTGTATGGACTATCTGGGCAATGGTTTTGAACAGGTCTGTGAAGGTCTCTATGTCCAGCTGATAGTCCAGGAGCAGTTCTTCAAGCTCTGCCAGTTTGGCTCTCCGGGTTGTTGACTGGAAGTTTCCGTCGGAAAAACTGCAGATGGTTGTCCCGGCAAGTTCTAGGAATCCGTGGTCTCCCTGGTAGTTGGCCACCACCGCAAAGGGGGGAATCTCGGAGGCGGAGATGCCGATAATGGTATTGCCGTCGGAAATGAGATTCCGGTCCGAATTCTCCACTGCCAGGAGGAGTTTCCGGATATGCTTTGCATTGGCAAGGTAGGGGCGTTCGTGGCGCTGGACCTTGGCGATGAAACTGATGCTGCCCAGGGTGTCGGGGTCCATGAACACCAGGCGTCCCCTGGGCCAGGCACCTTCCTCACGGGTTTTGGAAATGTTGAGAATGGTGTCCAGGATGGGGTGGATCAGCATGCGTGTGTCCAGACCCATGATGTTGTTGCGGACGTCCACGATGTGATCCGTGATAGCATGAATCGCATAGTTCTGGAGGGCATGCCCCGAGGTGCCCATGGAAATGCTGTCCGATGCGAAATCCTGGGCCAGGAGCCAGGCAGCGTGTTCCAGCCATCGTTGGGTGGGATAGATGGAGCACATGTCCGGGTGGTGATCCGTGAACCACATCTGGTAAAAAAAGGAGTGGGCGCTGCCCCCGAAGCTGATCACACCGGCCAGGTCCAGATTGTCCGACGGCAGGAAATGACCCCTGGGCTGCTGGGCAAGGGCTGTTGAAATTGGTGTTCGCCATGCGTCACTGCCGTTGTAAATCTCCTTTAGCCTTACGGCATGGCCTTTTAAAAGGTTCTGGGGATCGTAAATCCTGAGGGGGTCCAGGGCATTTTGGGTATAGATAAGTGCCACCCGGCTTGACTGGGAAAAATGGGACAACCCTTCGAGCAGGCCGTTATAAATGTTGAATATACACAGATTTTTGTAGAGATCAGGATGCATTGCCTGTCTCCTTTGTTCCGTAATCCGCAAATTTTTTAATTACCCTGTCCATTTCATCGTCGGGAAGGATGACAGGGGTCCCGATGCTTTCTGCCTGGAAGCATATCCGTGCCACCAGTTCAATCTCTTCGGCTGTGTTGAATGCCCGGGTTAGAGTCGGACCCACGGCCACAAGACCGTGATTGGCCATTAAAATGGCGTTATACTGGCCGATGTGGCTGATCACCGCCGTTGTCAGCGCCTGGGTTCCATAGGTGGCATAGGGGGCCAGGGGCACTTTTTTCCCCGAAAAACCAACCAGGTAGTGGACCGCGGGAATTTCCCGGTTCAGGCATGCATAGGTCGTAGCATAAACGGAATGGGTGTGCACCACGGCTGAAATATCCGGCCGGTGCCTGTACAGGGCCAGGTGGAGCCCGGTTTCGCTAGAAGGTTTTCCCGTTCCGTCAACCAGGTTCCCCTCCGGGTCCAGCACCAGGATATGGCAGGGTTCCAGGTCGGTATACTCGATACCGCTGGGGGTGATGGCCACCAGGTTTTCCCTCCGGTTCATCAGGCTGAGGTTGCCTCCTGATCCCGTGGTCAGGTTTGAGGCCAGCATTTTTCTGCCAAAGGTTACAATGGCGCTGCGTTCATGGGACAGAATCATAATATGGGATGGATACACTTCTTGTACGGCCATTGCAAGCAGTTTTTACGTTTTCGGAGCGCCGGGACCGGGATGTGTTCCCATGAATTTTTATTTAAAATTTCAGATCCCTTTCATGTGTTTTCCTTTAGAAAAAGAAAAGTATGGGGCAGGCCATTGTCAAACGGCTAAAAGGCTGGTATTGGGTAATAGACCATACCCCAAAGGAGAAGATTAACCCATGAAATCAAGAAAGGTTGTCCGCATGATGTCAACACTGTTTCTTGCGTTGACCGTGATCTGTGTCCCGGCAAGGGGCCCGGGAGCTGAACGGGGATATATTTCCGCCATGCTTGTTCTGACCATGCGTGCTGGGCCGGGCGAAGATTTCGGCATCATCAGAACCCTGAGGAGCAATATGCCGGTGGATATCCTGGAAAGCCGGGACGGGTACACCCGGGTTAAGACGGAGCAGGGGGATGAGGGATGGATTGAGAGCCAGTACCTAACCCGGGAGACACCGTCAACCTTTGTGATTGAAAGGCTGGAGAAGACCATTGCCGATCTGGAAAAAAACAACAGGGCTCTTCTGGAAAAACCTGTCCTGGTAGACAGCAGCATGGAGGCAGTGAAATCCGAATTCGAGGTAACAAAGGCAGAGCTGCAAACTTCCCTGAAATCGCTGCAGCAGGAAAAGGAGCTTCTTTCAAAACAGATTGCAATATCCGAGAAAAAATACCAGGACCTGGTGAAACAGTCTGAAACCGTTGTGGAGATAGCCAGGGAAAATGCCAGTCTGAAGGAGATGAACGCGGCCCTGGAAAATGCGCTGGCCCTTGCCAGGAATGAACGCTCTGTCGTGTTCAAGACACTGTTTATCAAGTGGTTCCTGGCCGGCGCCGGAACCCTGATCCTGGGATGGATCGTGGGAAGGAGCATGGGCGGCCGGAAACGCAGTTCCGGTCTCCTGGGTTAGCCCCTGCCACAGCTGTTATATTGCTGGTTGACACCTGTTTATTTTGCTTGGTGGCAGTCCTTTGATGGGAGTCGGGCTTATACATCTATCCTTACGGTATGTTGCTTTTTTGCGGTAATGGGGAGAGTTCAAGATCAGGAGGCCAAGATGAAACATGACGTGACAGTGTTCAGGCCCTATCCGTTCGAGAAGGGTCAGAAAATAAGGATAGAGGGATCAAAGCGCCAGGGCGACTGGGAGGTCATTGAAGTCAGCGATATCAAGATGACACTGCGATGCCCCATATCCCACAGGGAATTTACCTGGGACAGATTCTGCTGCCTGTACGAAGAACAGATCCAGGTGGCTTGGCCAAAAGAAGACTGACCGGTTGGGGCTGTTTTTTTCAGGCTCTGGGCGGGATTTGTCTCGCATGCCGGGCGTGTAAGTATTGATGGGTTGCCAGGAGGTGATTGGTGAAGGTCGTTCTGGTCATGGCTGTAACCCTTGACGGTAAAATAGGACGTAATGCGGGGGATCCCGTGGATTGGACCGGTGGGGCGGATAAGAAAAAGTTTGTGGAAATTACCCGGAGGGCCGGCGTGATGATCATGGGGTCACGGACCTTTGACGCCATTGGGAGGGTGTTGCCGGGCAGAAAAAGCATCGTCCTGACCAGGAACCGTCAGCGGCAGTCCCAGGATGAAAACCTGATCTTTACCGATGCACAGCCGGAGCAGATCCTGAAGGACCTGGAAGGGAAGGGGTACACCGAGGTCGCCCTTATAGGCGGTGGGATGATCAACGGCCTGTTTGCCAGCCTGAACCTCATTGACGAAATCCAGCTCACCGTTGTGCCGAAAATTTTCGGCCAGGGGCTTTCCCTGTTCGCCGAAACCCTGGATCTTGATCTTGACCTCGTTGAAATGCGTGAACTGGAGCCGGGAACCCTGCTGCTCACCTATGCGGTAAACAGATAGTTCCGGCAATGGACTGTTTCAGTGCAGAACTGTTAATCGGTTGATACCGGCAGCTTGACGATAAACCGGGCCCCTCTCCCAGGGGCGGATTCTACCTCCATTGTTCCCTTGTGCTCATCCACGATGATGAAATAGGATATGGACAGGCCAAGACCTGTGCCCTTGTCCACGCTTTTTGTGGTAAAAAACGGTTCAAAGATACGCTTCCGGACTTTTTCATCAATTCCCGGTCCGTTGTCCTCCACTTCCAGGCGGACCATGGTGTTTTCGCAGGAAAGCCTGATATGCAGCTCCAGACTTTTTGATTCCAACGGATCCTGGGTGATGGCGTCGATGCTGTTTTTTATCAGATTGATCAGCACCTACTGGATTTTGGTCTCTTCGCACGGGACCTTGGGCAGGTCCGGGTCAAAGCTTTGGGTGATTTTTATGTCTTTGAAATCATAGTTTTGTTTTAAATCATAATCATTTTTGATCAGTTCAAGGGTTTTATCGATCAACCGGGGCAGGTCCTGGAGTGTTTTTACCGGTTCGGTTTTCCGTGCAAAGCTGAGCATGTTCTGGACGATCCGTGCAGCCTGCTGGCCGGCAGTATTGATATGGCCGAGCTGCTGGAGTATTCCCCTTTTTTCCATGTAGGTCTTTATAGTGTCCATATCCGTTCCGGAGGATTGTGCGGCTTCCAAGTTTGCTGGAAGATCCCTGGAAAGCCTGTTGATAAGGACCTGGGCGTTCTGGATCATGCCTGCAAGGGGGTTGTTGATCTCATGGGCCATGCCTGCGGCCAGGCCCCCGATGGACAGCATCTTTTCACTCTGGATCAGCAATTCCTGGGTACGTTTCTTTTCGGTGATATCGATCAAAAATCCCCTGAACCCCACAGGGCATCCTTTGTGGTAAATGGGCGATGAGTGAACCAGGGCCGGGAACAGGGTGCCGTCTTTACGCTGCACAGCGTACTCATTGATACCGACAGCCTCTCCCTGGAGGATTTTTTGAATGTTTATCATGGCCTTTTCCCTGTCCGGTTCACTGATGAGTTCAGCAAGGTTCAATCCCCTGCTAAACTCTTCATGGCTATACCCGAACAGATCAAAGGCCTTCTGGTTGACAAATGTCAGTCTGCCCTTGAGGTCAACTTCGAAAATGGTTTCCGGGAGCAGTTCGGCCAGTTCCCTGAAGCGTCGTTCGCTTTTCACAAGCTCTGCTTCAGCCCGCCTTCGGTCCGTGACATCCTCGATGATGCCGATGCCGCCTTCGGGCACGCCTTCCCTTGAGAATACCGGGCCGAACAGGGCCCTAACCGGAGTCACCTTGTCTGCCGTGACTGAACTGTAGTCCCCTTCAAAAACCGCAGTGCGGCCCTTGAGAGCCTCTTCCAGGATATGGACAATGCGCTTGTCAGGAAGGCGGAGCATACTCAGGCCGATCAGCTTTTCCTTGGAAGAGCCGATGATGCTTACAAAAATATCGTTACAGGCGGTGATGACCCCGATGCTGTCAAAATGGAGAATTCCCAGGGGAGCATTCTCCACGATCAGGCGGAATTTCTCTTCACTTTTGCGAAGTTTTTGTTCTGCATTTTTCCGGTCGGTCATGTCGCGGATGGTTCCTCTCAGTCCTGCAGGTTTGCCGGTATCATCCAGAAACATATCCGCGTTTATGGAAACATCATAGGGTGACCCGTCTTTTCTTTTAAACAGCATTTCAAGGTCCCTGACCCGGCCTTTTTTTCTGAGCTCATTGAGAAGAACCTGGCGGTCATCCGGGTTGTTGTAAAGCATGTCCACACGGTTGCCGATGAGTTCATCCAGGGAATATCCTGAAAAGAAAGTGCCGGAAGGGCTGGATGTGATAATCACGCCGTCAAGGGTAGTCTCAAAGTACACATCCTGGAGATTCGTGAAGATGGTTCTGAATTTTTCTTCCGATTGTCTTAGTTTCTCCTGGTATTCCAGCTCGTTAATCCATGAGTTGATCATCCTGGCAGCGATTTTGGACAACGGCTTGACTGCAGCCAGGGGGCCTGTGATCCCGAATGCCCCCATTTTCCGGCCGCCGACGATGATGCAGCAGTTATATCCTTCCTTGATCAGAGGGTCCCGGGCTGCTTCCCCTTCAGTTACGGCATACTCATCAAGGCTGCCCCTTACGATTTTTTTTGCACCGGCATGAAAGTTTCCAATGCGGGAGCGGTCAGTCGAGCGGATGATGTATCCCCTGTTGTCAAAGATATTCACAGGAAACCCCGTTTCCGAACTGACAACGGTCATGAACTGTTCCATCATCTTCAGAAGCTTGTCTGAAAACAGCATGGTAAGGTCCTTTCACAATAGGGTTTTCATAATAATCACCACGAATTTCATGGTTTGTAAAGCCTGATCATTGAAGATATCAACGCTATTGTAAATATGGAAGAATATCTGTATACTACATTTTTTATTTAATCCGTGCTGACAGGTGATCGATGTCCTGCACGGATGGACGCCGGGAAACAGTTCCGGCATGCAATTGATGACAAGGTTCGGGAACCTGTCTGCAAGGACAGGGATATGGGGAGTGTTCAGCATGGATAATGACAGAAGCGAGAAATGGTTACCCATTCTCTTTTTTTCAATCGTGGGCGGCCTGTTTGTTTTTTTCTCCTATTACCTCGTGGCCAACGCATCCAATCCGGAACCATCCGGCCAGGCAATGGACTCCCCCCAGGCCGTGGACAACCGTATGGCAGAAGTACAGCTCATCCCCCCGGACTTCACAACGCTGACCCTGACCCTTGACACCGAAGTTCAGGTGAACGACAAGCGGTTTATCTACCGGGGCATGGAAGACAACACTATCCGGATAGAGGTGATCATTCCCGCTCTGGATCCGGACAGGGGATACATGTATCAGGTTTCCATGGATAGGGCGGAAAAGGGATTCAGCCTTTCCGGCAGGTATTTCAAGCTGGTGTCGGCCAGGCAGAAACGAATCAGGATCCTCAGGCTGGAATCAGGGGATCTGTGCTGATTGCCAGGCTTCTGCTGCCCTGTCGGACACCGGCAGGGCGTGGGGGAAGGGAGGTTCGGATCAGTCCTTGGACAGTCTCTGTTTTGTCCTGCGGTCGATTTCAGGAATTCTGCGGGGCAGCTGGATGAGGAACTTGGTCCCCTTGCCGGGTGAGGATTTTACCTTGATGGTTCCCCGGTGCTGTTCGATCACCTTGTTGGTTATGTAAAGTCCCAGCCCTGTTCCCTTGTTGCCCTTGGATGAAAAAAAGATTGTGAAAATATTGTTCAGGGTCACCTGATCCATGCCCGGACCCGTGTCCTGCATCAGGAAAATGACCTTTGTGCTGTCAGCCTTGACATTCAGGTTGATGACATGGTCTGTCCTTTGCGTGTTGTCCATGCAGGCTTCGATCCCGTTTTCCAGGATATTGACCAGGGCTGTCTGAAGGCTCGGGGCATCCACCTCCATGGAGTCATCGGTTTTGGGGACTTCCATTTTGCAGTTGACAAGGATACCTGCTTTCAGGGCCTTGGGAAGGATAAGGGCCACGGTCTCCTTGGAAAAGCTGGTTATGGCCACGGGTTCGCGCTTCATTTTACGCGATTTGGTATAATAGAGAATATCCAGAACCATCTTTTTGATCTTGTCCGTCATCTGGCTGGACAGTTCAATGCCCTCCTGGAGTTGTTTGCGGTCATTGTTGTTAAAACCTCTGGTCAGCTGGTAGAGTCCTCCGTCAAGGCCGGTCAGGAGTCCTTTGATACCATGGGAGATGGAACCTATCATGAACCCCAGGGAGGCAAGGTGGTCTTCCAGTCGCCGGATTTCCGTGATGTCGGTGAGCATGACCAGGACCTTGCAGATATCACCGTTGCCATCCCGAATGGGGGCTGTCCAGTTCAGAACCGTGTATTTGACGCCTTCCGAAGAGATGATTTCCGATTCGCCCGCATGGTTCTGACCATCCTGGAAGGTTCTCTCCACCGGGCAGTCCCGGCAAGGTTCGTCACGGTTCTTGCAGATGCCGAAGCAGTATTCACCACGGTGTTCCCCGAAGAATTCCTTGAATTTGCGATTGGAATCGGTGATGTGGTATTCCTTGTCCTGGACGTGGATAAAGCACGGCACTTCGTCAAAAAGCTGTTGGTAGTTTTTCTCTGACCGCGCGAACCGGCTCTGGTAACACGTGTCGTTAAAGCACAGATGTTTATGGAGATAGGTTCTCTCAAGGGCCCTGTTGATGTACAGGTCAATTGTTCTGGCATTGACGGGCAGTACGATGAAATCAGAAGCCCCGCTTCTCAGGGATCTGACACCCAGGTCGGTATGTTTTGTGGATACGGCGGCAATGATTTCCATATCCACCAGTGTTTTCTTGATCTGGGAAATCTGTTTCAGACATTTTTCAGCATTGGGGCTGATGAATGAGATGATGATGTCCGGGGGCACCTGGCAGAGGGAAGACAGAAGATCTTCATCCTCCGTCATATCCTTGAACTCCATCCACTGGTAAAATTTGGATTGTTCCAGGTCCGGAACAGCCTTGGGATAATAATTGATACAAAGTATATCGGTTTCCATGCACCAGTCCTTTTCCCGTGCAGTTGGTATTCAAGCGTGACTGATTTAAAAAGTGGAAGTATGCCGTTTTTTTCTTGACAGCGCAATAAATTTATCATTATCAGAATGAACAAGGTTCATGCTAATAAAAGGGAGTATTCCGGTAACAATTCTTTTTTCAGCCCCAGGGATGCCAAGCCCAGAGGCAGATATCCCCGGAATCCCATACCGTGTTATATAATCAGCCAATGGCGCTGTCTGACAACTCTGAAAGGGACCAAACAATGACAGATCAAAACGTGTATGCATCAAAACCCTGGATAGGGGCCTATGAACAGGGGGTGCCCCCCAAGATCAATTTCCGGGAGATTCTTATCCCCGAGTACCTGGAGCAGGCGGTCAGTGAATTCCCGGACAACACAGCCCTGGTCTTCCAGGGATTCAAGGTGTCGTTCAGGGAACTCAAGGATATGGTGGGCCGGTTCGCCGCCGTACTGAAAAATGAAGGCATCACCAAGGGCGACAGCGTGGCCATCCTTCTGCCCAACGTAATTCCCTGCGTGGTTGCCTATTATGCCATCCTCAAGGTCGGCGGCATTGTTGTCATGAACAACCCCATGTATTCGGACAGGGAACTGGAACACCAGTTCAATGATTCCGGTTCCAAGCTGCTGATCACCCTGGATCTTCTGGTGGCCAGGATGGTGAAACTCAGGGAAAAGACAGCCATTAAAACCATTATCTACACCTCCATCGGTGATTATCTGCCCTTTGCCAAGCGCCTGCTGTTTCCCATGGTGGCCAAAAAGCGGAATCTGGCTGCAGATGTTGCCCCGGCTCCCGGGGTCAGCAGGTTCAAGGATCTGGTGGAAAAGACAGCCCCGTTTACCGGTAAAGAGACCATTGAAATGGATGATGTGGCCATGTACCAGTACACCGGTGGAACCACCGGTGTTTCCAAGGGCGTCATGCTGACACACCGGAATCTGAGTTACCAGATCCAGCAGATCACGGCCTGGTTTCCGGGATTCAAGCGGGGCCAGGAAATGATGCTGGGTGCCCTGCCGTTTTTTCACGTGTTCGGCATGTCCGTATCCATGAATTTTGCCATCAGCATGGGCTGGGGGAACATCCTTGTACCCAAGCCCCAGCCCGAACCGCTGCTGGAGACCATCACCAAGTTCAAACCCACCTTTGCACCCCTGGTTCCCACCATGTACATCGGTATGTTGAACCACCCGGATCTGGCCACCAGCGATCTGACCAGCATCAAGGGATGTTTTTCCGGCAGTGCCCCCCTTCCCCTGGAGGTCATCAACGATTTCCAGAAACGGACCGGCTCCATTATCGTGGAGGGTTTCGGACTGACCGAGTCAACCCCTGTGACTCACATCAACCCCTTTAACGGTATACGCAAACAGGGCAGTATAGGGGTTCCCGTTCCGGATACGGAATGCCGCATCGTAAGCATCGAAGACCATGTTACAGACATGCCGGTTGGTGAGGCCGGAGAGCTGATCATCCGGGGTCCCCAGGTCATGAAGGGCTACCTGGGCCGGCCCGATGAAACCATCAAGACTCTGACACCGGACGGGTGGCTCCATACCGGTGATGTGGCCAAAATGGATGAACAGGGTTATTTCTACATCGTTGACAGGATGAAGGACATGATTCTGTGCGGTGGATACAACGTGTACCCAAGGGACATCGATGAGGTTTTGTTCGAGCATCCAAAGGTCCAGGAAGCCTGCGCTGTAGGTATCCCCCACCCCACCCGGGGTGAGGCGGTCAAGGCGTTTGTTATCCTCAAACCGGGCGAAACAGCCACCCAGGAAGAGATCATCGCTTTCTGCGCCACAAAGCTTGCCACCTATAAACTGCCCGTGGCAGTGGAATTCCGTGAGGATCTGCCCAAGTCCACCGTGGGGAAAGTTCTGAGAAAGGATCTGAGGGCAGAAGAAGCGGCCAGAAGAAAAGCCTGATCCCTATTGCCGATCCATGACCCTGGCTATGGTTTCCATTAACAGGCCGGGGTTTATGGGTTTGGAAAGATACCCGTCCATGCCCGCCTCCAGACAACGGTTCCGGTCGTCCTTCATGGCGTGGGCTGTCAGGGCGATGATGGGAATGCGGCAGCCCTCAGGGCTGGCTGATGAACACCGGATTTTCCGGGTGGTTTCAAGACCGTCCATTCCGGGCATCTGGATGTCCATGAGAATCAGGTCATAGGGCTTGGTTTCAAGGGCCTTTAGAACCGCATCCCCGTTGGAGGCCACATCAACGGTAAAACCCCTTTTCCCAAGGATGACAGCTACAACCCGCTGATTCACAGGATTGTCCTCGGCCAGCAGGACAGTGAGTTTCCTGTCCCGGGCGCCGGGATTTTTTTCAGGGGCGTGGCGCCTCACCGGATCCGGGGCAGGGGAATCCGGCGACAGGACAGGGGCCGGCTCTGCCGGAATCAGGACCCGGAACCGGGACCCGATGCCCGGCGTGCTTTTCACCTCGATGGTTCCGCCCATGAGTTTCACCAGGTGCCGGGTAATGGTCAGTCCAAGTCCGGACCCGCCGAAGCGCCGGGTAATGGATGGGTCGGCCTGGGTGAACTTTTCAAAGAGCTGTTGCCGGAAAGCCTCAGGAATGCCTGGCCCGGTGTCATCCACATCCATCTGAAGGATCATGGGGTGCTGGGAGGGATCCGGGGTTGATATCCGGATGTCCACATGTCCTTTTTCCGTAAATTTAAGGGCGTTGCTTACAAGATTGAGCAGAATCTGCCGGACGCGTCCTTCATCTCCCATAACCCTGTCCGGGGTGGCGTCTGAAACAGACAGGTTGAATTCAAGATCTTTTTGTCGGGCCTTGATGCTGAAGAGTCCCTTGACGGCTTTCAGGGTGGCCCGGGGTGAAAAGGGTCTGTTTTCCAGTGTCAGCCTGCCGGCTTCGATGCGGGACATGTCCAGGATATCGTTGATGATGGTCAAAAGGGATTCGGACGAAGAGACTATGATTTCAACGTATTCCCTCTGGGCAGGTGTCAATTCCTCCTCCAGCATCAGGGTTGCCATGCCCATGATGCCGTTCATGGGCGTCCGTATTTCGTGGCTCATGCTGGCAAGAAAATTACTTTTGGCTTTGCTGGCCTGTTCTGCCTGCCTGGCCATGAGCAGTATCCGGGTGTTGGATTCCTCAAGCTGGGCTGTCCTTTCCCGAACACGCGCCTCCAGGTCCCGGTTCAGGACATGGAGCTGCTTTTCGGCGCGGATCCTTTGTTCCAGTTCCTGCTTCAGGGATAAGGACAGGGAATAGGTCCTCAGAGACGTGGTAACCAGGGAGATGAGCTTCTGGGATGTCAATTCGGTTTTGGAAAAGTAGACATCAATGCCGTACTGTCTGACCACCTCGGCTTCCGGCGCCTGTCCGGGCTGGCCCGTGCGGATGGCAATCTGTACAAGGCTGTTGCCCAGGGTGCTCCTGACATGGCGGACAAGGTCCAGGCCAGCGCTTTCGGTTTCCATGACAACATCCAGGAGCATCAGGGCTGTTTCAGGATGGGTTTTGAGCAGTTCAGCTGCCTGGGCTGCTGAGAACGCGTGGACGAAGTTCAGGGGTTTCCCGTCAAAGACATAGGATTTCAGGACGGTCCCGGTAATGTCGTGGACGGACGGTTCATCATCAATGATCATGATTGTCCAGGGTGACTGAGCCATGGGGGCTGGCAGGGGTGAAACGGTTTCCGGACTGAAGATGAGATCATCGTTTTCCATGGAGCTACTTCCGTTTTCCTGGCAGGGGTGTTGCAGGGAACAGGGGCCTGTAATCGGCAAAAGGTGTTGTGCCGCCGCCCCTGATATTGCCTCCGGGCCTGTTGGTGGAAAAGGTCCAGCCGGTGCCCGAGGAACGGTCCTGGACCTGTTTGGCATACCCTGGGTACTTTTGCCGCATGGACGGATGAACCCAGTCCGGGTTGGGCAGTAATACCGGGGCATTTCTATCCTGGGCCCAGGCAGGTGAAAAGCCAAGGGCAAGTGTGATCAAGATAATTGCAGAAACGGTCCCAGGACGCATGGCGATTGATGAATTTTCAGTTATACAGGTTCTGTTGATGCCCGTACGGATCAGGCAGTGTAAAAGTTGATTGATACAGCCTATCCTGATTCAGGGCAGATTGCAAGGTTTTGATGGACTTCAATAGCTCTTGACTAATGACTTTTTTTAACGATAATCTGAAGAACCCGTAACGTAACTGAGTTCTGATGGATATAAAGGAGCAGACATGAGTTTTCCCGACACCCGGCAACAGATCACCCTGAGCGGTGATACCTATACCATTTACAATATCGCTGAACTGGACATGGAAGGGGTCGCCGACATCGGTAAACTGCCATTTTCCATACGGATCCTTCTGGAAAATCTGCTGCGGCACAGGGGCTCCGCCGGTGTCACGGAGGAACATATCCTGGACACGGCCCGGTGGGCGTCCCAAAAAAGCGGCAAAGAACCGGTAATGATTCCCTATTACCCATCCCGGGTCCTGATGCAGGATTTTACCGGGGTTCCTGCCGTGGTGGATCTGGCTGCCATGAGGGATGCGGTGGCTGAGGCCGGCGGAAATCCCGATACCATCAATCCCCTGGTTCCAGTGGATCTGGTCATAGACCATTCGGTCCAGGTGGACTTTCAGGCCAGGAAAGATGCTGCGGAATTGAACGTTGAAAAGGAGTACCATCGCAACACGGAGCGGTACAAGCTTCTGAAATGGGCCCAGAAGAGTTTCAATAACTTCCGGGTGGTTCCACCCGGGTCCGGCATCTGTCACCAGGTTAACCTGGAATACCTGGCAGAGGTCGTCAAGCTGTCCGGAGCCGGGGACTGCCGTGAGGCCTTTCCCGACACCCTGGTAGGTACCGACTCCCACACTACAATGATCAACGGTCTTGGGGTCCTGGGCTGGGGCGTGGGCGGCATAGAGGCCGAAGCCGTCATGCTGGGGCAACCCTATTTCATGACCTTGCCCGAGGTGGTGGGGGTCCGGTTCCTCAATGAGCCTGCCCCGGGAGTAACTGCCACGGACATTGTCCTGGCCGTTACCCAGGTTCTCAGGAAGGCCAACGTGGTCGAAAAATTTGTGGAGTTCACAGGTCCCGGCATGAAGCGGCTTTCCCTGACCGACCGGGCCACCATTGCCAACATGGCCCCGGAATACGGGGCCACGATCGGGTTCTTCCCCGTGGATGAACAGACCATCGACTATCTTGTTCTGACCGGGAGAAAGGACAAGGCAGCCGCGGTGGAGAAGTACTGCAGAACATGCAGGATGTTTTACCAGGGTACGGAAGACCTGTCCTTTACCAGAACCGTTGATATCGACCTGGCCGGTATCCGGCCCTCGGTGGCAGGTCCGGCCCGGCCCCAGGACAGGATCAGCCTCACGGACGTGAAGGCAGCCTTTGTCAAGGGCAACACCGGGGCCCTGCATGAAGCATCCCACGCCCCCCAGGTCCCGGAAGACTTAAGAAACGGAAGTGTCGTCATCGCAGCCATCACCTCCTGTACCAATACCTCCAATCCCCTGGTCATGCTGGGGGCAGGACTGGCTGCACGCAACGCCGTATCCAGGGGCCTTGGCATTTCATCCATGGTAAAGACCTCATTATCCCCGGGGTCCCGGGTGGTGGTGGATTATCTCACCCATGCCGGACTCATGCCCTCCCTTGAGGCACTGGGATTTCATGTGGCAGGTTTCGGGTGCATGACCTGCATCGGTAACAGCGGCCCGCTTGATCCTGCTGTTGAGCGTGTGATCCGGGAAAAGGAGTTGAACGTGGTCTCTGTGCTGTCCGGCAACCGGAATTTTGAAGCCAGAATTCACCAGAGTACCCGGTCCAACTATCTCATGAGCCCCATCCTGGTGGTCATGTACGCCCTGGCAGGACGCATCGACATTGATTTTGACATTGAACCCCTAGGCGTGGGTAAGGACGGCCATCCCGTTTTCATGGCCGATATCTGGCCCGATGACAGGGAGATTCGGAATCTTGCAGCCAGGCATGTGAAACCAGAATTTTTCACGGACCAGTACAGCGCCATTTTCAAGGGGGACCATTTCTGGAAGGAACTGGCGGTGAAGCAGAGCCAGACCTTTGCCTGGGACCCGGGCTCCCAGTACATCCGGAGGCCGCCGTTTTTCGAGGCGTTCAGCCAGGTGCCGGAGAAACCGTCAGACATTGTCAAGGCAAGGGCACTCCTGGTCCTGGGAGATTCGGTTACAACAGATCATATCTCGCCGGCCGGTGCCATACCCAAGGCATACCCTGCGGGCGTCTATCTTACCCGGCACGGCGTGAACCCGAAAGATTTCAATTCCTACGGTTCCAGGAGAGGCAATCACGAGGTCATGATCCGGGGGACCTTTGGCAATATCCGTATCCGCAACCGGCTTGTGGACGAGGCCGGAAGTTTTACACGCAAATTTCCTGAAAACAGCCAGACCTCGGTTTTTGAGGCATCCATGGCTTACCAGCAGGAATCGGTGCCCCTTATTGTCCTGGGAGGCAGGGAGTACGGGACCGGATCGTCCAGGGACTGGGCTGCCAAAGGCACCAGTTTGCTCGGAGTGAAAGCCGTAATCGCGATTTCGTTTGAGCGCATTCACCGGAGTAATCTCGTTGGCATGGGGGTTCTGCCCCTGGTCCTCAAGGATACCGCTTTTGAGGATCTTGGCCTTTCCGGGCAGGAAACGTTTGACATTCATGGGATACAGACCATGGCGCCCGGCAGTGAACTTAGGGTGACCGCCCGGCGCGATGACGGGAAAACCGTTGATTTCAAGGTCATATCCAGACTGGACACCGACGTTGAACTGGCCTACTTCAACAACGGAGGGATCCTCCAGTATGTTCTTAGACAGATGCTTGCAGCCAGAGCATGAGGCTGCGTGTCATAATACTGGTTCTGGCCCTTCTGGCCTTTTTGTCGGCATCCACAGGGGGATGGCTCTACTACTATTCCCTGAAGAACGCAGCGCTCCATGACGCGGAAAAGGATGCTGAAAACCGTCTGCAGCTGCTCAGCCGTCAGCTGACCTCGCTTCTTTCCGAACATATCCGGCCTACCCGGGCCCTGGCAGGTCTCAAAGAGATGCGCAGGGCCCTTGAGAATCCCGAAGCCATTGATACGGTCAACCCGATCCTGGACAACTTTGCCGAATCCCTGGGCCTTGAGGTCTGTTACCTGATGGATGCCAGGGGCCTTACCATCGCCTCCAGTAACCGGTACAGTGAGGATTCCTTTGTGGGTAAGGATTTTTCATTCAGGTACTATTTTCAGGAAGCGGTAGCCGGGAGGCCGGCAACCTACCTGGCTCTGGGCACCACATCAGGAAAGCGGGGGGTCTACTACAGCCACCCGGTCATGGATTTTTCGGGGAAACGTATCCTGGGTGTGGCTATCATCAAGGCATCGGTCGAAATGATCGAATCCCAGCTGTTTACGACTTCTGAGGGAATTCTCATGGTCATTGATCCCAATGGCATTGTTTTTATCGCCAACCGGCCCGAGATGAAATTCAAGCTGCTGTGGAATATCCCCAGGGACAGAATTGAGGCCATAAACGCGTCAAAACAGTTCGGAGAAGGACCATGGACCTGGACCGGGTTCTCCCTTGAGGATGAAGGCCATGTCAACGATACAAAGCTGAACCGTTACCTGTATTCCGCCATGGACCTTTCCGGATACCCGGGATGGCGGATTCTTAATCTCAGGAGCTACAAGGATATCGGCAGACACCTGGCAGACCCTTTTCTACGGGTCGTCGGCCCTGTAATCCTGATTATTTCACTGCTCATCGGGATCAGCGTGTTTATTCTCTACAATAAGGCTCTGCAAGAGATCATCCGGAGAATAACAGCGGAGAATGAACTCAGGCTGAGTGAGGAGCGGTACCGCCATATTTACCATAAAACACCGGTCATGCTCCATTCCATTGATCTCAAGGGCAGGGTGGTCCGGGTCAGCGACCACTGGCTGGAAACCATGGGGTATACGCGGGATGAGGTTATCGGAAAGCCACTGACCAGTTTTTACTCGGAAGAATCCAGGTATTATGCTGAAACCGTGATTTTTCCGGAATTTTTCCGTACAGGTTTCTGCAAGGATATCCCCTACACCTACGTCAGAAAGGACGGTACAACCATTGACACCCTTTTGTCCTGTTACGGCGTGAGGGATGATGAGGGCAATGTTGTCAGGTCCCTGGCTGTGAGCGTGGATGTTACCGAGAAGAACAGTGTCCAGAAAGACCTCCAGAAAGCAAAGGAAAAACTGTCCCGGTATTCCCTGGACCTGGAGCACCAGGTGGAAAAGCGGACTGCTGAACTCCAGGGCGTCCAGGACAAGCTCAGAAAGCTTTCGGGCAGGATAATGGAGGCCCAGGAAACAGAGCGGGGAGCCATTGCAAGGGAACTGCACGATCAACTGGGCCAGGTCCTGACAGCCCTGCGTATCGATGCCGTGTGGATCGAAAAGTACCTGGTGCATAGGGATGATGCCGCTGCTGTCAGGGCGGCCCGGATCTGCTCCCTTATAGACGACACCATCAAGGACGTCAGGGATATGGCTTTCAGGCTGAGGCCCGGGGTCCTGGATGATCTCGGCCTGGTGGATGCCCTGGAAATGCTGTGCCGGGATGTGGAGCAGCGGGCGGATATTTCCTGTATGTTCAGGCATAAGGGCATTCCGGACCTGGACGGAACCCTGTCAACGGCATTGTACCGGATCAGCCAGGAGGCTGTCACCAATGCTCTGAAGCATGCCGGTGCATCGGTCATTGAGGTGGATCTGACCGTTGAAAACGATATATTGATGTTGAAAATCAAGGACGACGGCTGCGGTTTTTCCATGGACGACAGGGCTGAATACGTTGGATTCGGGCTGACAGGCATGAAGGAGAGGGCCATTCTGGCCGGCGGCGCCCTGGAGATTCTTTCCGGAAAAGGGCAGGGCACCGAAGTCCAGTGCACCATAGTTATGGGAGGGTATCCGGTATGATTCGAGTACTGCTTGCAGATGACCACAAGATCGTGAGGGAGGGATTGCGCAGGATCATTGAGGAGAGCGGGGACATGGAGGTTGTTGCCGAGGCTTCCGACGGGAATGAGGCCATCCAGAAAGTGCTGAAGATCAAACCCGATGTGGCGGTTATCGATATCTCCATGCCCGGCATGGACGGCCTGGAGGTCGTATCCAGGCTCAGGGATTATGCTCCTGATATTCCGGTGCTGATTCTGACCATGCACGACGAGGAGCAGTACGTGGTCAAGGCGGTTGAATCCGGAGCCATGGGCTACGTGACCAAACAGTCTGCCCCGGAACAGCTGGTCGACGCGGTCAAAAAAGTCTGCGCAGGCGGCCGGTACCTGACGGAAAAGGCCAGCGAGGCCCTGGCCCTCAGGATTGTCAAGGGCGACCGGTTCAAGTCGGCACCGGAATCTTTGTCAACCCGGGAACTCCAGGTGCTCAGGAAACTGGCCATGGGCCATACCAACCATGAAATTGCAGAGAGTTACCACATCAGCGTAAAAACCGTTGACACTTACCGGGCCAGAATTCTGAAAAAACTCAATCTCAGGAACAATGCGGAGCTGTCCCGGTTTGCCATCAAGAACCGGATCGTGGAACTGTGACCAGCAGTCCATGGGCTGGTCTGCAATCACCCGCACATCGGCTTTGATGGTGCGAGAGCTCCCCAGCCGTTCAAACTCGCCGTCCTGGATCACCCATACCCGTGAACTGGAAAGAATTAAACTGGAGTTGGCGAGCGGAAACCTTGAAGAAGATGCACCGATGATAGGCTCATTAAGTGATGGCATGCACCAGGCTATCCATATCGCGACTGCCATGCGGGACATGAAAGCCTATCTGACCTGATGAGAGGTTTGCCAGGTGCTCCGACATGCTGACAGCTGATTTCATGGAGGCGGTCTCACTGATTTCTGAAGTACCGGTACAGAAAATCCAACAGGGAGTGCCACTCTAATTAAACAAGGAGAGAATGGGCCATGGAAAAAAACGATAGTGAACAGCCCCTGTTCCCCCATCTGCCGGGACGTCTTGCAGGTCTATCCGAACTGGCCGAAAATTTATGGTGGAGCTGGAACCCCGGGGCAAGGATGCTGTTCAAAACACTGGATCGGCAGGCCTGGAAAGAAAGCGGTCACAACCCGGATAAGATGCTTAGGGAACTGCCTGGAGATATTCTGGAAAAGGCAGGTCTGGACACGGAATACCTTCAACGCTATGACAGCGTGATGAGCGAATTCTGGAATTATATGCGAAAAAGGGATTGCAGGCTCCTGGATTATTTTTCTGAGCAGGGCATGGCACCGGTTGTCTATTTTTCCGCAGAATACGGCCTCCACCGTTCTTTACCCTTCTATGCCGGAGGACTGGGGTTTCTGGCAGGAGATTACATCAAGGAGTGCAGTGACCTGTGCATCCCCCTGGTAGCGGTCGGGTTCATGTATCCGGGAGGGTATCTCCGGCAGCAGATCCGTGATGACGGCTGGCAGGAAGATCTCATGGAACCCATCAACCAGGAGGAAGCCCCTATTTCCAGAGTTATGGGAGAGGATGGGCGGCAACTGGTTATCACGGTGCCCATGACCGATCCGCCCATCCATGTGGCGGTGTGGAAGGTGGCTGTGGGGCGCGTCACTCTCTACCTGATGGACACCGACATTGACGTCAATAACCTTTCTTGGACCAGATCCATCACAGCCAGGCTCTACATCGGCGACCTTGAACAGCGACTGCGCCAGGAAATTGTCCTGGGGATCGGGGGCGCAGAATTGCTGAGGAAGCTTGGCATCCAGAATTACATCCTGCACCTGAACGAAGGTCATGCGGCTTTTGTCATTCTGGAACGTATCCGGGAGTACGTGCAGGGAGGAATTGAGTTTTCTGAGGCATGCAAAAAAGTGATAAATTCTACCCTCTTTACAACCCATACTCCTGTCCCGGCAGGTCATGATGTTTTCCCCTTCCAATTGATGGGACGGTATTTTAATGCCTACTGGCCTTCCCTTGGCATAGAACGCGATGGATTCATGGCACTGGGAACCTGCCCGGACCAACCCGATGCCGGATTCAACATGACAGCCTTTGCCCTCAGGCTGTCCGGGTTCCGGAACGGTGTGAGCAGGCGGCATGCGCTGGTCTCACGGAAGATGTGGCAAGGCCTGTGGCCCGATGTGCCCGAAGATAAGGTCCCTATCGATTATGTGACCAACGGCGTCCACATACCCACCTGGATTGAACCCAAAATCAAGCTGCTGCTGGACAGGCACCTGGGTCCCGAATGGATTGACAGGCATGATGCCCCGGAAATTTGGGCGCGCCTCGACACCATTCCCGACATTGAGCTGTGGCAGACGCATTACTGGCTCAAGGTAAAACTGATCGATGCCATCCGTGACCGTGCAAGGCTTCGCTGGGCCAATGCCGGGGGCAGTTCATCGGTAATGCTGGCAGGCGGTGCTTTCCTTGACCCATCGGTCCTGACCATTGGTTTTGCACGGCGTTTTGCGACGTACAAGAGAGCCCTGCTGATCTTCAGGGATCTGGAGAGACTTAAAAGGCATTTCAAGGACCGCTGGCGGCCCATACAGATCATTTTCGCGGGCAAAGCCCATCCCGCAGACAACCCCGGAAAGATAATCCTGCAGAACCTCATTAACCTGGCGCGGGATCCCAGGACCGGAGGGAGGGTCGCCTTTGTGGAGGATTATGGTGAACAGCTGGCCCAGTATCTGGTGCATGGGGTTGACCTTTGGTTGAATACGCCTCTGCCTCCCCTGGAGGCCTGCGGCACCAGCGGCATGAAGGCCGCGCTGAACGGCGTACCCCAGTTAAGCATCCTGGACGGCTGGTGGGAGGAAGGGTTTAACGGCAGCAACGGCTGGGCTGTAGAGCATGACGCAAATTCCACAGATTCAGACGGTAGCGACGCCGAAAAAATCTACACGCTTCTGGAACAGGAGATCATTCCACTCTACTATCGACTGTCGGACAAAGGCATTCCATCCGATTGGATCACTGTGATGAAGGCGTCCATGAAAAAGAGTGCAGAAGGATATTCGGCCCGTCGCATGGTTAAAGAGTATGTTGAAAAATTTTATCGCAAGACTATCCAGGCAAGATGGAACGATTCATCCGCGTCTATTACTGGTTGAATAGCGGTTGACGTGTTGAAAATATGGTCACTGCCCATATAGGCCAGAAGAACCCTCATACCTGGATCAGTAATGGCGTTGGTAAAGTAAAAGACTATATGGTTCTCTTTTTAAAATATTATTTTTTTATTTGACAAAAAAAGATCTATGTGGTTCTTAATGTTGACATGGACACCAACCTTCCTTTTATCGGTAAGAATATTCGTGTTTTTCGGCGGTCACGGAATTGGACCCTTGCGGAACTTGCATCCAGGATAGGTATTCACGAAGGACCACTTGGCCGGATTGAAAGGGGTGTTAACCTCCCTTCGGCTGCCGTCCTTCACCGGCTTTCCCAAGTTTTTGGCACAACCATTGATGCTCTGTTCGCTCCTGACACCAGTCAGACACCCGTTACCTCCCCAGCCAGCAGCGATATCCGAATGATCTCTTTACAAGCTGCAGCACATCCACCGAAACGATCCCTGATCGAAGCCAGCCATGACATCATGAATGCCTATCACACCCTGGAGGATATCTGCCAGGCGCAGAAATATGCTTTTCTTCCCCTTTCCATACCCTTTGACCCAAGCTACCAGGGTATGGACCGCCTGGCTGCCCGGGTCCGTCATTATCTGGGGGCCGGCGATATCGTTGTTTTTGATTATTTTGAACTGCTCGAAACGATGGGCCTGAGGATCATCGTATTTCCGTTTCCCAGGGACACCTGGGATCTCGATGCCGCATGTTTTTATGAACCCGTATTTAACAATGCCTTTTTTTTTATCAGTTCCCGCCTGACGCCTGAAAAACAGTTGTTCGCATTGAGCCGCGAACTCGGTAAGATCATCATTTCCAATCAGCAGAACCTTTGCACCGGTCCTGTGTTCGCCCCCCATGACCCTGTCGGCAGTGAAAAACGGCCAATCACCCCCGAAAGGGCGGCCAAACGTTTTGCTGCGACATTTCTCATGCCCGAGGCAGCCGTGAGGTCGACGGTAAACCAGCTGGGTGTTGTGGACAGGCACTGGTCACTGGAGCTTCTGTTCCGGATAAAGCACCGGTTCGGTGTATCTGCCGAGGCCTTTCTCTACAGGCTGGATGAGCTTGGATTAATCGCCGGGGAACTGGTCCTGGTTTTCACGGAACAGATCCATGCGTTCTACGGCAGATCCAACAACCAGGAACCGGATTCAACGCGGCGTAACCTTACACCCAATGGCCGGTTTTTTGATCTCTTCCTTACGGCAGGATGCCTGGATGGAGTAGAGGATGAACTGTTGGACGTAGAGAGAATCATTGCAAGATACGGGATTATTAGAAAATAGCAAGCACCGGTGGCCCCTGGCGTTGAAGGTCGGGACAGAGGCAGACGTTCGGAATTCCGGCAAACGGTGATCACTGTTTAACTCCGAAGGGAATTTGGGATGGATGACACAGAGACAGGCAGGACAATGGCGTTTTTCGCGCACAGCCGGCAGGATTCCGGGAAAGATTCGTGGCAGCGGCTGGAAAGTCATTTATCTCAGGTGGCGGAACGGGCCGGAACATTCGCGGATGAGTTCGGCAACGGTGACTGGGCACGTCTCGCAGGGTGGTTGCACGACCTAGGCAAGTTCAATCCACAGTTTCAAAGGTATATCGCCCGGCAATCCGGATATGATGAGTATGAATCAGAAGATTCTGCTGGAAAAGTGGATCATTCAACGGCTGGGGCCATTTTTGCCGTAGAAAAGTGCAGGGGCGCAGGAAGAATACTGGCTTACCTGATTTCAGGTCATCATACAGGGTTACCGGACTGGTTTCATGAACCGGGCGTTGGCGGCGATTTGCTGACCAGGCTTGGCAAAGCTGACCTGCTCGAAGCGATAAGAGTTCACCTGCCTGATGATGTCATTCAAATCCTGGATTGCCCAAATTCCAAGCCGGCGGTGAATTGTCCTGCTGGTTTTCACCTGTGGATACGGTTTCTCTACTCGTGTCTGGTGGATGCGGATTTCCTGGATACGGAAACGTTTATGGATAAGGACAGGAGCGTGCTGAGGGGAGGGACGGATACCATAGGCGTTCTTCTTGAGAAATTTGACAGACATATGGAAAAGCTGACCGCAGGGGCCGAAGACACACCCGTGAATACAGTGAGGCGTTCAATTCTGGAGGGGTGCAGAACAGCGGGGAAATCAGCGGATCGATCCGGAGTATTCTCCCTGAGCGTCCCCACCGGAGGTGGAAAAACCCTTGCATCCATGGCCTTTGCCCTTGAACATGCCAGGCGGTATAAAAAGAACCAAGTTATAATGGCGATCCCCTTTACCAGCATCATCGAACAGACTGCCGGGGTCTACAAAACTGTTTTTGGTGAAGAGAATGTCATTGAGCACCATAGCAATGTCGATCCTGAAAAGGAGACCCAAAGAAATAGCATTGCTGCCGAAAACTGGGATGCTCCGGTTATCGTAACGACCAACGTCCAGCTCTTTGAGTCGCTGTTCGCTTCCCGCAGCTCACGCTGCCGAAAATTACATGCCATCGTGAACAGCATTATCATCCTTGACGAAGCGCAGACCATTCCCACGGAGTTCCTGTTGCCCATCCTTTCTGTTCTGACAACCCTGGTCAATGATTTCAAGGTTACCCTTGTCTTGTGTACGGCCACACAGCCGGCTTTGAGCGGGCGGATCGGTACTATCAGCAATGGGATGGATGGGTTTCAGGATGTCAAGGAGATCATTGCGAGCCCTGGTTATGGTTTTTCAGCATTGGACAGGGTTTCATTGATTCTGCCGAATGACTGGCAAGAGCCCGTGCAGTGGGACGAACTTGCCGCGGAACTCAGTCAGCTTTCCCAAGTGCTCTGCATCGTCAATACCCGGAAGGACTGCCGTGAACTCCATAAGCTGATGCCCGAGGGTACACATCACCTTTCGGCATCCATGTGTCCGGAGGAGCGGAGTCACCAGATAGGCATCATCAAAAGAAAGCTCAAGGACAAGACCGTCATCAGGGTGATCAGCACCCAGCTGGTAGAGGCAGGCGTTGATATCGACTTTCCCGTGGTCTACCGGGCCCTGGCAGGATTTGACAGTATCATCCAGGCCGCTGGCCGGTGCAACCGTGAAGGCAGAATGAAGGAACCGGGAAAGGTCAAGGTGTTTGTCCCGCCCGGGAATGCACCTCCGGGTTTTCTGCGCACAGGCCAGAACACGACCCGGGACCTTGCGGCGGTCAAACAGCTCGATTTTTCTCCTGCAACATCGAGAACATACTTTGAAATGCTCTACTCCAACCAGCCCAGTTTCGATGTCAGGGATATCCTGCCAAAACTGAGCAAGGATGCCCGCGAGGTTAAGATTCAATTTCGAACGGCAGCCAGGGATTTTAAACTCATTGATGATAATGGTCACAAGGCCATCGTCATCTGGTACGAGAATGGGAAAGTCGACAGTTTGAAATGGATAGCACAGCTGAGGAACAAAGGCCCCAGTCGGACCCTGCTCCGGAGGCTGCAGCGGTTTACCGTCTCTGTTCCTGACAGGGAATTTCACTACTACCGGAGTCAGGGCATGGTCGAGGAGATACACGGATTCTGGATCCAGAGCACACATCTGCTGTATCGATGCGGACTTGGGATCGTGGAACAGGATCCCAACTGGAATGGCAGCGATTTTATATGGTAAAGGAGGTGTGTGTTGACAGATGACAGACAGGGGTGCTTTTGCCTTGATGTCTGGGGCGATTATGCATGCTTTACGCGTCCGGAGATGAAAGTGGAGAGGGTCAGTTATGATGTGATCACGCCATCGGCTGCCAGAGGAATTTTTGAGGCGATCCTCTGGAAGCCCGCCATTCGCTGGGAAATTCGAAAAATTGAGGTCATCAATCCCATTCAATGGATCAGCATCCGGAGAAATGAAGTGGGAGCTGTCATGAGCGACCGCTCAAAAGAGGGACTGATGATCGAAGAGAAGCGCCAGCAGAAAGCCGGTCTTCTGTTAAGGAATGTACGGTACAGGCTGCACGCCTACCTTGATTACCTAGATCCGGAGAAGAGGAAAGCCATTGGTTCTGCTTTACCAGGGTGCCAGCTTGACAGTGGGAGTAACGGCCAGGTCAGGGATGATGAAACGCCCGGTAAATACCTTGCCATGTTTGAAAGACGGGCTCGTAAAGGACAGTGCTTTAACCAGCCCTACCTGGGGTGCCGGGAATTCAGCTGTGGCTTCCGACTCATTGACAACAGCTCAAGGGAGCCTGCGTCGTGGCAGAAAACCATGGACCTGGGGTTCATGCTGTACGACATGGACTTCGGGGTTGACCCTGCAACTCCTCCCCCGGCATTCTTCAGGGCGAAAATGGAAAACGGGGTTATTAACGTGCCGGCCTGGGAGAGCGAGGAGGTCTATCGATGATACTTCAAGAACTGCATGATTATTACCGGAGAAAATCCACTGACCCTGAAGCAGGCATGGCTCCCGAAGGTATGGAGATCAAAGCCATTCCGTATATCATCGTTATCGATCCGGCGGGCCGGTTTGTTGACCTTCAGGCAACCGGTGATCAGATCCATAACCGGGGAAGATCGTTCATGGTTCCGAAAAGTGTTGGAAGGTCGGGAAAAAATGCCTGGCAGACTGCCTTTCTTTTCTGGGATCATTTCGGGTATGTTCTCGGCCATCCCAAAACCGATACGGCTAAGGACAAGGAAACGGCCCGCAGACAGAATGAAACCTTTATAAAAGCGATTAATGATCTGCCTGCGGACCTCGTCACCCGGTCCGATGTACAGGCAGTTCTAAATTTTTACCTGAAAAACGAATCGCTCAAAGTTTTCGACCATCCGGCCTGGGATGCGTGCAAAAGGATCAGCGGGTGCAATCTCACCTTTAAAATTGCAGGTGACCGTTCAATTCTCCCTGAAAAGGAATGGGTTGTAGCCCATGAAGGAGAAAAAAAGGAAGACGCCCAGAGTTATGGTAATGCCTACCGCTGCCTGATCACCGGGAAAAAAGAGCCCATCCAGGCTAAACAGACGGCAACACCGATTCCCGGATCGAAAAGCGGTGCAAAACTTGTAAGTTTCCAGAAAAACTCGGGGTATGATTCCTACGGAAAAGAGCAGGGATTCAATGCGCCGATCTCGATTACAGCAGAAAATGGCTATACCACGGCGCTGAAAACACTGCTCTCCTCTGAAACCAATAAATATCTCCTTGCCGGTTCGACGTTTGTCTTCTGGACACAACGGCCCACCGGGTTTGAGAACGATTTCAGCCTCTTTTTCAAGGACCCGCCAAAAGACAATCCCGACGCTGCTGTACAGGCCATCAAAACCCTGTATGATTCCCTGCGTACCGGTAAATTCAACGATCAGGAAGAGAATCGATTTTACCTTCTGGGGCTTTCACCCAATGCAGCCAGGATTTCGGTCAGGTTCTGGAAAACCGGAACGGTCAAAGAATTCGCTGAAAGGATAAGACAACATTTTGATGACCTGGAAATCATCAAGGGGAAATCGGACCGGGAATACCTGGCTCTGGGACAGCTTCTCAGGGCAACCGCTCTGGAGTATAAAACCGGCAATATTCCTCCAAGGCTTGGCGGGGATATGGTCCGGAGTATCGTTGAAGGTGGTGTCTACCCGGCAGTACTGTTGAATAACTGCATGAACAGAGTCAGGGCGGAACGTCATATCAACAGATCGAGAGCCGCCATATTAAAGGCATATCTGAACAGACAGATCCGGGTTAACAAAAAAAATGAGAAGGAGCTGCTGATGTCACTGGACCGTGAAAACAAAAATCAGGCATACCGTCTTGGCAGGTTGTTTGCCACACTTGAAAAAATTCAGGAAAACGCCCAGCCTGGAATCAACACAACCATCAGGGACCGGTTTTACTCATCGGCCTCCAGTAACCCGTCATCGGTGTTTCCCCTGCTGATGCGGCTGAAGAACGCACATCTCAAAAAGCTATTGCCTGGCCAGCAGGTCAACCACGAAAAGGAGGTCGGAGAGATTATGGACAAAATCGAACCAGCCATTCCGGCACATCTGAATCTCAATGAACAGGCAACGTTTGCCGTTGGGTATTACCATCAGCGACAGAGTTTTTATGCAAAAAAATAAACCAAGGAGGGATACCATGTCAGAAAAATTGGACAATCGCTACGACTTCGTCATGATTTTCGATGTTAAGGATGGAAACCCCAATGGGGATCCGGATGCCGGGAATCTACCGAGAATTGATGCCGAAACCGGGATGGGGCTTGTAACGGATGTTTGTCTGAAGAGAAAGATCCGGAACTACGTCACCTTGAGATCAGCGGATCAGGTAAACTATAAACCCGAACGCTACGATATTTATGTCAAGGAAAAAGCCGTCCTTGGCAGATCCCATGTCCAGGCGTTCAAGGCACTCAATATCCAGCTGGGTGAAGAGACACGAAAGGAAATTCCGCCAGAACTTGTCACGGCACTTCAGGAGTTCGACCTGCCCGAGGGTATTACCATTGAAGAGGGGGAAGAAGAGAACCTCGCAAGCCTTGTTGTCGCATTCGATGCCGATGTCAAGGCCATCAAGGATTACCTCAAGGATGCAAAACCCGATGCAGGTGTCAAAAAATTCATTACCCAGTCCATTACTGGAATCTCTGCAAGGAAACCAACTGCCGAAGAGACCGAGAAAGGCAGGAAGTACATGTGTGATAAATACTATGATATCCGTTCATTTGGCGGCGTTTTGTCTCTGAAGTCTGCGCCGAACTGCGGACAGGTCAGGGGGCCTGTGCAGATGACCTTTGCCCGTTCAATAGAGCCCATAGTTGCCCTTGAGCACAGTATTACGCGTATGGCGGTGGCAACGGAAAAAGAATCGGAGAAACAGGGCGGAGACAATCGGACAATGGGGCGCAAGTTTACGGTACCGTATGGGGTCTATCGATCTCATGGTTTTGTTTCCGCTCACCTGGCCAACCAGACCGGCTTTGACCGGAACGATCTTGAATTGCTGTGGGAGGCCATAGAGAATATGTTCGAACATGACCGGTCTGCAGCCAGGGGTGAAATGAACTTACGGAAACTGGTAATTTTCCAACATTCGACGCCCCTTGGCAATGCCCCGGCCCATAAACTGTTCGAACGGGTTGACGTTGGGCGGGATGGGTCCGTTGAAGGACCTGCCCGTCAATGGTCCGATTATACTGTTGAAATTGACAGAACCGATCTCCCTGTGGGCGTTACGCTGCTTGAAAGAATGTAATGGCTCGCCATGGGCAGGAATTCAGCTGCATGCGGTTGAACCCTTGCAGGCAGAGGTTTTCTTTATCGGATACACTTCAGGGGCGGTGATGGTTTTTCCCTGGATCAGTAGAGCTGGTATAAAAGGGAGAAACCACCGTCCGGTCAACACTGCCAGGTGATGGAAGTGTTCCCGGGGCTGGTTGGCGGATTTTCCGGTTTCACCAGAAGCTTTTTAACGTCAGTGGTTTACCCGTTACCGTAGAACTGGTATGGTGTTTGCAATTATCACCCGGGTTGATTTTTCAGGTCGATTCAGGGGGCCTGACGCATCAGAAAGGATAGTGTCTATGTTCACATTTCTTCATGGTCTTGATGATGACCTCAAGCGAGCCCTGCTGGTTCAGCTCCGGAATCTCTGGACCCATACCTCCACAGCCATTGAAGGAAATACGTTGACCCTCGGCGAGACGGCCTTTGTTCTTGAGGAGGGACTCACGGTTTCCGGCAAGCCTCTCAAGGACCACGAAGAGGTTGTCGGTCACGCCAGGGCCATCGATATCCTTTACCGGCTGGTCCAGCAGAATCGGCCCCTGACCGAGAGTGATCTTTTTTCACTCCACCAGGCGGTTCAGACTTCAGTAACGATAGACATCTACAAACCGGTAGGTGCATGGAAAAAAGAACCCAATTCCACGGTGGCGGTTGTGGAAGACCGGCAGGTTGTGTTCGAGTACGGAAGGCCCGAGGAGATCCCGGGACTCATGGCCGATTGGTTCAGGCTGTACCGGGAAGTTGTGGGAGAGCTGAAACACAGTGACAGACAACAGGCGCTCATGGCCTATGCCAAGCTCCACGTTGCCTTTGTGAGGATCCACCCGTTTTTTGACGGAAACGGACGACTGGCGCGGCTTATTTCCAATCTCCCTGTTCTGAAATCCGGACTGCCGCCAATTCTCATCGCCAGGACCCGGCGTAAAGACTACATCGATGCATTGTCCCTTTATCACTTTAGCGCCGGGCAGGTCAGAGCCGGGGATGAGCTTTTGAAAGATCAAAAGGCTCTCGAACCTTTTTACCGTTTTTGCGAAGAGTCCTGGAAGGAGTCATTGGCTCTTGTGGATGCCATCCGGCAGAGACAGAAACAACGGTATGAAAAGCAGGAGTAAGGTCATGAAAGAAGAGTCTCCCTCTCAATCCGACAGCACGGAAGTGGTCAGTTCCCCTCTGATCATGATAAGATATAGGTGACAAACATGGTTGAGGAGAGTGAGTATCTCATGCTGTCTGCGTTGCAGCATATTCTTTTCTGCAAAAGGCAATGTGCGCTGATCCACCTTGAGCAGTTATGGGTTGAAAACCGTTATACAGCAGAAGGGCGTATCCTGCATGAGAGAGTTGACAGGGGGGACAGCTCAACCAGGGGTAGGATACGGGTGGAATACGGCATGCCTCTGAAATCCTCTCGCCTCGGCCTGTCCGGCATTGCCGACGTGGTAGAGTTCCACTTGCAGGATACACCTGCAAATCGATGGGAGCCATTTCCTGTCGAGTATAAGCGTGGTAAGCCGAAAAAGGATCTGTCTGATAAAGTTCAGCTATGCGCCCAGGCCTTATGTCTTGAAGAAATGCTCAAGACTCCTGTTGAAAAAGGGGCGCTCTATTATGGAAAAACACGGCACCGCTATATTGTGGATTTTGATGACGGTCTCCGGCAGGTTACTGTTCAAGTATCGGCAGATCTCCATGATATGATCAGAACCGGTATTACCCCGGAGCCCCATTACGAAAAAAAATGTGATACCTGTTCGTTTATCCGGTTATGTATGCCAAAAACCATGGGAAAAAAGAGAAGTGTCACAGCTTGGGTTGAACGGATGACCCTGGAGGAGTAGTTCCATTGAAAAAGCACCTCAACACTCTGTTTATAACCACTCAGGGAACCTATCTTGCAAAGGAAGGGGAGACGATCACCGTTAAGGTGGAACAGGAGACACGGGCTCGTATTCCGATTCATACACTGGCAGGTATCGTCTGTTTCGGGAATGTAACCTGTAGCCCCTTCCTGATGGGTTTCTGCGCTGAGAATGATGTTTCCATAAGCTTTTTGACCCAATATGGCAGATTCCTTGCACAGGTCAAGGGCCCGGTCTCCGGTAATGTCCTCTTAAGGAGACAGCAGTTCCGGATGGCTGACAGTCAGGAGGATTCAGCAAGAGTCGCCGGTTTTATTCTTTCCGGAAAACTTGCCAACTGCCGCAAGGTGCTGGAAAGAGCCATCCGGGATCATGGTGACAAGGTCAATCACGCTGCCATTAAAAAGGTTTCCGGCAGACTGTTCTATTACGTCCAAAAAGGCCTTCTGCATGACAACCTCGACAAACTTCGTGGGATCGAAGGAGAATCTGCACAACTTTACTTCAGTGTTTTTAATGAATTGATCTTTACGGACAGGGAATCTTTCTTTTTTCCCTGCCGAAACAGGCGGCCTCCCACAGACAGAATAAACTGTCTGCTATCATTCGTGTACACCCTCCTGGTACACGACGTCCGATCCGCGCTTGAAAGCGCAGGGCTTGACCCGTCTGTAGGCTTTCTGCACCGGGACCGGCCAGGAAGACCAGGTCTGGCCCTGGACATGATGGAAGAGCTGAGACCGTTTATGGCTGACAGGCTCGTTCTTTCCATGATAAACCGGAACCAGATCCGTCCTGGAGACTTTATTTTTAGAGAATCCGGTGCAGTCTACCTGGAAAACGAAGCGAGAAAGACTGTACTAGAGGCCTATCAGAAAAGAAAACAGGAAAGTATTACCCATCCTTTTCTGGATGAAAAGGTCCAGATCGGGGATCTGTTTTTCATTCAATCCTTGCTTCTGGCAAGATTCATACGAGGGGACTTGGACGGGTATCCCCCTTTTCTATGGAAGTGAAAAGGGTATACCATGCTGGTGCTTATCAGTTATGATGTTGCAATAGAACACAATGGACAGAAAAGGTTACGGCGTGTTGCCAAGGCATGCCAGAACTATGGGCAGCGTGTCCAGTACTCTGTGTTTGAATGTATTGTCAATCCGGCCCAATGGGCTTTGCTACGCCAGAAGCTGATTGATGAGATTGAACCTGAATTTGACAGCCTCAGGTTTTATTTTTTGGGCTCGAACTGGAAAAGGAGAATAGAACATATTGGTTCAAAGAAATCTCTCGATCTGGAGGGGCCGTTAATCTTATAGACTGGTTCAACCACTGGATAAGATCGTGGTTCGTTCCTCACACGATCTATCCTTAGTCGTTGCGAACCCCGAGATCATTTTTTGGCCAAAAATTAAAAACATTGTCTTTTCCAATGGTTGTACAACGTGGTGGCATAACCGGTTCGCAACAGTGTAACTTCCTATTTTAACTGTATCGATGTTACTATTTATGCTGTTATGTTTTGAAAAATGGTGCTGACTGGTTCATATCGCAAAACGGGCAGATGATTGTATATGATTTCTGGTAGTTGTAGGTTTGATAGTCGCTCCCCCTGCGGGAGCGTGGATTGAAACATTCCACCAGCCATAAACGCCAACAAACTTGCCAAGTCGCTCCCCCTGCGGGAGCGTGGATTGAAACCCGGGGATAGGGCGCACGCCCGACTGCGGAACCCAGTCGCTCCCCCTGCGGGAGCGTGGATTGAAACTCATCAACAACTGTTATTTTGAATAACTTATTAGTCGCTCCCCCTGCGGGAGCGTGGATTGAAACAAAAATTGTAAAAGG
>JAZDGN010000095.1:0-17551 GCA_043806875.1 Pseudomonadota bacterium
GGGTTTTTGGTGTTCTCCGAAGCCTGGAGCGGTGCAATAGACAGTATTGCCAGGCTGAGCAGCAGGGCAATACGGATATGGATTTGAGCGGACATAGGTCCTCCTTACATTGGATCATGCGTTTTGTGATTCAGACAATGACTTTCAGTTTGCCGAGGGACGAATAAGGCAGGGGGGTATCACACGATGATCACGATGGTGGAACGCAGGGGCAGGTGGTCTGAAAGACTGACCGTCCTGGCGGGCGGTGTCTTTTGGAACTTGGTGTCGCCGGCCGGATGGAAAAGGCCGGCCATCAGGTGCATGGGGCTGTGCTGGGGGGGCTGCACAGTGGTGGTGCGGGCCTTGAGGATGGTTTTTTTCAACGGGGAGTTGGAGCAGCACAGGCAAGATTCTTCAGGCAGGTTCCCGGCCCCTCCGTTGGTGAAATCTTCCAGGCAGCAGCTTTCCGAGAGCTGTGCCAGAACAGGCGTGGGCTCCGGGCTGGTAATGGCGCAACCCACGAAGCAGGGTATCTGGAAAATCTCCATGACATCCCGGCATTCAGAATTTTTTGGATCAGAGGTCCTGCAGGGAGTCAGACCTGCCACGGACAGGGTCACGCAGAGCAGGAGAGCCAGGATCCGCACGATGGAATGCCTCTGCCGTGCTGATGTTCTGCTGCGTTCTGGAAATCGATATGTGGGCGGTGCGGTTGGTTTCAAACAGTAGAAATCCTGATAGGTTGCCTCTTTATTCCGGATGATGGATTTTTTGCTGATACAATGGTTCTATTGCTACAATGTTGCACATAAAACATGAAAATTCAGGAATTGTCAACCCAAAAAAAGCACGGCGGTATCCCAAGCCCCTGAGCGGGCAGGGTTCCAGGATTGTCATGGAACGGTGATAGTCCGGCTCACCTGCTATCCGGGATGTTTCCTTTTCTCCCCCCATGGGCGGGAAAAGGGATCTGCGGGCTCCGAATTCAGGTCACTTGGTGTAAAATTGGGGTTGTTATACATCCCATAGTAGTGTAAATATTGCTTTTCCGAACCAGGTTCCGGGAACTTGAGTCCGGGGGAAGAACTGCCGCGGCGGACGATGCGGCGTGGGATGAACACCGCTGACAGCAGGTCAGCATCGGGAGCTTGTGATGATTACATTACTTGATTATGGCGCGGGCAATGTCCGCAGTGTTATCAATGCCATAGAAAAACTGGGTGAGACGGTGAAAGTGGCTGCCTCCGGCAGCGATATCCTGGCAGCCGACAAATTGATTTTTCCCGGGGTGGGCAGCTTCGGGAGCATGATGACCATCCTTAATCAGAAAGGGTTTGTGGAACCGCTCAAGGCCTTTATCCATTCGGGAAAGCCCTTTTTCGGGATCTGTCTGGGCATGCAAGCCCTGTTTGATGCCAGCGAGGAGTCTCCCGAAGTCAGGGGACTGGGTATTCTTCCCGGGACCGTTGACCGGTTCCGGATCGATCTGGCCGTGCCTCACATGGGATGGAACGGCATCAGTGTGAAACAGCCCACCATCCTGTTCAACGGGCTCAGGGGCGATGAAAAGTTCTACTTTGTCCACTCCTATCATATCGTTCCAAAGGACGCATCGGTGATCCTGACCACCACCGATTACGGTACGACATTTGCCAGTGCTGTTCAGAAGGGTAACGTCCGGGGCACCCAGTTCCACCCGGAAAAAAGCGGGGCGTCCGGTCTGAAAATTCTGGAAAATTTCCTGGCCGATTCTGCCCCGGCTGTCATCCCTCCCCTGAACCAATCCAGAACCTGTCTGGCAAAACGTATCATCGCCTGCCTGGATGTCCGGTCCAACGACCAGGGTGACCTGGTGGTAACCAAGGGGGATCAGTATGATGTCCGGGAAAAGGGTGATGTGAGAAACCTTGGCAAGCCCGTGGAACTGGCAGGAAGATACTTCCGGGAAGGGGCCGATGAGGTGACCTTCCTGAATATTACCGGTTTCAGGGATTTCCCCCTTCAGGATATGCCCATGATCCGGGTACTCAAGGAGACCAGCAGAAATGTTTTTGTGCCCCTGACCATCGGAGGCGGCATCCGGGACTTCACGGACAAGGACGGAAGGGCCTACACGGCCCTGGAAGTTGCTTCCGAATATTTCCGGTCCGGTGCGGACAAGATCTCCATCGGCAGCGATGCCGTGGATATTGCCGAAGCCTATGTGAAAACCGGCAAAAAGACGGGCAGGAGCGCCATCGAGCAGATTTCCTATGTGTACGGGAACCAGGCCGTGGTCATCTCCATTGACCCCAGGCGGGTCTATGTGTCCTCTCCTGATGATGTTCCCCACGTTGTTATTGAAACCGCAACTCCGGGACCCGGGGGCGAGCAATACTGCTGGTACCAGTGCACGGTAAAGGGGGGAAGGGAAGGCCGGGAAATGGATGCAGTTACCCTGGCAAAGGCCTGCCAGGAACTGGGCGCAGGAGAAATCCTCCTGAACTGCATTGACCGGGACGGAACCAATGCCGGGTTTGACATCGAGCTGATCCGGGCGGTGAAACAGGCCGTGACCATTCCGGTGATCGCTTCCAGCGGTGCGGGGTGCGTTGAGCACTTTGAAGAGGTCTTCCGGGAAACCGGCGTGGAATCGGCACTGGCTGCCGGGATATTTCACCGCAGGGAGGTCCCCATCTCAGCGGTTAAAGCTTTTCTCAAGGACACCATGGAGATACGGCCATGACGGCCGGACATTCCCGGATCTGATATTCGGCGGGAACAGTGAAGGAGCACCATGAACATCCAGTTTGAAAAACCGGAGGATAAAGACCGGGTCAGGACCATCAACCTCCAGGCCTTTGAGACATCAGCCGAGGCTGACCTGGTGGATGCCCTGCGCCTGGAAAGGGTCCCTGTTATTTCCCTGGTGGCCCATGAACGGGCGCGGCTTTTCGGCCACATCCTGTTCTCTCCCGTTACCCTGGAACCTGATGTTCCGCAGTTGAAACTTGCAGCTCTTGGCCCCATGGCTGTGGTGCCCGAGCACCAGGACGAGAGCCTGGGATCCATGCTGGTTGCCCAGGGCCTGGACTTCTGCAGGGCTGAGGGGTATGACGCTGTCGTGGTCCTGGGGTATGCGGGGTTCTACTCCAGATTCGGGTTTGTGCCGGCCTTCAGCTATGGAATCCGGTGCCAGTGGGATGTTCCGGACGATGCCTTCATGATCCGGGAACTCCGTGAAGGATCCCTGAACGGGGTGTCGGGAACCGTCCGCTACCACGAGGCCTTTGCTGCAACGATCTGAGCGGTCAACACCGTGTTGTGATCCGGCAGGTCAGGTTCCAGCTATTACAGCCGTCTTCTTGGACCGTTAATGTCCATGGGGTTTTGCCCACAGGGATGTGCCGCATGAAGTTGTCATGCCATCTGATATGCCGGACCTGGCTGGATATTTGTCATACATGGTTCCTGAGTTTCAGCTCCAGGGGATGGGGGTTCAGGTAGACCTGGTTTTTCAGGTATGGCTGGTCGTATCTCCTGACGTAATGACCGATCAGAGTCAGGGGAACGATAAGGGGCAGGCTTCCTGACCTGTAGTGGTCAAGAACTTCCAGAAGCTCCTGTTTTTCATCAGGGGTCAACTGCTTTTTGAAATAGCCCATCATGTGCATGATCACGTTGATATGTTTGGGCGGGGTCGCTTTCAGGGCCATGGCCTGCATGAAGAGATCCTCATAGATCTGGAAGTCCTCGGCTGAGGTTTTCCGGGTTGTTGCGGCCGTCTTTTTGCCCAGGGCCCTGTACAGGGCCTGGCTGTGGGACAGAATGAGCATCTTGTGACGGGTGTGAAACTCCTGGAGAGCGTTTGGCGTTCTGGGCCCGGCAAGCACCTCCCGCCAGCGTTTCATGGCAAACAGCCGTTCAATGAAATTCGCCCTCAGGCCCGCATCGTTTAGCCGTCCCTCCTCCTCCACTGGAAGCCGGGGAAAGCGTGTGACAAAGGCCTTTGCAAAAATTCCGGACCCATTCTTCGGCGGGGTTCCGGGCGGGCCGTAGACCTTGACCCTGAACAGCCCGCTGCTGGGGGATTTGCTCTTGAAAATATAGCCGCACAGGTCGAGTGCGGTAAGTTCTTTCAGGCGGGCCGCAGCATAATTTTTCATCCGGTCGGTAAGATCAACTCCGGTTCTGGTTGTAACCAGGCGCGGGTCTTGTGGGTCCCCTTCAAGGTGCATGCTCTCCCGGGGCGTGCCCAGTCCGCATTCCACTTCGGGGCACACGGGCACAAAGCTGACATGCTGTCCCAGGATATCGGTGATATACCGGTCAGGCTTATGGCCGCCGTCGTACCTGACACTGTTGCCCAGGAGACACGAACTGACTCCCAGCCTGATGGTGCTGTCCGTGCTGTCCATGTCGGTTCTCCTTGAGATTCCTCCTGGTCAGGAGCTGCCTTCCACAAGCAGGATGTGCAGATCGCAGACATTGGTGTTGGTCGGCCCGGTTTTGAACAGGGCGTCAATGGTTTGGAAAAAATGGTATGAGTTGTTGTCTGCCAGGGCATCCTTGATGGAAAGCCCCTTGTCCTGGGACCGTTTCAGTATCTCCAGGGAGGCAAATGCACCGGCGGCGTCTGTTGGGCCGTCATTTCCGTCCGTGGATGCTGCCAGAAAAGTCACCCCCTGGAACAGCTCAGGGTGACGCTGGATTTCCGCCAGGAAAGCCAGTGCCATTTCCTGGTTTCTGCCGCCTTTGCCCTTTCCCCTGAGGGTCACTACCGGCTCTCCTCCGGACAGGATCACGGCCGGTTTCCTGACCAGCATGTCTGACTGGGCCACATCAACGGCAATGCCGGCCAGAAATTTTGCCACCTCCCTCGCTTCTCCGGTGATGCGGGAAGTCAGACAGGTTACGGGATACCCCAGGCTGAGACCTTTGTCCCGGGCCGCCCCCATGGCGAGACGGTTGGTCCCGATGAGGATGTTGAAAGAGCGCTCCAGGGATTGGTGTCCGGGTTTCAGGGTCTCGGGAACATCTCCTCGCTCCCCTGCCCTGAGGATATCCAGGGCCCTGGCCGGAATGGTTTCGGCGATTCCGTACCGGTCAAGGATGGCCAGGGAATCGCCATAGGTTGTGGGGTCAAAAGAGGTGAGGCCGGAAGCGATACTGCTCAGATCGTCACCCACAACGTCGGAGAGAATGAAGTTTAGGCTTGTTGCCGGGGCGATCTTCTGGAGAAACCTTCCCCCCTTGATTCCGGACAGGTGCTTCCGGACACAGTTGATTTCTGTAATGTCAGCTCCGCACTTGAGTAATGCCCGGGTCACTGCCTGTTTATCGGACAGGCTCAGCGTCATGGGCGTGCCGTTGATGTCCCAGCCGATGGGCAGGGGAAGCAGTGCTGACCCACCTCCGGAAATCAGGGTGATGACCAGGGTTGACGCATCTGCCCGGGTGGCCAGGTCCATGAGCCGGACTGCTGCCATGACTCCGTTTTCATCGGGTTCCGGGTGGCCGGATTCGATGGTTTCAATGCGGTTCAACTGCTGGGTATGGCCGTATTTGACAGCGATGATTCCCTGGGAGATCCTGTCCCCGAGAAGGGTTTCAAAGGCCCTTGCCATGGGGGCCGTAGCCTTGCCCGCGCCCAGGACCAGGATCCGGCTGAAACCGGCCAGGTTCATCTGTTTACTGGTGTTCTCGAAGTTAATGGTCAGTATGTCGCCCCTGACCTGAACATGGTCCATGATCATCTGAAACGGGTCCACTCTGCTGAGGCCGGCCCTGAAAATTGCTTCAAGATGGGATTCGGGTTTACTCATGGGATTGTTTCTTCTTTCAGCCTGAGAATGGTTTCATCAGCCGGCGCGGTCCCTGTAACCGTTTTGGGTCCAGGGTGGCGCCGGCTGATGTATACCACAGTATCAATGGGACGGACCAATCATTTTTTCCGGGAGCCAGGTGATGATCTCCGGGAAGATGGTGCAAAGGAGAAGGGTGAACATGATGATCAGCACAAAGGGGATAACCCCCTTGATGATATCGGCCATGGTCAGGCCCAGTTCCGGCGGAGCCGTTCCCTTGAGCACAAAGATGGACATGGCCATGGGCGGCGTCTGGAATGCCATCTGCAGGTTGATGCAGATCATCATCCCTGCCCAGAGGGGGTTGAAACCCAGGGCCTCCAGAATCGGAGAAAAAATTGGCACAATAATAAACACGATGCCTATCCACTCGATGAACAGGCCCAGCAGAAACACGATGAGCATGATCATGGCAAAGGATGCCCATTTTCCTCCGGGAACGGCCATGATTATTTCAGCCACCACATCACCGGATCCCGCGTTCATGAAAATACCCACAAAAGCATAGCACATGGCCGCGATCATGACCACAAATGCGCTTACTCTCAGGGTTTCTATGGATGCGTGTTTGATCAGGTCCCAACTGAATTTGCCATAAAAAATGGTCAGCAGGATGGATGCGAGGCACCCCATGGCAGCGGCCTCGGTGGGGGGAGCGATGCCCGAGAAAATGGTACCCAGGACCGCCAGAATGAGTATTACCGGCGGGGCCAGTGATTTCATGAGCTTGATGACTTTCTGGACACTGAACGGAGTGATCTGATCAGCCGGAAGGGAGGGGCCCAGTTCCGGTTTGATATAGCAAAGGACAATGACGTAAAACACGTAAAAGGCGGACAGAAGGAGGCCCGGAAACACAGCCCCCATGAACATCTGGCCGATGGAGATGCCGGCCTGGGGGCCGTAGACCACCAGCATGATGCTGGGCGGAATCAGGATGCCCAGGGTGCCGGATGCAACAATGGTTCCTGCTGCCAGGGGTTTGCTGTAACCCCGGGTGACCATGGGGCCCAGGGCGATGAGGGTCAGGATGGTCACGGATGCCGCGATAACACCCAGGCAGGCTGCCAGGATGGTGCCGAATACTACTGTGACCACGGCAAGCCCCCCTTTAAGACCTCCCAAGGAGTCATAGAGGCTCTCGTACAGCTCCTTGGTGGTCCCCGAGTGCTGGAGCACCACCCCCATGAAGGTGAACAGGGGCACGGCCAGGTAGGGATAGTTCAGGGAAAGGTCGTAGAAGCGGCTGTACAGGATGTGAAAGGTTGTTGTGGGGCCAAAGACCAGGATGCCCACGATAAAGGCCACGCTGCCGATGACAAAGGCAATGGGAAACCCTGTAAGCACCAGGGTGAAGACGCCTCCCAGCATGAGGGCGGCAATGATTTCAGGGCTCAGTTCAAGCAATGGGTTCACCTTTGATAAGGAAGTAAAGATCCCGTATGAATTTCGCCAGGCCCTGGAGAATCAGGAGCAGAAGCCCTACTGCAAACACGGTGCGGTAAGGCGCGGCCGGCGGATACCAGAAACTGTTGAACATGACTTCATGGATTTTCCAGGCTTTCCATGCCCAGGTAACGGACAGCTTGAACATGATGATCATGAGCGGGAAAAACAGGAAAAGGGAGCAGATGACGTCCATGAACGCCTGCTTTCTCGGGGAGAGGTTGGTGTAGATGATGTCTACCCTGGTGTGGGAGTTGCGCAGATGGTCATAGGAGGCTCCCAGCATGTACACCACACCTCCGGCCATGCACAGGGTATCGTAGGCCCAGATGGTGGGTGCGTTGAAAAAATGCCGGGAAATTGCCTCGAATGACCCTACAAGGACAAGGAGAAAAGCAAACCATTTCCCCAGAGATCCTGATGTTTCACTCAGCAAGTCAATGAATTTCAGTAGCTTCGTCAGAATGGTCATGCTCTTCTCCTTGCCTGCGTGTTATTTCGCGTCGGTATAGGCCTTGCCGAATTCCCTCATGGAGTTGTAGATTTCGGCAAAAATCGGCGTTTCAGTCTTGGATTTTTCGGCGTAGAACTTGTCGGCTTCCACAGTCAGAGCGTCCTCGATATCTTTGGGAACCTTCAGAACCTGGTTTCCGGCAGCCTTGAACTTATCAACGGCCTTGACCGATTCAAACACCAGGTACTCGTGCTGGGCCTGGGTGAATTTGTCGATGAGTGCCTGGACAATCACCTTTATATCGGCCGGCAGGGCCTCCCAGGCTGTCTTGTTGACAAAAAAGACCTGGGGATCGCTGGGAGCCCGTGTGGGTGAGAGGTAAACATAGGGAGCTACCTCGTTGAAGTGCATGTTCCAGTTGGAAGCCAGGGTGGAGTATTCAAAGGCGTCGATGGTGCCTCTCTGCATGGCTTCATAGAGCTCGCCGCCCGGGATGATGACCGTTGCAGCCCCCATCCGTTTCAGGATCTCACCGCCGTCACCCATACACCGGGCTTTCAGTCCCTGGATATCCTTGAGGGAGTCGAGTTTGACCTTGGAGTGGAAAAAGACCTCTTCGGGCAGCGGGGACAGGGCGCCAGGGAAGGTCATGACATTGTAGCCTTCCATCATCTTGTTCAGCAGATCAGCGCCGCCGCCGAAGTCGAACCAGGTCCTCAGGGCTTCTCCGGGGAGACCACCGGGCCGTGAACTGATCAGGCCGGCTGCAGGCCATTTGTCCAGGTTGTACATGGGGCAGGTATAGGCAAGCTGTAGGACGTTTTCGTTAAGTGCATCCAGCTCTTTGTAGGCCGGGACGATGGAACCGCCCACAAAGGGTTTGACGGTAAGGCGTCCGCCCGTGGCTTCGGTAATGGCGTTGCACAGCTTGTCATGGTATATCTGGGACGGATCCGATGCAGGACCGTGTCCGCTCGATTTCCAGACGATCTTTTTTGCCGCGTCTGCTGCCCGGCCAGTGGCCGGAATTGCCAGCACCACTGCAGCCAGCATGACAACGATCAGCATTCCGATGTGTTTTGTTCGGGTACTCATTTTTTTCCTCCTGTTACGGTGTCTGTTTCCTGATCTTGGTTCGGGTTCCGGTTGCCCTTTCCAGTCCGGCAAAGGGATTTCAGGCCCTGCCATGATCAGGTCTCACAGGTTTAATTGATGAACAGAGAGCTTCCTGTCCGGTTCTGGAAATAGTTATGGTTAGAAACAGCCAGGCGCTCCATGGCTGTCTGGCCAGTACAATGGGACAGGCCCACAACATGCAGTGTATCCCTGTTCAGGTACTCCAGGGACGCATCCAGGCCTTCGCCTGATGATTCAACCAGATGGGTGCCGCCGAGCACTGCGTACACGGGTCTGCCGGCCCTTCTGACAACGGCATCCAGTATGTTTTTCATGCCTGGATGGGAACAGCCCAGGAGAACCACCATGCCCTGGGGTGAATCCAGGGCCAGAACGATTTCATCGTCAAAGGAGTCCTGGATGAACTGTCCCTGTTTCAGGATTTTGAATCGCGGGTTGATGGTTTCATCTTCAAAAACCCTTTCAAAACCGGACAGGATGAACACACCCCGGGCGATTTCAAGGATGGGTTCATGGACAAACCGGCAGCCAATACCCTTGGCTGAAACAAAGGCCTCGTCAAAATTGCTGCCCAGAAATTCAGTCCCGCTGTTTCGCTGGGCGTATTTTTCCATGAAAAATCCCTGCCCCAGAAACAGGCTGAACCGTGTGGTCAGTTTGGTCAAGTCCCGGAAGCCTCCGGAATGATCATAGTGTCCGTGGCTGATAACCACGCTGTCCAGGCGTTTGATATCCAGGTTAAGGCGCCCTGCGTTGGTCAGAAAGGCACCTGATTGCCCGGTGTCGAACAGGATCCGGGCGTTGTTGGTTTCTACCAAAAAACTCAGCCCGTGTTCATGGATCAGGGCCTTGTGCTCTCCGGGGTTGTTTTCAATAAGGGTGGTTATTTTTATGGGCATGGCGGCATCCCTGGCGTTTTCAATGTTGGAGTGGTCCGTGCATGTGGGAACGGATATCGGCCAGGGCGTTTTCCAGATGGATGGTCATTGCCCGTTCGGCTCCGTCTTTGTCCCTGTTTTTCACGGCATCAAGAATGGCCTTGTGTTCGTGAATGGTTTTTTCGATGCGCCCCGGTGTGTGGAGGCTGGATATCCAGCCGTTGGGGAGTGACGTGGTCATGGATTTCATGAGGATGTGGAGTGTGGCGTTTTTGGTGGCGCCTGCCAGCCACCGGTGAAAATCCCTGTCCCGTTTGATGACTTCCGCCGTGTTGTTGCTCCGGGCATGGAACTCAAAGTGGGCCAGGGCCTCCTCCAGTTTCAGGATGTCGCCGGCATCGGCTTTTTCGGCAGCGTAGGCCGCGGTCTTAGGCTCAATGATCAGCCTGACCTCGAAGTTGTCAATGATGGCCTGCTCATTGCTTTTGAGCCAGTGGATGAACGGCTCGAATTTTTTCTCGTTGAAGTCTGCAATAAAGACTCCCTTGCCCTGCCTGACCGAAACCTGACCGGTGACTTCCAGAATCCTGAAGGCCTCCCGTATTGAGGATCTGCTGACCTGGAGTTTTTTTGTCAGCTCGTTTTCAGAGTAAAATTTGTCGCCGGGTGCAAAATTGCCTTCAATAATCATTTCCTTGATGACATCGATGACACTTTCAGACAGACGTATTTTCCGGATGGGTTTCATGCACTGGTCTCCAGGTTCAGATCTCTCTTGTTCAGACATTTGCTGTTCAGATGTCTACTTGTCAGACAAGTTGATGATTAACCCATCTGACAGAATGGGTCAAGACTTTTTTTAACCAGAAATACATTTGTTTCCGACACCCCCGTTAATTCTAGTCCTTTTCGCTGTTGAAAGGACCGGCGATTCAGTCTGATGTGCATATCTGAAAAAAAACGTTGAGCTTTGTGCGATTTCCTGATAGTCCAACTCACAAGCCCGTTAGTGATAATAGCCTTGAAATCTTATAAAAAAATGTCTTCATCAAAGGAGGACGCTGCATGAGAAAAATATCCCATGTGCCCAGCTTATGGTCTGTTGTAGCTATGTTGACAGTCCTGTCAAGCTTGCTTTTTACTCCCTGCGCCAATGGCGCACTTACCCATCAGGATCTGGAAACCTGGTCCGAGAGTCAGTATGGCGTGGTGCTTGGCAGTGATACGTCTTCGGGTTCCGGACAGGTATCAAACAAGACCACCACCGTCACAATCCCGTCGGACTTTGCACTCCTGGCAAAGGCAAAGCCGGATGAATGCTATTATGGTCCGTGCAGCGATAAGAATTTCAAGACAGGCACATTCCCCTGTCCTGTAAAGGACGGAGTTCCCGGCGTTCCAAGGGTCAACCAGGCCTATGTCTGGGGCATGACCCTGGCCAATGACGGCAGGGTCTGGTTCGGGACGGCTCCCAACACCCACTGCCTGGTCCTGGGATCCTACCTGGGACTGTCCAGTGCCCTTGAAACGTCCTCCTATGCCTGTGAGATGGGAGAGTGCGCCACTCCCATGGGCAATCTGGGAGACTGGAGACCACCAGAGATATACGCCTATGATCCGGAAACCAAGACCCTGACCAACTATTCGCCACCTGGCGGAATGGGAACGACCATCGGTATCCGCTCCGCCGGGTTTTCTGACGGCCTGATATTCCTGGCAGGACCGTCATACGGCGGTGTCACGCTCTTTGTCTACAGGACCAACGGGACCTTTGTGGGCACCAGGAATCTGGATAACTGTTTCAGCCTCAATCTACCCGAGGGAGGGTTGCATGCCACAGACATCCGCAAATGGCTGACAGTAGATGGCACACTGTACACCACCATCGGAAGCAGTCAGGGCGGCCGGGTACTGAAGTGGGTTGGGGATGCATCGGATCCGTTCCAGTTCCTGGTGGTCGGCAAACTTGATGCAGGAAGCGGGGCCGAGCTGGCCTATCATGAAGGAAAGATTTTTGTCAATACCTGGCCCAGCGGTGATACTCTGGCCGGACTGTTCATGAGTCCTGATGTCCCTTCCGGCGGGCTGGACGCAAGCCATGCAGACCTGTGGACCAAGGTCTGGAACGCGGCGGACTACGAACCGGATGAGATAACCGGGAAAACCTATGGCGGAGGAGCCATGGCCTCCTTTGACGGCTACCTGTACTGGGGTACCATGCATGTCCCCATGGTCAGTTTGATTGCATATATGCAGGCGGGGGTGACATTGCCGGAAGAGGCTCTCAAGGCTTTCTGGGGGTCCTACCGGGCGATCAGCATTTTCAGGGGCAAAAATTTCGGAGGAGCCAAGGAAGTTGATCTGGTTTACGGGATGCCGGTACTCCCGAAAGCAACTCAGGTGTCCCCAGGGGTCTACGACTGGAGCATCGTCCCCAACGAAATGGGGACATTGCCCCTTTCGGGTATTTCCGGATTCGGCAATATGTTCAATAACTATACCTGGTCCATGCAGGTGTTCGGCAACAAGCTCTGGATAGGGACCATGGACTGGAGTTACCTTGTCGGTGATCTGCTTGAAGGCGCCTTGAAAGACCAGGTCGCAGGAGCTGTCGGCGGGACCCTTCCAAAAGGCCTTGCCGGTCCGGCCCGGTGCTTTTACGGGGCAGATCTGTTTTGTCTGTCATCATCCCAGAAGCCTGCATTTCCTCTCAGCATTTCCGGCCTGGGAAACTTTACCAATTATGGTGTCCGGAACATGCTGGTTGTTGGTGACCAGCTCTATTTCGGTATGGCAAACCCCATGAACCTGTTGACTGATACCAAAGATGACATGCCCGAAGGCGGATGGGAATTGCGAGCCAGCGGCGATCTTGAGGTCGACGGCGACCTGGTTCCTGCAACAGAGGAAAACCTGGCCCCGCATAACGGTGATGGTAACGGTGATGATATTCCCGACAGCACCCAGTCCTCTGTGGCTTCAATCCGGGCTCCGGGCTCTTCCAATTACAATACCGTTGAAGTCCGGGGAAGCAGTGAGTGCACCCAGATCAGAGGGGTTATGGCATTGGATGAAAACACACTGCCTGCGGACGAAGAATTCCAGCACCCCTGCGGAATAATGAGCATCAATCTGCAATGCCCCTCATTAAACGGGGGAACATCCACTGTCCGGATCTATTATTACGGTTACAGCAGCCACGACGGGTGGGTTTATCGAAAATATGGTCAGACAACACCTGGAGGCCCTTTGACCTGGTTCACCTACCCTAATGCAACGTTCGGGTTTGCAGAGGTTAAAGGTCAACCGGTTCTTTATGCGGATCTGACATTGACCGACAATGAACTCGGTGATATCCTTCTCTACGCTGCCGGAGGCGACGGGTTTATTTTTGATCCGGGTGCGCCTTCCTTCCGGCGCTATCCCATCCCGACCCTCAGGGAGTGGGGCATGGTTGCCCTGGCAACGCTTCTTGCCGGGATATCAGTCTGGGCCGTGAGACGGAGACGAGTCCTTTAATAGCCTTGTCCGCGCCTCACCCGGGCTGGATCTGGGGGGGATCCCATGAAATATAATTAATAAATGCTGATTTAATGCTTGACTTTGTCCTTAATTGCTGTATCTTGACCATGATTGCGCTGTTTATGTGAAACGCGCACGTTTCCTTCCAGAGGTGTATATCCCAACTCAAGAGCGACATACTCCCCAAAGCAAGAAGCGGTTATTATTTTTTATTACAGGAGATCGCCAACATGGCAAATGGTATTGTAAAATGGTTTAACGATTCAAAAGGTTTTGGTTTTATCGAACAGGAAAATGGAAAAGATGTATTCGTGCATCACTCTGCCATCAATGCAACAGGTTTCAAATCCCTCAAAGAGGGAGACCGTGTTACATTTGAAATCGAGCAAGGTCAGAAAGGACCTTCCGCAACAAATGTAACCGTGGTTTAGTTGGCGGTTGCTGTAACACACTAGTCATTTATTGACTTAAAAAATCAAAGTCCCTGGGTCCTAGAAATAGGGTCCAGGGATTTTATTATTCTGGTGGTATGACACCATCCTCAAGGGATTCATACCCCTATCTTCCATGGTTAGGATGCCGTTGTTCCTTGTTCTCGCATGGAAGAGGATCCCGCGAAAAGAGTTTTTTAGCTCCCGCCTTTTTTTGAGAAATACAGGTTCACTAGGGCAAGCAGGGATGTCCCGCCAATCATGAGTACGGATATGGCGTTGATTACCGGAGTGCTCCCATCCCTGACCTGAAGATACAGGTTGATGGGCAGAGTCGCCTGGGAAGCAACCAGGAACAGCGTGGTGTTGAAATTTTCAAACGACATGAGAAACGCGACCGCCAGAGCCCCGACAATTGCAGGCCTGAGAAATTTCAAAGTGATATGCAAGATGGTCTCAAACCGGGTTGCTCCAAGATTCATGGCAGCCTCTTCCAGGACGGGATCGAATTTTTTCAGTCGTGCGGACACAATCAGGGTTACAATGGTTGTGATGAATGAAAATTGCCCCAGAACGACCAGCCAGAATCCAGGCCTGAAAAGGGCGATATCCAGACCCAGGCGGTTTTCGAAAAACAGTCCCAGGGTATTGGAGAACAACAGGATGGAAATGCCCAGAATTACACCCGGGATGACAAGGGGTGCCAGCATCAGGAAAAAAAGCAGCTGTTTAAACGGGAAGTTCTCCTGCTCAAACAGAAACGCTCCCAGGGTTCCCACAATGGTGGACAGGATGGAAACGAAGAAAGCGACCTTGAAACTGACCCAGATGCTGTCCAGGTTGCCCTGGTCGTGAAAAATTCCGGTCTTCCCGAGGGAATGCCCCGTAAACCATTCCAGGGTAAAGCCCTTCCAGGGCAGGGATGGGAACATGGAATCGTTGAAAGCCAGGACGCAGGTAATGACAAGGGGCGCGAAGAGAAACAGGAAGTAGAGGGTCACGTAGAGCCTGAACCCCTGTGAGTAAACTTTTGTCTGGGGGATGTTTCGTATCATTGTACAACCCGGCCCAGTTTCTGGTTCGTCAACCGGAGTCCGATCCAGATAATCCCCGATGAGAGAATCAAGAGAAGGAACCCGAAGGCACTCCCCTGGTTCCAGTTGAAACTTGCGATGAACTGATTGTAGATCTGTTCCGTGAACCAGAGGCCGTTTTTTCCGCCCATGAGATTGGGGGTGAGATAATTGCCCAGGGTCAGCATGAATACGACAATGGATCCTGATACAATACCGGGGAGGCAATGGGGTATGATGATCCGGGTTGTGATGGACCACACGGTACCGCCAAGGTCAACCGCTGCCTCTATGAGCGTGTTGTCCAGGTTCTCCAGGACAGACAAGAGGGGCACCAGCATGAACAGCATGGACGTGTAGACAAGTCCCATGACCATGGTGATATCGTTATAGAGCATCTCCACGGGTCGATCCAGCAAACCCAGGCTTACCAGGAAATGGTTGATGACGCCGCTTTCCCTCAGAAGTATCATCCAGCCGTAGACCCTGACAAGCTCGCTTACCCAGAACGGCATGAGGATCAGTACCGAAAAGAAACCCTGAAATTTAGGGGATACGACCTTGGTAATGAAAAAGGCAACCGGCATGGTGATCAAAAAGGTCAGGACGGTCACCAGGATACTGTAACAGGCTGTCCGTGCAAAGGTCCTCCAGTAGATGGGCTCTGAAAAGAACAGTTTGAAATTGCCCAGGCTGAATCCCATCTGCCCCAGTTCATTTTCAGCCCGGATGGACATGATGAACATATCCACCTGGGGCAGCACAATGAGAAGGAGCAGCCATAAGAGAACAGGGGTTATGAAGATGACCAGACCCCATCGGATACCCGGTTTCATGGGGCCTCCGTTTCCATGGGAAAGGCAATGCCCGAGGCCGGGCTCCATCCGGCTTCAATGCTGTCGCCGGGCTGGATATGGTCAAACTGCCGGGTCTGGGGCAGTGATATCTGGATCTCCTTGTCGGATTCGGGCACATGGGCGAGAATCCTGCTGTTTGCACCGTCGAACAGGATGGATTTGACACAGATCCGGAACCTGTTCAAGGCTTGAATGGATGGATCAGGCTCCAGGAGAATGGAACCGGGTCTAAGGAAAAGGTCGATCTCTTCACCGGGTTTGAGGGGGCTCTGCATGGCGGTACTAAACACATTGCCCTGGGGAGTCATGATGGATGCGAAAGCACCATCGAGCCCGGTTACACGGGCTCTCCACCGGTTGTTGTCTCCCACAAACCGAGCGACAAACGGGGTCAGCGGCTTTGAATACAGATTCCTCGGGGTATCCACCTGCTCAAATTTTCCCTTGTTCATGACTGCTACATGATCTGACATGACAAGGGCTTCCGACTGGTCGTGGGTGATGTAGACAAAGGTGGTTCCCACCTGGATCTGGAGGGTTTTCAGTTCGATTTTCATCTGCTCCCTCAACTTGAGGTCCAGGGCGCCCAGGGGCTCGTCAAGGAGAAGGACAGCCGGTTCAAGGACCAGGCTCCTTGCGATTGCAACGCGCTGTTTCTGCCCTCCGGACAGCTGATCCACCTTCTTGTCTTCAAATCCAGGCAGGCCTACACGTTCCAGGATTTCAGCTGTCTTGGTTTTTATTACAGACCGGGATTCGCGTTTTCGTTCAAGCCCGAACGCGATGTTCTGTCCCACATTCATCATGGGGAACAGGGCGAGGTTCTGGAAAATCAGGTTGACGGGCCGTTTGTTGGGTGGAATGCCGGCCATGCTTTTCCCGTTAATGGCGATGGTGCCGCTGGTAGGTTCAAAAAAGCCGGAAATCATCCTGAGCAGGGTGGTTTTACCGCATCCCGAGGGACCCAGAATGGAAAAGAATTTTCCCTTTTCAACATTAAAGGATACCGAATCCACCGCTTTGAAATCCTGGAATACTTTTGTGACATTGATAACTGAAAGGTCTGTCTGCATTTCCTGGGTCTGTCCTGGCTCAAACAACAGTGAAAATGCCCTTGAAATAGGGGCTCTCCGGAGACCCACGGGAGTGGTCCCATGGATCTCCGGGGTTTTATCGCGGCGACGGCATCGGCTGCTTCTGTGAGCGGTTTATTTGGATGCCTTTACCTTGTCAAGTATCATGCCTTCGATGGATTCCAGCTTGTCGGGAACCGGCGGATACCATTTGATATTATCAATATCGGCTTCCGGGAAGCTTCTTTCAAAGTTTGCCCTGACACCGGGATCGGTCAGCTGGATCGCACCTTTGGATGCGGTTCCGCATTTTTCCATGTTTGTAAAAACAGCCGCATTTTCAGGCCGCAGCATGAAATTGATCCATTTGTAGGCGGCATCGGTATTCTTTGCCTTGGCAGGGATGGCAAAGGTATCGATCCATCCCAGGGCACCGCTTTTGGGTGCGACAAAGTCGATGTCCGGATTTTCCTCATGCAGCTTCCATCCGCCGTTGTCCCAGGCCATGGCCACATAAACCTCATTTGACCGCATGGACTGGAGCAGGGCATCGCCGTTGGACCAGTAATTCTGTACAAGTCCCTTTTTGTCGATAAGCTCCTGGCCTACTTTGTCCATGAGTTCCTTATAGGCAGTTGCATCGGAATATTTGGCAAAGGGATTGTCACCCATTGCAAAGGCAAGTCCGATCAAGGTGGGGCGTTTCAGGCGATAGCTGACCCTGCCGGTGTAGGCGGGATTGAGAAGGTCTGTGTAGTCCGATGCCTGGGGGGCAAGTTTCCTGTTGACAACAAGACCGGAAGTCCCCCAGCAGAAGGGCACTGCATGGGGTTTGCCGTCTACTGTTGTATT
>JAZDGN010000096.1:0-21203 GCA_043806875.1 Pseudomonadota bacterium
CTTTTTGACAGCCCAAACATTTTGATAATTTCTTTTTGCCGGCAGGCTCTCGATTCTATCAGCTGAGCGATGGTCAAATGGAACATCCGGTGGTCATCTGCCTTGTGTGAATAAATCGGGAGTTCACCTAAAAAATAGGTCAAGTGATCATTGTTCTTCGAAACGGAAACAGTGCCATTGATATGGGTGATCTCATATGACTCGAGAGGTAATAATAATTGATGCACGTTACACGGCTCCTTTGAAGTCCTTAGTCATTTTTTCTGACTTTAAAGTGCCACTTTTATTTTCCGAAAGCAATAATTCTATTGAGATATCTCATTTTTCTTCATCCGTCTGATATTAAAGAAAAAAATTCGATCTTATCTACCAAATATCATTTTGCCTAAATCAAGATTCCTGAAGGTTAAAAAAACGTCACGGGCACGGCTGGATGCATACAGGTCTCTGGCAATATCCGTGACTGAACCCATGAGGTCCTCGGGAGATGCATAACCCAGGATCCTGGCCATTGAGGCGTTGGCGCTGATTATTTTTCCCTGGGGTGTTGACTGGTAAATCCTTTGGTGTGGGCTTAGTCAAGGTGAATAAAACTATGGAGTTTTTATTTACTTTATCAAAATAATTAAGGATTTTGTCGTGTTAGGCTTTATTGATGACGGTGTTCATCTGAAGCCGGCGCAGCATCACAGTATCAACGAGGAGGATAAAGGTTTTCGGACTTTACAGATAAGGTTCTGGTAGATGCATTCTCTCTGCTTAAATCATCCAGTTTGCTACGAAAGCACCGCACTTCAGGGATACGATCCAATCCGAGAAGCTTCCCAAACTCACCGGGGGCATGACCTCGCAATTTTTCCATTGTCTTAATATTTGAGATACCGAAACAAATCGAAACTTGTTTTAGTCAAAATTTTGATGCAGAATACACTATGTATGGTTAATGCAATTCTGGATTCTCAGATCTTACTTAAAAAGACGAATTTGAACTATTTGAATACTAAAAGGAATAATCCATGCCGATTTTCGAATTTGAATGCAAAGATTGTTGTAATAAATTTGAAACAATAACAAAGGGTCAAGAAAAAATATGCTGTCCTCAGTGCAATTCATGCAATTTAAAAAAATTGATTTCTGCCTGTGGTAGAAGAATACCAAATGATTCCAGATGTAAATGGGATGATACAACCCTGCCAAATAGGCAAGAGTTTCTACGAGAAAGGTCTTAGCTTCAGGGTATACGCAAGCTTGGTTACGGTTTTACCGCTGGCGTAATAGGCGTCGGCGATAAAATAAGCCGGTTGATCCATGCGGATTTCATAAATCAGGTCCAAAACGCCTCCGACGGTGATACCGTGATCATCACAGAGCCGTATCTGAAACCCTTGGACCGGCCTTTTTTGACGATTACCGGGAACGGGGTACGGATTGGGACGAACGCTTTTGGGGCCGGTCGGCAGTCTTGTCGGATCGGGATTTTGCCGTTGATTTATCCCTGGCCGTGGGATCGGTCAACTTTGCATTGGTTTTAGCAGACCCCGGTTTTTTCCCGGCTTTTTTGTCAGGCCCCTTCGGTTTTCTGATGGTTTTGGCGGAACCGTTTGATTTTCCGGCAAGGGGCTCAGCCTTCCGGTGTGAGGCTTTTCGCTGATTCACAAGTTCTTTAATGACCTTATCCGCCTTTTTTTCACTTAACGGATTCCCCGGACGGAACAGCACTCCATCCGGAAGGGTGCTGTCCACGGTAAATCCCTCAACCGTTTCCACTGGAATCTTCTGCTGCAGTAATTTTTCAATGGCCTTGAGCTGGGGTTTTTCTTCCTTACTGACCAGGGAGATGGCAATCCCGCTGATACCAGCTCGTCCCGTGCGACCGATGCGGTGGATATAATCTTCAGGCACAGCCGGCATATCGTAATTGACAACATAGGGCAAGCTACTGATGTCAAGCCCCCTTGCAGCCACGTCCGTTGCAACAAGGGTTCGAATCTCACCGTCCTTGAACTCCTTCAGGGTACGTGTTCTAAAAGACTGGCTCTTATTGCCGTGTAAAGCAGCCACACTGATCCCCTGGGAGGCAAGTTGCTCCGTGAGTTTGTTTGCTCCATGTTTTGTACGCGTAAAAACCAATGTCTGGGTCCACTGGCCTTTGATGATAAGGTGGGCAAGAAGAGCACGTTTATCTGCCCGGTCCACCAGGTGCAGTTTCTGGACAACCGATTCTGCTGCCGTATTGCTGGGCGTCACCTCAATATAGTCCGGATCTTCAAGCATTGCTTTGGCAAGTTCCCGGATCTGTTGGGTATAGGTGGCCGAAAACAGCATGGTTCTGCGTTTTTTGGGGACCAGATCAAGAATTTCGGAGATCTCTTGACTGAATCCCAGATCCAGCATTCTGTCGGCCTCGTCAAAAACCAGGAACTCGATGTGGGAAAGATTCAGATCACGGTGTTCGGCAAGATCCAGGAGGCGCCCAGGAGTGGCCACCAGAATATCAATACCTCGCCTTAATCGTTCAATCTGGGGATTGATATTCACCCCACCATAAACCACTGTGCATCGAATGGACACCCTTCGTGCATACACTTTGATACTCTCCCCCACCTGGAGCGCGAGCTCCCGGGTTGGTGCCAGCACAAGGGCCCTGGGATGCCGCCTGCTGTTGCTGTCGCGACCCAGAATTTCAACCAGGGGAAGTGCAAACGCGTCTGTTTTGCCGGTTCCTGTCTGGGCACGGGCGAGTACGTCCCGGCCAGCGAGGATGGCCGGAATGACCTTGGTCTGAATGGGAGTCGGAGCAATGTATCCCTTGGTTTTTACGGCGTTGAGCAGTTCGACCCGCAGGCCAAGTCCTTCAAATGACATAGTGTGTCCTGATTGTTCGTTCAATGTTCATGGGTTTAACAGACCATCGGCCTGTATTCAATGATTTCAGTACCGGAAAGTATATCATAAGTCAGGGACGATGTCTCACGATTTCCATCACCTGTATCATAATAGAGTCACTGTTATCGTCGAACCATCGATAGGGACCTTCAGCGACAGATGTAACCGTTCTTTAATGAATCGGTTCATGTCATAAAAAAAATGCTGATCCATTCAAATAAGGGCCACCGGAGACAGGGGCCGGTTAATGGTTGGAATGCCCTGGAATGGGCAGGTCTATTCCAAGATTGCAGGCCCGTTGGTTTTATTTCGGATAAGCCTATCGATTATTTTTCTGGGCCTCATGCAGTGAAGGGATGGCGATACCCGGGCGGTTAAGCCCTTCCACCGTCATCCATTGGTTTCTCCGGTCCTGGGTCGAACCGGCCAGGGTGACCGGGCGGTTTCCCCTTCGGGTGATACCGATATAAAATGACTGGGGAAAATGCTCATACATGGTTGCCGGACTTTTTGACGAGGTGGTGCCGTAATCATAGGTCTGGACAAAGGAGTCGCCGGCATAGTCCCCATATCCGTCTATCCTGGCGGGCGCCTGGATGTTCCAGAAGACATTGCGCACACCGGCATGGGGCATGACGCTGGTGTCTCCGCCGGGACAGACATAGAACCCTTTCATCTTTTCAAAGAGGTTTTCATAGGGGAAACTGCCGTGAAAATCCATGGCCGTATCTGTTCCCGAAAGGGTGTTCCGCCCTTCATAGTGGGCTTGGCATTCCGTGGTGACGTTTCCGGAGGCGGTCAGTTCCATGGTAACCGGATGCACCATCCGGGCGAAGAAGTCTGCCCTGCGGATGAGGTTGTCGTTTCCCCAGCCGATGGTGACGCCCGCGTGACCTTCCAGGCCTCTAAAGGTCAGGTTTTCCAGGGTCCACTGGGAGGAGGTGGAAAGCATGATCCCCTGGGTCATGTCGGTGAAGGCCACATCCCTAACCCATCCGTCGACACTGCCGCTGATCCAGATGCCTCCCCACAGATAGTCCTGCTCCTTGGCGGTTCGGATCACCTCTCCATGAGCGTCGGTAAAGGGTTTGTGGTGACGGTATCCTCCGGGCCAGGCGCTTTGGATGCTAAGGTGCTCGATGCCGACTTCCCTGACACCGCTGAAGGAATAGATCCTGGGGGTGTAGCCAAGGGGTAGGTTGAAGCGGGCCGGGCGGGTGAGGCGGATGGTATGGTCGTCAATGATCTTCTCTATACCGGCGATCCAGGTCAGTTTCCGGGCTGCCTCGCCGTAAGTATCCTCCTGGACCGGGGTGAGTTTAAAGGGCGAGATCAGCTGGACGGAGATATCCGCCTTGTCCGGAGAGGGATTTTTGGGATCAATGAGCGGATCAGTGCATTCGATGATTATGTCCTGACCCGGGGCCAAGGCACTGGTGTCGGAAACAGCAATGTCCCTTTGTCCCCGGCGTACATCCTGGGTGAAGACGGTAAGCTCCTTTCGCTCTTCCGGCCCCATGACCGCAACAGCTGCATGGCGGCGGGCCTCCTTTAAGGCTGGAACGGTCCCCAGCCTCCGGATATTCCCTTGCGTGCCCGCAGCGCCCATGAAGAGGATCGTTCCCCTTTCCTTTGAGCCTTGTCCGCGTAGGACAATATGGTCCGAGTTGATGGTAAGATAAGGGGAGTCTGCTGTACTGTGAATCTGGTACCGACCCCCGGGAAGATAGACCACGCCGCCTCCTGCAACCGCCGCAGCATCTATTGCGGCCTGGATGGCTGCCGTGTCCTCCCTGTCGTCATCGGGGACAGCCCCGAACCTTGTCTGGGTGACGTCAAACACAGGCCCCTGGATCTCGGGAATCAAGGCTTCACCCATCCGGTAGCCGGCCCTGGAAAAATCCGGCAGATTGCTGCCGACCGGGCCTTGGGCCAGGTATTCCTGGAACACGGCGGGAGTCCATGTTCTGTCTGCAGGGTTTTTTATCCCTGACTTTCCACAACCGCCAGCCGCAAGGAACACTATCGCCAGGACCGCAGTTGCCAGCCCCCTGGGCATAGTCGTTCGGTTCAGTGGGTCAGGTATCAATGAAAAGTTTTTTCCTTGTCCGTGTGCCATGGAGCATGTCCTTTCTTTCCGGTGACAGTTAGACCAAATCAAAAGGAAAAGAGCATATCCCCCGTGCATTGTCAAACGCTTATCCATTTTTTGTTTGACCGGGAACCTGGGACCATTTATAGTCTGGAACCCTGGCGGGAAGCAGCCCCATGGTGATGGCGGAACTCCTTCCCCCTGCGCCTTTTTCCTGTCCCTGCTTGGGAAAAAGGGCAACAGAGAGGTTCTAAAAAAGTAAAATAACATGCTGTTCAACTCCATTCCATTCGCTGTTTTTTTCCTGATCACCCTGGGACTCTACTATGCGATCCCCCAGCGCTTTCGATGGTGGATGCTGCTTGCGGCAAGCTATTTTTTCTATGCCTTCTGGAAACTCGACTTTATTTTTCTGCTTCTGGGATCAACCCTGGTAAATTACCTGCTGGGACGGCGCATGGCAATGTTTGCTGAAAAGCAGGACCGGAAAATACACCTGTGGCTGGGGGTCTCGTTCAATATCGGCATCCTTTTCCTGTTCAAGTATGTCAATTTTTTCAGCCAGTCACTGACCAGCCTGTTCCATGCCCTGGGCCTGTCCTGTGATATGCCCCTGTTTCATCTGCTCCTGCCGGTGGGAATATCCTTTTACTGTTTCCAGTCTCTGGGCTACATCGTGGATGTGTACCATGGGCGGATCCAGGCCGAACGGCATCTGGGAATTTTTGCCCTGTTCGTCTCCTTCTGGCCCCAGCTTCTGGCCGGTCCCATCAACCGGGCCTCGCTTTTGATGCCCCAGTTCAGACAAACCCATACCTTTGATTATCAGAGGGTCACGGACGGGCTGAGGCTCATGCTGTGGGGCCTGGTGAAAAAGGTGGCCCTGGCCGATCAGCTGGCTATTTACGTCAACCGGGTTTTCAACCACGTGGGGGACCATCAGGGGATTGCCCTCATTTTGGCGATCGTTTTTTACACCATCCAGATCTACTGCGATTTTTCAGGATATACCGACATGGCCCGGGGGGGCGCCAGGGTTCTTGGGTACGAGTTCATGGAGAATTTCAGACATCCCTATTTTTCCAGGTCCCTCCGGGAGTTCTGGCAGCGCTGGCATATCTCGCTTTCCACCTGGTTCAGGGATTATCTGTATATCCCTCTGGGCGGAAACCGGGCTGCACCATGGCGATGGCATTTCAACCTCTTTATCACCTTTGTCCTGAGCGGCCTGTGGCACGGCGCCAACTGGACTTTTGTGATCTGGGGCACCATTCACGGCGGGGTCCTGGTCCTGGAAAATGCCACCCGCCATTTTCAGGAACGGGTGGCCGACCGGATATTCCCGGGCAAGGCGTCCAGGTGGAACCATGCGCTTCAGACAGGAATCACCATGGTGATCGTAAGCTTTGCCTGGCTCTTTTTCCGGGCCGATTCAGTTGGCGACGCCTTTAACATCATCGGCAGGATGGGCGATCTGGGCGGGTTCTGGGCCAAAGGGCTCGGCACAGGCGTTGTGGGTCCCTGCCGGTTCCTGCTGCTGGTGGCTGGGATCGCCGTACTTTTCTGGGTGGAATACAAGGAGCAAAAGGCAGGGACCAGGATACACGAACAGGTGGGAAAGTTATGCCCCATTGTGCGCTGGACCCTGTACACCCTCTCATTCTGGGCAGTGTTTCTGCTGACGGTTTTTGGCATAAAACAGGAATTTATTTATTTTCAGTTCTAGAAAGGGGTGCCGGTCAGGCAAGGTTCCGTTAATGAATAGGAAATCAAAACAGTTCATCTCCAAATTGATCTTCTTTTTTGCCCTGAACCTTGTGATTCTGGCGGGTCTGCTTGTCTATTTTTCCGGGCAGCAGCGGGAAATCCATCTGAGCTATGACGAAACCGAATCGAATCTTCTGGTGCTGGGGGAAAAGGTACACTATCGGGTTGTTTTACTGGGCACCTCCCGGGGGCGCGTTCTTTCCCGGGACGGCAATCACACCATGGTGGAGCAGATTCTGGGGGGGAGGGTCGCCAACCTCTCCAAGGGGGGCGGCGGCGGTCTGATGCCAGCTGAGGTTCATCTTTCCTGGTTTTACCACCAGGGGAACCGTTCCGACCAAGTCATCTATCTTGTGGATCCCTGGATTTTCTATTCCTCCATCAACAATGAAAACAACAACTTTTTTCTCAGGGACGAACCCTTTGAGCTGTTCATTTTTTTTAAGCTGATCAGGGACGGCTATTCCCTGGACAGGCTCTTTTCCTATCTCCAGATGATCACCGTAACCGACTGGAAACAGATATCCCGCTACAGTGCCCCGGGGCTGACCAATGGGACGCTCAAGGCGATAGACGAAAAGAAAACCCAGGATGCCCGCAGAAACTATCTGGAAAACTTTGACCGGAAAAGCTACATCGCCTACGGCCCGGTCGTGGAAAGGATCAACCGCCTGGTCAGACACAACAACGGGCGCATCACCTATGTGATGCTTCCCTTATTGATGAAGGATTTTCCCGGGCTTGGGGAAGTGGATGCCTTTCTGCGGGAAACCGCGGCCCGGGAGGAGGGGATGGACTATTACAACTTTGCATCCTGCATGCAGGAAACAAAGTGGTATTATGACCACATGCATTTCAACAAGGCCGGAATCGGCCAATTTCTTAAATACGGTATCCTTCCCCTGCTTGAAGGGAAAAGGCCTCTGCTGGACAATGCTGTTGGGCCGTGAGCCAGGTTTTTTACGGGTGGGCCGGCGCCGGCGGTTTTAATGCTCGAAAGACAGGAGTTTCGGGGATAACAGGGCGCAGGACGCCCAAAGTCTTTATTGGCGGGCGTTTATCTCATGACGTGCTGTAAGACCCCACCCTCGTCAACCTGGTAGCCGAATGCCGATAGGACTTCAGCCTGGGTCTTACTCGGGGTTTCAAGATGACGGCTCGGGAGCCTTGATCCTTTCTGGAAGCTCAGAATAGAATGAAGATGTCTCATATCGTCCATAACATCCTCCGCCGTCCTATCGGCACCTGATGATGCCATTTTGAGTTCAACTCTGCGAAGATAAGTAATGGCCAAACTCTCCAATGGAAGGTCCTGTTTCCCGCTCAGTCCTTGGCACAACGGAATCAATGATGCCGCAGATATCGATATCGTTGTCAATTTGTTGTGCAAGCCATAAGGCCCCAAATTTTTCGGCCTTCAATGCCTTAAGGGGTTGTTCCTTCCCGCCGACAAGGCTGGCGACACGGTCTGGGGATCCTATGTAGATTTGGGAAATGACTTTCGGCTTGCCATCTACTGGCCCCGGAAGGAACGCCGTTTCGCATGGCAGTCTGGTCCCTGCTCAAGGAGATCCCTGTCGGTACCACCACCACCTATGGGGCCTTGGCCAGTCGTCTTTCGGCAAGACGGGGCGGGGCCGCGGTGTCCGCCCGGGCGGTGGGCAATGCCGTGGGCCACAACCCCATTGCCATTGTTATTGCCCTGTCACCGGGTCGTCGGTGCTGACGGCACTCTTACCGGGTATGCCGCCGGTGGGCTTGCACGAAAAAAGGCGTTGCTTGACCTGGAAATTTCACTGCTCCAGGGCTGTCCGGAACCTGGGTAATCTATTTGCCGAGCATGCCTACCTGGAGGTTTTTGTCCCCGCCAAAAGTATCCCCTTCCAGGAGCCATATGGCAAACAGGGCTTTTTTGAATTTAAAATCGGTTACGGTCAATGCCAGGGTGCCATTGTGGTAAATAAGGACTCCTTGGCCCGGTAGGTACAGGTATTTCCAGATATCGGACTTTTCGGCAGGGACCAGAGCTGCCAGAAAAGCGTCAATATCCTTTTTGATGGCATCATAATCGGATCCGGCAGAAAAGCCGAAGCCTTCTGTATACACATCAATGGCTTTGTCCCTGGGGGCGGACCGTTTCCAGGTCAGCGTGACGGCCATGGGCTCATCCGCTTCGATAATGGCTTTGGAGTCACTGGACTTGGCTTTCAGATACAGGCCCCCCACGTATACTTTGAACCCGAATTTTTTACGTATACCGGCTCCGTTGAGCACCAGAGTCCCCTGTCCGGAGTCCAGGGTGTCGGGAATAGTCAGCCCGCCGATTTCAATGGCCAGGACCGATGTTGCCGTAAAAAAAAGTGCCAGAATAGCGGGGATTATTCTCTTGATCATGGGTATCTCCTTTGCTTGGGTGTATGGGTTGTGAATCAGACCTGGAACTGTTCAATCATGGTTTTCAATTTGTCAGCCAGAGCAGCCAGGCCTTCTGCACTGGTGTGAAGCCGGGAGCTCCTGGAGGACATTTCAGCAGCCTCCTGGTTTGTGACAGCAATATCCTTTGTGATGCTTTCAGCAACCTGAGAACACTGGGAAACATTGTGGTTGACCTCCTGGATCCCGTGGGAAGCCTGGGCGATAGTTGTCCCGATTTCCACAGCAGACGTAGATTGATCGGCAATGCCTGATGCAATTCGGGAAACTATAGTATTGATGGTTCCGATGATCCTGCTGATGGCCTGAATTTCTTTGACCGTATGGGTGGTTGTGTTCTGAATGCCGGTGATGGTTTCCCGGATTTCCCGGGTGGCGTCTGCGGTTTGGCGGGCCAGTTCCTTAATCTCATTGGCAACCACTGCAAACCCTTTTCCCGCCGCCCCGGCCCGGGCAGCCTCAATGGTGGCGTTCAATGCCAGAAGATTGGTCTGTTCTGAAATTTTAGTAATGGTTTCCGTGATGGAACTGATGGCCTTGGCTGCAGTTCCAAGACGCTCCATTTTCCCGGTTGCCAGCGTTGCCTGCTCTACAGCCTGGTTGGAAATGGTTCGGGCTTTATCCGAATCCGCAGCAATGCCACGGATGGTGACGGTGTTTGTTTCTGTGGTGGTGGTAACCGTCCGCAGGGTTTCAACGGTCTCCTTCATGGCGTCGGCTACGGAACTGAGGTTGCCGCTCATGGCCTTGGCTGCACCGGTGATGGCGTTGAACTTGAAGGCCATGGACCCGGAACCCTTGTCCATGTGATCAGAGATTTGCTTCAGATCCCCTGAGGAGTTTGACAGCATGGAGACATCGCCGGACATACCCCGGATAATGCCACCGATGCTGGAGACGATGTCGTTGAGTGCTCTGGCAAGGACACCGATTTCGTCTTCCTGGTCGATGTCGAGTGTTCGGGTGAAATCACCCGTAGACATCTTTTTGGAAAAGGATACGGCCCTGATAATGGGAACTGTTATCCCCCGGGTTATGTGCAGTGCCAGTGCCAGGCCAAAGACCATGGCGCCGGCGCCGATGATCAGGGCCACCTGTGCCCTTCCTGCAGCCTGGGCATTGACATCCCGGGTGCCCTGGGCTGCCAGTTCTCCGGCATCGGTCAGGAGCGCTTCACTCCGGTTGTCGATGCTGTCTGCTGCCTGGGTCATGGAGTCGTACATGATCCGGATTCTGCTGTCCACATCCACCAGGTTGTCAAAGGCGGCGGCGTATAAACCCAGATACCGCTTGCCGTTGTTTTTGAAGTCATCAATGATCAACGAGTTATCCAAGGCTGAATTCAAAAGGTTGATGGCGGTGTGAACAGCACGGATGTGTTGTTCTTTGCCAAACAGAAGATAGTCTTTCTCGCTGGAACGGATATTGAGTATCATGGGCCTGGTGTTGGGAAGGTAGATGGCCATGAATATATCGCTGAGCTCGGTCATCCATTCTTTCATTTCGTCAAGGGCCTGGTCCTGATCGTCCGGGGCTGTCGCCTTGAGAAGTTTTTGAAAGGACAGGACATAGGATTGGAATATATCGGTGATGGCACCCTTGACATTTTCTTTGTTGGTCATGGAGTTCTGAATGACAGCGGGATAGAGCTGAACAAGGGTATCCAGGCTTTTCAACAGGTCGGTGTCCCTGGCATCCCGGTAATCGGTCTGGAGTTTGGCCATGCGCAACAGGTGTACATAGAGATCTTCCACGTCAATATAGGCCATCTCCAGCACAAACCGGTCTGCAGCAGCGGCAAATTCCCCCCTGAGTCCTGAGGTGATGTCAAGCCCCCTCTCCTCGTATGCGGCAACCAGGTTGTTAAAGCTGGCAGAGTAAATGCTGACAAAGTGGGATATCTCCTCGGCCCTGGCGGCCATATCGGTATTGTTGGCCTTTTTTGCCATGGCCGTGATCGTCTGGGCGGCCTCATTGAGATGCTTGATACTTTTTTCCAGTAATTCAAGATGGTTTCTGTCAAGACTGGACAAAAAGTCCTTTTCATGGATGCGGCATTGTTTGGTCAGGGCTCTGGCTTCGGCAGCCCTGTCTGCCAGGACCACGTTGACATCCATCAGCCCTCTGAATCCGGCTGTCGTGGATATGACCGTCAGATGGTAGATACCCATGACCAGGGCAAAAAGAAACAGAACTACACCAAAGCCTCCGACCAGTTTGGAAACTATCTTCACATTATTTAAAAAGTTTTTCATTTGTCCCATTATCTATTAAGATAGTCTGACGTCGATTATAATCTATATAAAATTAACTGTTAATAAAATAACTTAAAAAAAATATTAGACATATAAATATTTGTTTTAAAATATTAAAGTCAATTACATCAAACTATATATAAGCGTCAAGAAAATTCACAAGTCTTTGACAATTAATTTTGAGTGTCCTTTTTCCTTCAACTACACCTCCGGAACCACGGGACGGCCCAAGGGTGTCATATACCATCACTGGGGCGCTTACCTCAATGCCATCGGCGAAAGCCTGGAGGTCGGCCTCAAGGTTTCCTCGGTCTACCTGTGGATCCTGCCCATGTTCCACGCCGACTGAATGGCCATCCCGTAGAGGCGCTCGCTTTCCCGGTAGTGGAGGTCAAGGCGGGCCGCTTCGGCCTCCAGGAGAAACGCGAGATGTCCGAAATTCACCGGACACTTCTGATCACAGGGGGCGTTCCCAGACAGCCGGGCTGGGTCAATGGCTGGTTGCCTCCAAGGCCGTTGCCATTACTCTTCTGAAGCTCAGCCGGGGGGTGCCGGAAAGTAACCTGGTCCGGCCACAACAATCAATCCATGGTGACGCTCAGGCCGGTCCCGGTGACACCATGTCGCTGCAGTCCTGCGGACAGATCCGAGTGTCTGCCGAGGATCTGCATGGCAACCATGGCCCCTCCCGGGACTTGAAAGCGTCGTCGCTGGGGATCTGCCGCCCACCATCGTCTATTGTCCATAAATTCTGCCCAATTGTGATAGTCCGCTGCCTTCATCAGGCTGCTCCCACTGCGGATATAACCTCCCATGCATCGCGCCGGAATCGTGTTGGCCCGGCACAGGGCAACAAACAGGGACATGAATTCCGTGCAGTCTCCTTTGTGATTGGTCAGGGCATGAAGAGCCCCCAGGGCGGTTGAACGATATCCGACGTACTCAAGATTGCTGGCAACCCAGTCAAAACAGGCCCTGGCTGTTTCCATTGTGCCGTCCTGCCTTAGGTTTGCGGCAAGTTCCTGGATCTGGGGTGCATCCGTCTGGATGGTTTCTTCAGCGTCGAGGTAGAATTTTCGATCCGTGGACAGGATCAATTCCGGCTCTTCCGAAAATAGCAGATGCGCCGTTACCGTGATGATCCGGGATCCAAAGGGTGGGATCGGTTTCAGGGGGAAAACCAGCATCTGGTTGCCGATTTCATCATGGATTGTCTCAAAGGCGGACGATGATTCCACTGCGTCACACCACTGGTAGGCGGTCTGTATTACAGGTGCAAAGGTCTTCAGCTGGGCCCCGGTAACAACCGTGTTGGTTGTATTGCGAATCGTAAATCGATACCGGATCGTTCCGGGAATGGTGTAGCTGTCACGGGACGCGATGGTTTCGTCTGAAACTATCCACAGGGCGACACTTACAAGGCAGATTGCCAGAGCAAGGCATGATGTAATACTGGTCCAATGGCGAATCATGATTTCTCCGTGTGTCCTCCCCTATGTCTCTTGTGTAAAATTATATAGTTTATTTAATTTTATATTATGTATTTATTAATTTGTTTTTTATTGACATAATCTTTTTCACAATTTATGAGTTAAGTCTCATATATGGTGAAGCATGTCAAAAACTATTTTGATGATAAATGCTTATAATTAGATTGTTATAAAAATTTTTATCGGTGTCATCGGCAAGTCTTTGTTAATTAAAGTGGTTCGATATCGACTGTTATATAGGCTTCGAATTTGTTATTATGTTTGATAGCGTATTATTTATTAATGTTTAAATTGTGTGTTTAATTGCTTTACCTGTTCCGTCAATCCTGGAACCGGTTGATTCGGTAAAGAGGCGATCATGGATAAAACCATTCCTGTAAAACAATGTCCGGCCATACCTGCTCTGGTATTAATGCTATCGGGATGGATCCTGCTCCTGGCTTTTCAAACAGAAACTGTCATGGCAGAGGATTCGGTATGCGCCAGGGTAAAAATTGAGATCAAGCAGGAGCTTGCCTTAGAGCGCCAGGCCTTTGATGCGCACATGATCATTTCCAACGATCTGACCCACCTGGCCATTGAGGATGTCAGCATTGAGGTCTGGTTTGCTGACGATGAGGGCAACCTCGTCCACGCAAGTTCTGATCCGGATGATTTGGACGCCCTTTTCTTTATTCGTGTTGATTCCATGGACACTATTGACAATATTTCGGGTTCCGGAATTGTTGCTCCGGAAACCTCCGCCGATATTCACTGGCTGATTATTCCTGCGCCCGGTGCCTCCAACGGATTGGAGCAGGGGACCCGGTATTCGGTGGGAGCTACCCTGACCTACACCATGGGCGGTCAATCCGAAACCACCCGGGTATCACCGGATTATATCTTTGTAAAGCCCATGCCCGAACTTGTGATTGACTATTTTATTCCGTCCTTGGTGTACGGTGATGATCCCTTTACCAATGAGATCGAACCCAGCATTCCCTTTTCGCTGGGGGTGCGGGTAAAAAATGGTGGTGCCGGCAGGGCCGTAAATCTGTCCATTGATTCTGCTCAGCCAAAGATCGTTGAGAACGACCAGGGCCTTCTCATCAATTTTGTGATTGACGGCACTGAAGTGAATGGACAGGAAATCCCAGACAGCCTGTGCATTGATTTCGGAACCCTTGCCCCAGGGAGTGCTGCCGTTGCCCGTTGGATCATGGCCTGCTCCCTGTCCGGGAGATTTGTGGAGTTCAAGGCTGATTTTTCCCATTCCGATGAACTGGGGGGCGCATTGACCTCCCTGATCCAGTCAGTGAACGAACATTTCCTGGTGCATGATGTACAGGTAGATGTTCCGGGACGGGACGAAATCCGGGATTTTCTTGCCAGGGACGATGATGTGTACCGGCTGTATGAATCCGACAGTGAGACCAGCCTGGTCACCGATTTGTCAATGGTATCGAGCCTTGTTTTGAAATCCACCTCGGGATCAAGAAACTATTATACCCTGAATACCCAGCCCGTCGCAGGTCCCAGTCTGGTTACCCTTTCAGATCCATATCATGGATCCCGGCTCCTCAGTGAAGCCGTCCGCTCCGACGGCAAGGTCATCAAGCCTGCCAATGTATGGCAGTCAAAGATCCAGGATGGCGACACCCATACCTGGTCCCATTATATCAACCTGTTTGATGCCAATGGAACCGATGTCTATACCCTGGTGTTTGACAGCACCGCATCAGTGCCCCAGGCACCTATCCTCCAGTACATCCCCGATCGCTCCCGGCAGGAAGGTCAGCAGATATCATTTCTGGTTGAAGCCAGTGATCCCAACGGGACCCTGCCGAGTCTGGGCGCCAGGAATCTTCCGGCAGGAGCCTCTTTTGTGGATAACGGTGACGGGACGGGGGTCTTTGACTGGACGCCGGGTGTGGGACAAAACGGTATCTATACCGTTGTTTTCACGGCATCGGACGGGCAGCTCAGTGATACGGCCCATGTCCGGATCACCATCAGTGACGCGGGTGATTCGGATATGGACGGCATTCCGGACTCCTGGGAGCTTCTGTATTTCGGCACCCTTGACCGTGACGGCCTGGATGACAGCGACAATGACGGTATTCCGGACCTCCAGGAATGGCTGAACGGAACCGATCCGTTGGTACCGGATTCGGCTCCCGGGGTCCCGGAGCCGGTCTCTCCTTTTCCATCCCTTGACGTTACAGACCTGACTCCAACCCTGGTTGTAAAAAGACCCCCTGGTTATTCGTTTACGGAACTCTTTTATGAGTTTCAGATTTTCGGGGATGAGTCCATGACCCATCTGGTTGCTGCCGAATCCACACCGATTATCCCGGAGTCGGAAACGCAAACATCCTGGACGCTTCCCATGGATCTCAAGGACAATCACCTGTATTACTGGCGCGTCAGGGCGTTCAACAGTACCGGATGCAGTCTCTGGGCATACAGCAGCTTTTTTTTGAACATGGCCAACGATCCGCCGGAACCGTTTTTCATCTCCTTTCCGGCCGATGGTGCCCAGGTTGATACCGTTGCGCCCGCGCTTGAGGTAACTAGCAGCAACGACCCGGATTTCCAGTCCCTTGAGTACCGGTTCGAGGTGTATGCCGACGATGGTTCCGGTCTCAGGGTGGCCACCGCTGAAAATATCACTTCGACAGGCCCGGGATTTACTTCCTGGACGGTGACGCCTCCCCTGTCCGACACTACCTGGTATTTCTGGCGGGCCACGGCCACGGATGAGGAGGGGAGCCAGACCGCAACCGCTGACAGCTATTTCCAGGTGAACACGACCAACCGTGCACCGTCTATCCCCGATATTGTTTCACCTGTTGATGGGGGAGAGATCCAGGCCGGTTCCACGACCCTTGCCGCAGCCCATGTTACGGATCCTGATAATGATCCGGTTGTTTTCCTGTTTGAGATCGACACCTGCGCGACCTTTGACAATCCCGGCAAACTCAGTTCCGGTCCCATTCCCCAGGGCCAGGACGCCACGCTCTGGCAGATCAATGATCTTGATGAAGATACAGCCTATTGGTGGCGGGTCAGAACCAGCGACGGCAATGCCGCCAGCAGCTGGGCAAGGGCCCGGTTTTTTGTCAATCAGGCCGACAGCGCTCCACCGGTGCCCGGAGTAAGAAATCCCGGCAGCACTGCCTGGGTCCATTCCCTTACTCCTGAACTGTCGGTGCATCCGGTGGAAGATCCGGACCGGGATGGTGTGACCTACCGGTTTGAACTCTATGGCGATGAAGCGCTGTCATCGTTTATCGCCCAGGCGGACACTCCGGTTACCCAATGGACCGTGCCAGGGGATCTCAGCGATCATACCCGTTATTACTGGCGGGTCCAGGCCGTGGATGAAACCGGTACGGCCGGGCCCTGGAGTCCGGCCCTGGAATTTTTTATTGACCGGCAGGTTTCCATTGACCAGACACCGCCCCAACTGACCATTTCTCCTCCCGGGGGCGAGTATTGTCAGCCCCAGACCATTACCCTTGCCGCGGATGAACCGGCACAGATCTACTATACCCTGGACGGCACCGATCCGGACCCCAACGCCAACCCGTATGACGGCCCTTTCCTGGTTGATTCCGCATCAACCCTCAACTGCATTGGCACTGATACAGCAGGAAATACCAGTGAGATGGTTTCCCATACCTATACCTTCAGCCCCTGTGTGCTCACGGTTCATGTGGCGTCCGGTTCCGGCGCTGTTTTTGGTGGCATTGAGGTTCTTGTGTACGATGGGGCAGGGGAATTTACGGACATACTGGCAGTCACGGACAGTTCCGGAAATGCGGTTTTTGATTCCGACACGGTTATCCCGGGAGACTATACCTTTCGTGTGGATTACCGTGGAGGATCCTTTTCCTCTCCTGTGATCCGTTTTCCGGACACACTGTCCGCAACAATCACCATTCCCACACAGATCGTTGATGTGTCGGTCCTGGCAGCAGGTTTTCCGGTACCAGATATTCAAGTCCATCTCTACACGGAATCAAGGGTCGAACTGGGGGTTCACCAGGTCACGGATACCAACGGGCATGTCCAGTTTGAACTCCCCACAGACACGGGATACACCTTCCGGACAGATATTCTGGGTTATCCCTACTGGAGCGGACCCGTTACCCCCATTGACGGGTCAGTCAACAGGGTTGACCTCAATGCCGGTGGAGGGCGTCTGACCATACTCGTGCAAACCGATACGGATACCTCCATTCCTGGACTGGTGCTGCATCTGAACAACGCCGGCCAAGAACCGCTGGGGCCTGAACAGACCACAGGCCAGGACGGCAAGGCCTTTTTTGATGTTCCGGAAGGTGACTACACCATCGCCATGGAGTATCTGGGCTACCAGTTTCTGACTGATGTGGTCTCAGTGGCGGCAGACACCTCAATAATCCATACCCTGATCCATACCGAGTCCACCATTGGTGTCAGTCTCCTGTTTCAGGGCCAGCGATACCCCCTTCCGGGACTGGCAGTGAACCTGTTCACCCAGGCAGGTGAGGCCACCGGCAGGGTCCTCTCCACCGATACCAATGGCCAGGTAGTATTTTCCCTGCCCGACCGGCCATACCGGGTAATGGTCGATTATCTGGGCAGACAGTACGGGGCAGACATTACCCCGGGTCCGGAAACCCGGCTGAATATGGTCTCTGCCAGGGCAGTGGTCTCCGTGACCGAGGCCGGTTTGCCCCTGGCAGGTACCGATGTCCACCTGCTGTCCGGTGATGGCATCCATCTGGATTACTGCTGTGCAACCGATACCCAGGGACAGGCCCAATTCATTCTCCCTGCGGGGGGTTATCAATTTCAGGTTGAGTATGACGGAAAGCTGTTCACCAGCGCTGTCATGTCCCTGGCAGCAGACGAGACGTTCCCGGTGGGAATTTCTGTCGGCGGCGGGGAATTTACAGTCAGTGTCACCACTGACCAGGGAGACCCTGTTCCAGGTGTGGAGTGCCATGTCTGCACACCGGATCAGCAGCCCCTGGGCATCAGTGGTTTCACCAACCCTGATGGCCAGGTGTATTTCAACCTGTCTGACGGTACTTACCTGATCCGGGCCGACTATATGGACGGCTGTTTCTGGGCCGGACCGGTCAGGGTCCCGGACCTGTTTTCCATTCCCATAACCATTGCCCATGAACCTGTGTCCGTCACCGTAACCATGGCAGTCGGTCCTGTTCAGAATGCAACGGTTTATCTGTGCTCCGGGCTGGGCACCTTTCTGGGACAGTCTGCCCTTACTAATGCATACGGACAGGTGTACTTTGACCTGCCCACGGGCCTGACATTCCGGTTCAAGGTTGATATTTCGGGTGTTGATTACTGGAGCCGTACAGTCCTCATCGAGCAGGGCAGTGTCAATTCCATTGTGATTGATGCCGGCGGCGGAGTGTTGGACGTTTCCGTTAAAAACAGTGACAACCGACCCCTTCCGGGAGTTGATCTTTCCCTGTTCACTGAAAATAGAGACCCCCTTTCCCTTCACCAGGTCACAGACAAAAAAGGAAAGGCCGAGTTCACTGTTCCCAGAGCTGTCTATACGGTTCGGGCTGACTGGCTGGGGCACGGGTTCTGGTCTGACACGGTAGCGGTGTTCTCGAATACATCCATTGACATGATTTTGCCTTACAGGGACACGGAGGTCACGGTCAGCGGAACCTATCAGGGTAAGGACTCTCCGGTTGTGGGGGCAGATGTGTGTCTGTGTACAGAGTCAGGAACCTGCTTTGACCTGTGTCAGGTGTCGGACAAACTCGGCACGGCAAACTTTTTCATACCCGATAGGCCCTACCGGTTCCAGGCCCAGTACATGGGTAACCATTTCTGGAGTGATCTTTCGGACAAGAATCAATGCTCCATCCACATCCCCATGGCTGAAGTCCTGGTCTCAGTCACAAATTCAGGCTCAACGGGGCACGGTAACAAGAAACGGGTGGTAACTGTTTTCACCGCGTCAGGAATCGATCTGGGAATCAGAAAAACAATAATACGCGGTAATTCGGTCAGTTTCAGGCTGCCTGCCGGTGATTACCGGTTTCGGGTCGATTATGTGAAACAGCAGTTCTGGAGTGGCACACAAACATTTCTGCCCGATATTCAGACTCAGGTCATCATTCCCCTGGAATAGGGCAGGATCAGAGCCTGGTTGCCGGTCAGAACGCTGTGGAATCCGTCCCGCAGCCATTAATACTGTCCATGGATGCCCGTTGGCATCGTGGAATCTGAAATCCGGAGGTATGCCCATGGCATCACGTGGTAGCTATGGTGTTACTATTGTCAACTCACACCGTTTTCGTTTTCTTCTTCTGGTGCTTATAGTTGTTCTTTTCCAGGGCCCGCTGGATACATGGGCTTCATCCCCCAGGAACAGTGCCCTTTACATATCACCCACCACGGTGATGCAGCAGCTGAACCAGGGTAAGAGTCTTTTTCTGGTGGATATCCGGACACCCGATCAATTCGAGGCGTGCCGGATACCTGACTCCCTGAACATCGGATTACAACGCATCAAGACGAAATCGTATCTGAAAACCTCCCCGGTAGTTTTGCTTGACGAAGGCCACGCTGATCGTCGGATTGCAATTGAAGCTGAGACCCTCAATAAACAGGGGTTCTTCATCACCGTCCTGGAAGGGGGGCTTCTTTCCTGGAAACACAGGGGGGGAGAAATCGTTGGAGATCCTTTTGCCCAGGAGGATCTGAACCGGATAGACAGCATGACGTTGCTGCTGGAAAAAGATTCTGATGGCTTAAGCCTTTTGTATGCTTCTTCGGAATTGCCGAAAACCATATCAAATCTTTTTCCCGGAATTATCCACCATATTGGGCCATGCCTGGAAGGAACGATAAAAACGATTCTGGTGAATCAGCCCTCTTTTTACAGAGTGGTCGTTATCACAAGGACCGGCCAGGATTATGGCGACATATACTCCATCATCGGTCAGGAGTTCAGAGACAGAGTTCTTTTCCTTAAGGGTGGATCTGAAGCCTTTAACCGGCTACTTGCCAACCAGCGGCTTTCCACAATGCCGATTTCACAGAGGAAATTATCAACAGGTCCCTGCAGGCCCTGTGAAGAAAAACAGCGGAGCAACCCGTAAAAAGAGGATACCATGGGATCAGGAGATCGCAAAACGTCCGAGCAGCCATCACACAGATTTGTCAGCAATCATTCCTTAAGGATGAACCGTTTTGTATTTTCAGTCCTGGTTCGTCCAACGAGGGTGTTGTTCGTTGTTTTGATGGTAATGGTTTTTACCTGCAACCTCTCTGTAGCCGACACTTCTGTCAGTGGTATCATCAGTGTCGACACAACCTGGACACTGGACAAAAGCCCTTACATTGTCACCAGTACTATTACGGTCACGGGCACAGATGGCGAAGACGGTGTTACAACCCTTACCATAGAACCCGGAGTTACACTTCTTTTCAACACGTATTGTGGCCTGACCATCGGCGGTCAGACCGGGGATCCGGGAGCCCTGTCGGCCTTGGGCACTTTGGAAGCTCCGGTACGGTTCACATCATTGGATTCCTGGTATGGCCTCAAATTCCTGAATACCACCGAAGATACGCTGACGGTCCTAAATCATTGCGAGATCACCAATACACGAGGAGTATATTTATCGAGCGTTCTTTATGGTGCTGTGGTAATCACTGACGCCAGCCCTGTGATCAAAAACAGCATCATCAAAAATAACGCCCGGACCGGAATCGTCATTAATGGAGCCAGTTCCCCACAACTACTCTCCAACACAATAGCGTCCAATGGAAATTATGGCATTTACAGCTATTCAACTCAGCAGCATACAATCAGCGGGAACGAACTCACCGGGAATGGTGATTATGACATCTATTTTGTCAATTCTAACAACAACCCAATTGTAAACGGCAATACTTTTAATAACGGTATTTTTTTGCCAATTGGCTATCTCCCCGATACCGCCTCTAATACCAACACCATCAATTACAACAGCAGCTATCCTTTATCGTTTGCTCCAGATTGCGTTAGTGGTGTGGTGAACCATTGGACCATTAACAATACTGACAGCAACTCGGTTCTTAAAGTGATGGGCGGCACCCTCACCATGGACGGTTCCTGGAACAATAAACTGTCTTATAACATTACAGGCAATATCACGATCCAGGGCACAGACGGCGAAGACGGTATCACAACCCTTAATGTTGAGTCCGGAGCAACACTTCGGTTCAACACAAATTGCACCCTGACCATCGGCGGTCAGACCGGGGATCCGGGAGCCT
>JAZDGN010000097.1:0-3076 GCA_043806875.1 Pseudomonadota bacterium
AACAGGCCGTCTGCAGTAATCCCGGCATTGTTCACCAGGACATCAATGGTTTTACGGTTTTCTATGATGGCTTCAACGGCGGTTTTTGCCTGTTCCCTGTCTGCCACGTCAAACTGCATGACGCTTCCCAGGGAGCCGGCCTGCTGCACCAGTTCAAGGGTCTGGGCCGCGCCGGTTTGGTCAGAGCGGTAGTTGATGACAATGAAATACCCCTGGCTTGCAAGCTCAACCGCAATGGCGCGGCCGATGCCCCGGCTCGCGCCGGTCACGACGGCTGTCTTTGTCCCTGTCTGATGGTCCATGTGCTGATTGTCCTGATAAAATGGTTGATGGCTTCTGCCCCATGCCAATGCCTTCAGGGCAAGGGTTCTTCTGTTTGAAGACAAGCAATCATATAGGCTTTTACGGATTCTGTAAAGAATCAATGCCTCCGGTTCCGGGGCTGAATCAGTACCAGGGCAGCAGTCTTGCCTGGATAGCCGGGTCCATGGCCAGTATGGAGATGAGAAAAACAAAAGCAACGTATTTCAGGGTCTGTTTCATTGTCCCTCCATGAGGCTCTAACCATTGCCCCTCATACCGGGCGGCATCCATGACAAAGAAAAACCCATGGATGCCCAGGCCGGGATCGACAACGAACTCCTGTTTCACTTCTGCACTGTCAAGAAGTCTACATTCCCGGCAGCCCATCCAGCATTATGGCGTCATTGGAAAGGTTCAGCTGAAATCCCACGACTTCCTGTTCAGAGGAAAAACCAATATACGTTGCACTGCTGATGTTGTTGCTGAAGATGTTTTCCGGAGTATTCACTATTTTTTCATGGGGCAACAGTGAGATTGATTTTGTATCCATGATGATCCCTGCATCATTATATGCTGCCAGTAAAATATCGGCCGGAAGGCTGCCAATATTGACAAATGCAACGCCGGTAAACCCATTTTTTTCAATTTTGGCAAAGACACCCTTTGACCGATTAATGTTGACACCGGTGTAGCCGGCAAGTGTTTTCCAATCCTGGGTGGCAAACAGTTCAAAACCGGTTATTGGATGGGTTGACTGGATTTGAAGCCAGGCAGCATCGGATGCCAATCCCAATGATTCTACGCCGCCAATGTATTTTTCATGTCCGTTCAGGTTTACTGTCTGGGAGGGCAACCCTGCTCCAGTGGCAGAAAATGGATTGATGGTCAGGGTGCAGGCTGCGGCCAGGGGATTGTAGGCAACAATTCCTGTCCACCATGTTCCGTCACTGGTGATATGGGGGTAATACATGGTGGTTGCGGTGTCAGTTCTCAGGAGTATGCCGCTTAACTGATGGGGGCTTCCAAACAGTTCCAGACCGACAACACCATCGGCATTTTTAATGATTGCAGAGTTAAGGTGTGCGGTGGGGCTGTCGCCGAACAGGGATGGGATGGTAAACGCCTTGTGTTCATATCCCGCCAGCGTCAGGGTCTTGATGGTGCCGTCATCAAATTCGAAGCTTAGGTTTTTGGCCGTCTCTTGAGTATTAACGATGCTGACACCGGTCCACCACACACTGTCCGAGGCAATGTGTGACATGTATAAATCTCCGGTGGCAGCGTTTGCTACGGCCGGGATTGCGGCACGGAACTGGCCGGAAATATAAAACTTGGTGTACCCGACAACGGTTGTGGATTGGGATTCAAAAATGATATAGCCGATCTGGGAAGGGTTGACAAATTCATTCTCAACAGAAATCTGTCGTCTTTGATTAGGAGCCAAGGTTACTGCAATGGGTGTTGACAGTGGATCTCCGGCATTGTCATAGGCCAGGAACACCCCTTGAATGCTTTCTGATCCCGTATTGATCGCGCAGATTTCAGTTCCCCATGATCCAGTGGCACAGGCAATGTGCGGATAATATAATCTGTTACAATAGAGGTTCCGCCCATCGCAATTCATATCGATGCCATCACCGCATATGTCCTGGGCGTTGGGATTGACTGATGCATTTGAATCATCACAATCACCTTGATTCTCCGTGAAACCGTCTCCACCATCATCGATATCGGTTGAAATAGGTCCTGTTCGGATACCTGGCGCCCCGGGATCATCAATTCGGTTGTTCGCAACCAGATCCCTGTCACCCCTGGCCCCATCCAGGAAATGGAGTACTATCCGGGTCCGGGAGGTCTCCTGAACGATCTGTGCCCCGGTATTGCCGTCATACATGAACTCATACCAGTGGTCGTCTGTGTTATCCGCCGTGGGACCATACAGATAGTAGGTGTTCAGGGACGTGTTTTTCGGCAGATAAAGGGTGACAACAGCAGCGTCTCCCGGATTTGTCAGGTTGTCTACGGAAAAGGTGAAGAAACCGTAGGGGAATTGAATTCCCTGGGGAGTGTCTCCGGGTGACGGGTTTTCTTGAGCCATAACATCGCTCAAGGTATGCCCTGATCCGTCGGCAACAGCGATGGTAACATAGGCATCGCCGGTTGCCGAAGGCAGGGACGCTGCGCCGGCTTCCTGGTAGTCCGGCCCGCCAGCATTGTTCCCGTTAAAGGATGGATTATTTCCGTTGGGTCCACTTTCCGTTGCATCGGACACCCCGTCCGCATCCGTATTGTCACTGACGGCGCCAAAGTAGGCAATCGCCTGTTTATCCGTGGTCATGGTCACGGTATGGGGATTTGTGATTCCCGAAAGATCGCCTTCCCACCCAAGGAATTTATTTCCGACTGCAGGCACGGCGGTCAGCCCCACAACGCTGTTCTGATCAAAGTCCTGGGAGCAGTCTCCCGGGCAGTTGATGCCGCTGCCGGTTACCAGACCGTAGCCTGCAGGGCTGACGCTGACATTGAGAGTATATTGGATTGAGGCCCCATCAGCTTGTCGGGCCAGAAGGTTGCCGTTGGTATCGTAGGTATAGGCTATGACCTTACCGTTCCCATAATCGGCCCCGGTCAGGCAGCCATTGGTGTCGTAGGTGTAGTTCAGGGTTCCGGAAAAACCGGAAACCGGGAGCAACAGACAGACAAGCGTGACCACGCATAGGAAAGCCATGAATTTAGTTGTCATTAGGTTTTTACTCCTTTTCAAAATATTTTA
>JAZDGN010000098.1:0-22992 GCA_043806875.1 Pseudomonadota bacterium
TCATTGTCTGAATCACAAAACGCATGATCCAATGTAAGGAGGACCTATGTCCGCTCAAATCCATATCCGTATTGCCCTGCTGCTCAGCCTGGCAATACTGTCTATTGCACCGCTCCAGGCTTCGGAGAACACCAAAAACCCTGCCCAGGCAACCAGTCCTGACCCGGGCATCACCGCCCATGAAGCTGCTGCTGCCTCAGGGCAGTTTCTGATGGTTCTGTTCCAGAAAACCGATGACCCATCGCCCCTGAGAGAATCCTTTGATGCTGTCCGGCAGTCCATGGCCGGAGACCTTATGTCGGTGATCATCAACACGGAAAATCCTGGGGAATCAGGGCTTGTGAACCGCTGCAACGTACGCTGGGCACCGCTTCCCATGGTTGTAATCCTGGCGCCCAACAGTGCCGTCACCCGATCTTTCAGAACCGCGTTTACCCAGGACCAGGTCAGGACCGCATTCCTGAGTCCGGTATCCCAAGAGTGCCTGCTGGCGTTTCAGCAGAGAAAAATCGTGTTTGTCTGCGTCCAGGGCAATGCCACCTCAGACAATGACAAGGCCATGGAAGGGGTAACCCGCTTCAAGGAAGACCCAAAACTGGGCAGAATAGCCCAGGTTGTCATGATCGATCCTGATGACCCCAGGGAAAGGGATCTGCTCACCCAGCTGAGGATAGGGGCAAACCCTGCCGTTGCGGAAACCCTGTTGCTCGCCCCTCCCGGAAAATTGCTGGGGAAATGGACCGGAGCCACATCCAAGGAGGCCTTTACCCAGACACTCATCGCCCAGGCCGGTTCCCAGCAGACATGCCAGGTTCCGGGCTGCCAGGACCCGTCCTGCCCCACGCCCCCGGCTTCACCGGCCCAGGGAGGTGCTCAATGAATCTGTTCTTCCTGATCCGAAAGGAACTGTTTGAACGGAAACAACAGCTCATGACCAGCTTTCTTACAATCCTTCTGGGCATCACCGCCATTGTTTCTATCAACACCATTACCCACAGTTCACAGACTGCCGTGAAGCAGGAACTGGAACAACTGGGTGCCAATGTGCTCATCCTTCCCAGGGACGCCACAGTCCAGAGCTATTATGCCGCGGATCTCGAAAGTGGTGAAATGCCGGAATCCTATGTCTCCTTGCTCACAAGCAGCGGCATTCACGGCATGGAAAACCTGTCCCCGAAACTGTCCGCACCCCTGGACATCCTGGGAAAATCCTTTATCCTCACCGGCATTCTCCCGAAGAATGAAATCCGGAGCAAAGCGTTCTGGCAGGGAACCGGCCTGTTCGGGTCCGCTGACCAGCCGGCCCAGGAGTGTCTGACAGTTGACATCCCAACAGACGGAACCCCCCAGCCGAAACAGCGGTTCATCAATGATCTGGGAGCGGACCAGATTCTTGCCGGCAAAGAGGCTGCAGACATCCTGAACCTTGTCCAGGGAAGCACGGTGGACATCATGGGGCGCACCTTTTTTGTGGCCTCCGTACTCCCGCCGTCCGGCACCGTGGATGACACCCGGATATTTGCCCACCTGCACACGGTCCAGGACCTTCTGAAAAAACCCGGAACAATCAATGTCATTGAAGTCGTGGGATGCTGCCAGAAGATATTTGAAGGCCTGATCCCCAAGATCAACGCACTGCTGCCCCTGGCAAAGGTCATGACCATTGGTCATGTGGTTGAGACCCAGCTCAGGACCAACAAGATGATGCAGAACATCTCCTGGGTTTTCATCTCCCTCATCGTCCTGGTCGGCGGATCAGGGATTGCCAATTACATGTACGGGAATGTCAACGACCGGAAAAAGGAGATCGGCACCCTCATGGCCCTGGGAGCCGGATCCGGATTCATCCTGAAGCTGTTCTTTGCCAAGGCCCTTTTCCTGGGACTTGCCGGAGGCGTTGGCGGATATATTACCGGAACGATCCTGGCTGTCATCCTGGGGCCTTTTGTTGCCAACATTCAGGTGGCCCCGCTGCCGGCCCTGGTGGGCCTGGCCCTTGTCATCTCCGTGGGAATCGCTCTTATCGCCACCTTCCTTCCTGCGAGACGGGCTGCCTCGGTAGACCCCTGCATCGCCTTCAAGGAGGTATGATATGACGCTCTCAATGATTGATGTCACCGTTGAATACAAACTCAAAGGCCAGAGCGTCAAAGCCCTGGACAATGTCTCCCTGAACATTGAAGCCGGGGAATTTCTTGCCGTGGTCGGCCCCAGCGGGAGCGGAAAAAGCACCCTGCTCCAGGTCTTCGGGGGCATGCTCTCACCGGCACAAGGGGATACATTCATCAACGGCACCTCGCTCTATGACCTGTCGGCGGATGAACGTGCGGAACTGCGCAGACTGTGCCTGGGGTTTGTGTTCCAGACCTTTAACCTCATCCCTTACCTGACGGCCCAGCAGAATGTTCAGGTCCCCATGATGCTGAATAACGATCCCTTGGCAGCCCAGATGGACAGATCGGCCATGCTGCTGGAAAAGGTCGGACTGGCCGACCGGATGCTGCACAAGCCGGCCGAACTCTCGTCCGGGCAGCAGCAGCGGGTAGCCCTGGCACGTACCCTGGCAAACGATCCCCATATCATCTTTGCCGATGAACCAACAGGGGCCCTGGATCCCGAGACAGGCATGCAGGTGATGAATTTTCTCAAGGACCTGAACCGGGAAGGCAGGACCATTGTCATGGTCACCCATGATCCAAAGGCTGCGGCCATGGCATCCCGATGCATCCGGCTGGTTGACGGGAGCATTGCTCCCCTGGCTCAGATTCCAGCCCAAAGCCCGGGGTCCTTTGCCGTGACGGACCGGATGCACGCCCCAGAGGTACCGGCCCTGTAAAGCACCGGAGGGCCTGCCAGGCAGTTGAACCATTCCAGACCCGGAAAAAGCCGGGCCGTTGCAGAGGGGGGGATTCCGCAACGGCCCGGTCCGGACATCAGCCCAGGTCCTTCGCCGGCTCTTTGATGGGGCCCGGAAGGCTGCGGGGCTTCCTGTTCCTTTTCCTATCCTGTATCAGCACAAATCGTACCAACCGGAATTTTTCATAAAATATGCAATTAAAAATGTAACAATACTGGTATATTACGATAAAATAAACAGCAAATCATCTCCGGAAAAATCACTTATTAAATTACAATTATGGATTTTAATAGATTTTTAATGACATATTTGAAACTATAGATCCCTCATCCTCCGCAACTTGAAGCCCAGCGTCCAGGATGTGATGCAGAAATTCTCTCACCCGGGTTTACTTTTTCATAACGGTACGGTAAGGTATCCGGAAATGAATGCTGGGGGAGTCCCGGGGATACCGGGACTGAGAGGAATAATCCAACCCTTTGAACCTGATGCAGCTGATACTGCCGTAGGGAAGCAATGACCCCGACACACAATCGGATAAAATGGCTTGCCCCTGGGCAAGCTTTTTTTTTGTCCTGAAAAGGAGAGCACATGTTAGTCCGGATCAACGGTACAAAGTGCCATCTCGAGCCCTTGACAACCATCGGCACTTTTCTTGAAAAAAACGGTCTGGCCCCGGAAACGGTTGTGGTGGAGCTGAACGGCGGCATCATCGCCACCCAGGCTTACGCATCAACCGAAATCAGGGAGCAGGACTGCCTGGAAGTGCTCACCTTTGTTGGAGGAGGATAGACATGAAAAATCCACTGGACACGGATGTCCTTGAGATTGGCGGACGGAAACTGACAAGCAGGCTTTTCACCGGCACGGGGAAATACCCATCCGATGCCCTTATCCCGGACATCATAGACCAGTCCGGTTCCCAGGTAATCACCGTTGCCCTGCGCCGGGTTGACTTTTGTGCATCCACCGGCAACGTGATCCGGTTCATTCCGCCTGGGGTGCAGCTTCTGCCCAACACGTCAGGAGCCAGGAATAGCGATGAGGCGGTAAGAATCGCCCGTCTGGCAAAAGCTGCCGGATGCGGCAACTGGATCAAGATAGAAGTGATCTCGGACAACCGCTACCTTCTGCCCGACGGGTATGCGACCGTGGAAGCAACCCGGATCCTGGCCCGGGAAGGCTTTGTGGTACTGCCCTATTTCAACCCTGATCTCATGGTGGCCAGGGCCCTGGTAGATGCGGGAGCCGCGGCGGTTATGCCCCTGGGATCACCCATCGGCACCAACCGGGGCCTGAAAACCCGGGAGATGATCCGGATTCTTATCCATGAAATCAGGGTTCCGGTTATTGTGGATGCCGGTATCGGAAGGCCCTCCCAGGCTTGTGAAGCCATGGAAATGGGCGCTGCGGCCTGCCTGGTTAACACGGCCATTGCCTCGGCCCATGATCCCGTGGCCATGGCACGGGCCTTTGGCAAGGCAGTGCAGGCCGGAAGACAGGCCTTCCTGGCAGGCCCTGGTGTCGAAAGCATTGAGGCTTCGGCGTCCTCACCCCTGACCGGTTTTCTCCATACCGCCCGGGAAGAGCAGTCATGAGTTTCTACACTGTTGTTGAGCGGATCAGGGATCTGGACGTGGAAAGGTTTTTCCGGTCAGTGACACCGGATCGGGTAGAAGCCTCTCTGACCAGAACCCAACAAACGGAAACCGATTACCTGACCCTCCTGTCACCGGCCGCAGAATCCTTTCTTGAGCCCATGGCCGAACGGGCCCGGAACCTGACCCTCGGGCATTTCGGACGGACCATTCTCCTGTACACCCCCATGTACCTGTCCAATTACTGCGTCAACCAGTGTGTCTACTGCGGGTTCAACGCCACCAACCCCATCCGACGGACCCATCTCACCCTGGAAGAGGTGAGGCAGGAAGCGGAACAGATCGCCGAAACCGGCCTTAAACATATCCTGGTACTCACCGGCGAATCCAGGTCCAAAGCATCCATGGACTACCTGACCGCCTGCTGCACCATCCTGTCGGAGTTTTTCTCGTCCATCAGCGTGGAAATCTATCCCCTGGAAACCGAAGAGTACAGGCAGCTCTGCGGTTCAGGCGTGGATGGCCTGACCCTGTACCAGGAGACCTACAATGAAGCCCTCTATGACCGGCTCCACATCAGGGGCCCCAAGAAGAACTACCGGTTCCGCCTGGACACACCGGAGAGGGGATGCAGTGCCGGTCTAAGATCCGTCAATATCGGAGCGCTCCTTGGCCTGGATGGCTGGAGAAAAGAAGTCTTTCTCACAGGACTCCATGCCCATTACCTCCAGACCCTGTTTCCGGATATGGAGGTCAGTGCCTCCTTTCCCAGGATGAGGCCCCATACAGGCACATTCCAGCCCGCGGTTTCCGTCAGCGACAAGAACCTTGTTCAGGCTATCCTGGCCTTCAGGCTGTTCATGCCCAGGGCAGGCATCACCCTATCAACACGTGAAACTGCCCGGTTCAGGGACAATATTCTTGCCCTGGGTGTTACAAAAATGTCAGCCGGATCCACCACGGTGGTGGGAGGCCATACCCGGAAGGAGGACCGGGCCGGGCAGTTCGACATCTCGGACAACCGGTCTGTAAAGGACATGGACCTGGCTCTCAGGAAACTGGGATTTCAACCTCTTTACAAGGACTGGCACCCCATTGACCGGCCAGGGCCCAGGGCCTGAACCATGACCGGAGCCACGGATAGACCAAGCGCCTTTGACCATGGCCTTGAACGCTACATTTCCCGGGCCGACCTGGAAACCATCGGAAATATCCGCATAGGAATGGCCGGTGCCGGGGGGCTGGGCTCAAACTGCGCAGCCCTCCTGGCCCGAAGCGGATTCAAGAAATTCACCCTGGTGGATGACGACACGGTTGATATATCCAACCTCAACCGCCAGTTTTTCTTTTATCACCAGACCGGCCGACCCAAGGTGGACATGCTCAGGGACAACCTCATGGCCATCTGTCCGGACCTGGACATCCGCACCCTGAACACACGTCTGACAGCAGACAACCTGAAGCGCTGCCTGAAAGGCTGCCAGGTTATCGTGGAAGCGGTTGACCGGCCGGAAACCAAAAAACTCATCGTCGAGACCTACCTGAACAGTCAAAAGCTGCTGGTCGCTGCCTCGGGTATCAGCGGCCACGGCATCACCGGCAGACTGACAATCCGGAAAATCCGGGAAACCGTGTATATCGTGGGAGACGGGATCTCAGGCACAGGCAGCGGCAGCCCGCCCCTGGCGCCTGGTGTGGCCGCTGCGGCAGCCATGCAGGCCGACATCATCGTGTCCTACATTCTAGGGAGATCCATGCCATGACTCGCTTTAAACCAACAGACCTTTACTGCATCACAGCCCAATCCTTTTCCCGGGGCAGGACAAACCTGGAGGTTGTAAGGCGGCTCATCGCTGCCGGTATCCAGGTCATCCAGTACCGGGAAAAGGACAAGAGCATGAAACTGAAATTTGAAGAGTGCACCCAGATCAGGCAGATGACCCGTCAAGCCGGGGTGACTTTTATTGTCAACGACCATGTGGATCTTGCCATGGCAGTTGACGCTGACGGCATCCATGTGGGCCAGGACGACCTCCCGGTCCCTGAAATCCGCAGACTGACCCGGGATCGGATGATCATCGGCCTGTCAACCCATTCGCCTGAACAGGCGGCCATGGCCGTGGTCCTGGGCGTGGACTACATCGGAGCCGGTCCCATCTACAGGACGGCAACCAAAACCGATGTGTGCGATCCCGTGGGCCTGGGGTATCTGGAGCATGTTATTGCCACCCATGACATCCCGGTTGTGGCCATAGGCGGCATCAAGGCCCACAACCTAGGTGCCGTGACAGAATGCGGAGCAACCTGCGTGGCCATGGTCACCGAGATCGTGGGTGCCGATGACATCCAGGGGAAAATTCAGCAGATCCGCAGACTCATGGGCCAGGGCATGGCGCTGCCGCACCGGCACCTCTGATTTGCTGAATGCCCATTCCTCATATTCTGTTTGACAAAAAAGGAGTTCCTATCCTCCACCGCGCAGGGGACGGGACATCCCGGGTGGACCCGGCCCGGTCCCGGATATCCTTTTCCCGGAAATCCCCTCCGGCCCCTGTGCCCTTTTAGGACAGCTGCGGCAAGGAGACAATCGTCCAAAGGACGATTTTACCCTCGTCCCGGGCTGATTTTCAGGATTCCGAGGATCAGGGGTGAATATCGGAACGGCAAAACGTGTCTTCGTCTGTGAGGAAAAACCTGTAACCGGGGACTGACCCGTGTGGGGCGTCAACCCAGGCTTACCCCAACTCTTCCGGCCTTATGGGCAGCCTGCGGACGCGCCTGCCGGTGGCGGCGGATACGGCGTTGGCCACAGCAGGACCGATGACGGGAACGGCCACCTCACCCATGCCGGTGGGAGGACGAGAGCTGACCACGATGTGGGTGATCACCGTCGGCATCTCATCGAACCTGAGCAACGGGAAATCATGGAAATTGCTCTCCCGGGCGGATCCTGCCCTGATGGTGATCTCACTCTTCAGGGCAGCGGTCAACCCGAAGACGATACCGCTCTGAACCTGGGCCTCGATGATCCTCGGGTTCACAGCTGTGCCGCAGTCGACGGCGCAGACTACCCGGTGAACCCTGACCCGCTTTCCGGGCTCCACGGAAACCTCGGCCACCATGGCCATCATGGTCTCCTGAAAATTGTGGCAGGCCAGTCCACGGTGGATACCGGCAGGCGCTTTTCCATGCCAGTTCGCCTTTTCGGCGGCCAGGTCGACCACATGGCGCAGCCGTGGGGAATCGGCCAAGAGGTCCCGCCTCAGCTCATGGGGATCACGGCCCGCTTCGACCGCGATCTCATCGATGAAGCACTCGACGGCAAAGCAATTGGAAGAGGGTGCCACGGAACGCCACCAGCAGGTGGGGACACCTGGGTCGTCGTCGATGTACTCCACCTGGATGTTGTCCACGGCATACGGCAGGGGACCGGCCCCAAGGATGGCCTTTCTTCCGGCGATGAGCCCAGGCATGAACCGCTCGGCAAGGGTTTTGGCCGTACGTTTCACCATCCGGGGAAGGACGTCCGGCATCATGCCGGTCACAACCCTCGGAACACTCTGGGCAAAAGCGTCCGCTCCGACAATGCGGTGAAGCCAGGCAAGCGGCCGGCCTTGTCCGTCGACAACAGCCTTGAGGAGGTTGTGGGTGGCAGGGCGGTAGAAATCGCCCCTCATATCCTCCTCACGGGTCCAGACGACTTTCACGGGTGCCTTCATCTTCATGGAAAGCGTCACCGCTTCCCCCACATAGTCCACCAGAGCCCTGCGGCCGAAACCGCCCCCCAGGTACGTGGTGTGGACCCGGATCGATTCAGGCGGCAGACCGGTGACCTCCGCCGCGATCTCCTGGGCGCCCTTCTGGTTCTGGGTCGGGACCCATATCCCGCAAGAGTCTTCCCTCACATCCGCCGTGCAGTTCATGGGTTCCGGCGTGGCGTGCGCCTGGTATGGAAGATCGTATACAGCCTCCAGCACCCGGGTCGCCGTCTTCATGACAGGGTGGATGTCACCGGCTGAATACAGGACCCGGCCCCCCTTCCCGGCCAGTGTTACACGGCGTTTCAGCAGGTGATCCGAGTCGATCCGCTCCCGTTCATGGGGTTGCCATACCACCTTCAGCCTGTCCAGTGCGACCTGGGCCTGCCAGAAGGTGTCGGCCACAATGGCCAGGCCGGTCTCAACGGCAACTACTCTGCGGACCCCGGGCAGGGCTTCGATGTCCCGGCTGTTGCAGGATGCGATTCCCGCACCGTGAACAGGAGGGTGAGCCACTGTTGCGCTCAGCATGCCCGGCAGCCGGATGTCCATGCCGAAACGAGCACTGCCGTCGATTTTAGCCTGACCATCCAGACGCGGGAGAGACCGACCGATGATGGTGAATTCATGGGGTTCCTTGAGTCTCACCACGGCAGGCATCTTCATGGATGCCGCCGTCCGGATCAATTCACCGTAGGTCAGGGTCCGGCCGGACGCCGGATGCACCACCGTCCCTGCCCTTGCACGGCAGCCGTCCGCAGCCACCTTCCACTCTGAAGCCGCCGCCGCGATCAGGATCTCCCGCATGGCCGCACCGGCCTCCCGGAGTATCTGCCAGGAGCTTTCCACGCTCCTGCTGGAAACGGTCCACTGAATGCCGTAGTGGGGATGCCTGTAGATATCCGCCACGGGTGCGATCTCGAACCCGACAGTGTTCCAGTCGGCTTCCAGTTCTTCGGCCACGATCATCGGGAGTGCGGTGGTGATGCCCTGACCCATTTCAGAGTGGTTCACCACAACGGTCACGGTGTTATCGGAGGAAATCCGGACCCAGGCGTTGGCCGGCATCTCACCGGCGTGGACGGACCCGGGACCCGGTGCGGAGGAACCGTCACGACCGTCACGAGGGAACCGGATTCCCATGACGAGTCCGGTCCCTGCCACGAGGCTGAGTTTGAGAAAGCCGCGACGACTGGAAAGCAGGTCAGGCCTTTTCATTTTTCAGCTCCTCTGCGGCCAGGCGGATGGCACGGCGGATGCCCTGGTAGGTGCCGCACCTGCACAGGACCCCCGACATGGCCGACGAGACCTCGATGTCATCGGGGGCCGGATTGCCCTGCAGCAAGGCCGCTGCGGTCATGATCTGCCCTGGCTGGCAATAACCGCACTGGGCCACATCCTCCGCGAGCCATGCCCGGCGAAGGGCTGCGGCCACCGGGCCCCTGAGCCCCTCTATGGTGGTGATCCCCTTGTCCTGGACGGACCCGGCCGGGATGGCGCAAGACAGTTCCGCACTGCCGTCGATCCACACGGTGCAGGCCACGCACTCCTGTATGCCGCAGCTGTACTTGGTGCCGGTCAGGCCCAGCTGTTCGTTCAGGACAAAGAGAAGGGGGGTCCCGGGGTCGATCTCCACCTGATACCTCAGCCCGTTGACGGTAAGCGTGATCATGATCCTCTCCTTTTGTTTTCGTTGGGTTGATGCCAATTGGACTATAAAATAATAACTATTCAAATTTGAATCGAAGGTTAAAAAAAACTTTTACAACCCGTCGATACATCCCTGAGGGACGGCAGTCAGCTTCTCGACAACCATCCTTATCCAGCGTTTTTCCTCCTGTAGCAGCATCCGGTCGTGCTCAATGAAAAAGACATCGGATGCCTTTCGGGGATCGGAGTCCGACAATCGCTTCAAATGGTTGTCCATTTCCCCCATGGTCCTGTCGATGACGTCTATGGCTGCCAAGGCAGCTTGCCGGATCTCCTCATGGGTCCGCCTTTTGTTGAATTTCAAAGCCAGCTTGAACCCGAAGTAGAGTGGGTAGAGTCCCAGAAAAGCCTGATGCTGGAGGTTATCAAAGGTAGTCCGCCCCTGGTCGGTGATCTCGTAGAGGGTCATCGTGGGGAACAGGCCGTTCTTCACTCGGTTCACTTTTTTGATGTCTCCTTTTTTTTCCATCGACTTCATGGAATGATAGACAGACCCCCCCTTGATGCCGGTCCAACGACTGATCTTTTTCCTGTCGAGGAAACGGATGATGTCATAGCCACTGGCTGTCCCGAGAGATTCCAGCGCACCGAGTACGACAAAGGTGGAGATATTCATGGGGCTCTTTCCTGTACTATCAGGGTCGATGGTTGGATTAAGAATAACTATTCCATTTTGAATGGTCAAGAAAAAAATGATTGCCCGGGCAATGGCGGCGGAGCCGGCGCCGAACAGCCCTGAGAAGGGGGTCGACGAACCGACACAAGCACGCCCAAGGGACAGTCGTGGAAAACAGAAGAGACCCGTCGCGGATGGCCCGCCCCATCCAGGAGCGACGTTTGAAGAAGATCATGCACGATGCCGGGGATGACAAACGCCATCCGGATTTTCCATCTGACAAAGACAAAAGGATGGGGAGGATCCCGGAGATCTCCCGGGTGGTTCGGCCCTTGGCCAGCATCTGGAACACTTCCCGTTCCCGGTTGAAAAGGAGGGATAAGAACCTGCTTTTTGATAGAGAAAGTATCGAAAATCCCCTAAGTTTAAAATATTACTGCCCACCCTGATACAGGCGCAATTCCTTGAAAAAAGACCGATGTCGTACCGGTGTCCGGAACCATCGGATCCTTTGAAGACGTTCGCTGCAAAACGTTGCCGGGCAGTCCACGATCACCTGGGATCAGGGTTGAACAGAATGTCGTTTTCCAGATAGAGCTGCTCCAGTTGTCTCTGGTGAAGGGTAAGCTCGTCACCTCTCCTGCTGGCAAGTTCCTGGACCATGAACTGGATCACGGCTATCATGGCGGATGCGTTCCCGATAAAGGGAATCGATTTGGAGGGCACGACCAGGGAGAGGTCCGCAAAGGCAATGACAGGACTGAACTTGTTGTCTGTGATGGTCAACAGGGTATGGCCGTTCCTTCTGATCATCTTGCTGATCTTGATCAGCTCGTTGGGATAACGGGTTGTGGCGATCAGGACGACAAGGCTCCCGACGTTGGCGTTGGTCAGCATGTCAAGGGAGGTGCTGTCACTGCCCTTGAGAATCGTGATGCCTTTGCGGATTTTGGTCAGGGACCATCCCAGGAAATAGGCAAAGGTAAACGAGAGTCTCGAACCGATAACGTAAACCGATTCACTGTCATTCAGATAATCAACAAACCGGCTCATGGTGGTGACATCGATGGTTTCATACATGAATTGAAGATTGGTGAGTTCTTCTAAAACACCCCGGTGCAGCCGGTCGATCCCCGGCTCCCGGATACCGGTGATCGCTGCCCTGTCCGGCAGGGAAAGGCCGGTATTCACGAAATCCTTCAATGCCTCCTGGAATTCCGGATACCCCCCATACCCCAGCGTTCCGACAAATCGTACCACGGTTGCCTCACTGGTGCCGCAGGCTTCGGCCAGCTCCTTTATGGTCATGAAAACAGCCTTGGACGGATTCTGCATGATAAAGGTCCCCAGCATGCGGGCTTTGGGCGTCAATGCGTCGAGTTTGCCTGAAATTACATTGAGTACTTGAAAAGACGTTGAATCTTTCATGACATTTCCTTGCTTTGTATACTTTCATTACATTAGTTTTTTAAAAGGCAATTATTATAATATATCATTATTATTGAATAATAATCTCAATACTTCATTTTTGTCAAGATCAAATTTTTTTCTTTGTTTCATAATTTTGAATTTTATTGACATGATTTGTTTCATAGCGTATGGATAGTCGTGGATAGGGTGACCCTTGGCAACAATCCATAATTGAAGAGAAGGCCCATGTTTTCGAAAACAAAACCCATGTGGGGAAAAAAAAGCAGGCTCAAATCACACTATGATGTGGTGATCGTCGGCGGAGGGCTTCACAGCCTGGCAACAGCCTATTATCTTGCAAAGGAGCATGGCATCACGGACGTCGCTATCCTGGAGAAGAACTATATCGGGTTCGGGGGTGCCGGAAGGAACACAGCCATTGTCCGTGCCAACCAGAGAACCCGGTACAACGTCCCCCTTTACAAGGAAGCCCTTGATCTCTGGCCGGTTCTGACAAAGGAACTCGATTACAACCTGATGTTCAACAACTGCGGCAACCTGAACCTGATGCACAGTGAAGCGGCCATGAAAGCGGCACGCATGACCATTGCCACCGCCCAGTTCCACGGTGTCGAAAGCCACCTCATCGACGCGAAAGAGGCCAAGGAACTGGTTCCGGCCCTCAACATCTCCGAAGAGATCACCTTTCCCATCCACGGGGCCATGTTCCACCCGCCGGGAGGCGTTGTCCGCCATGACGCCGTGGTCTGGGGACTGGCACGGGGAGCGGCTGGGCGCGGGGTCGAGATCCATCAGCAGACCGAGGCCCTGGGCATCGGAACCCGGAACGGCAGGGTCACATCCGTGACCACGAACCGGGGGACTATTGCCGCGAAACAGGTGCTGATCTCTGCCGGCGGCTACTCGGCTGCCCTGATCTACGGCATGCTGGGCATCAAGCTGCCCATCAGCGTCCTGACCATCCAGGCCATGGTGACCCAGCCCCTGAAGCCGCTCCTGGACCATGTCGTGTCATCGGGCGCATACCACTGCTATGCCAACCAGACCCTGAAAGGCGAAATCGCCACCGGAGCCCACATGGACCCCTGGCCCAACTACACCACCTTGAACACCGCCCACTACATCAAACACCAGGCCGAAGCCCTGTCCGAGTTCCTGCCCTGTCTCAGGGGCGTTCGGTTCATGAGAATCTGGGGCGGCCTGGCGGACATGACCCCGGACATGGCGCCCATCATGGACGGAAACGATCCGGTGGAAGGGTTTTTCATGGACTGCGGGTGGGGGTATTTTGGATTCAAATCCTGTTCCGCAGTGGGCAAGTACATGGCACAGTTCATGGCAACCAACCAGTGCCCGGACAGGATCAAGCCCTTTGCCCTGAAACGGTACCAGGAACACAGGCTCATGGGCGAAACCGCCGAACTCGTCAGCTACAGCCCCAACAACTAAACCTGAGGAGAAAACGAAATGGCATTGACAATCACATGTCCCGTCTGTGGGAAACGCAACGGATATGAGTTCAGGTTCGGGGGCGAGGAAAAGGGGCCCCGGCCCGACGAGCAGGGGTTGACGCCTGAAGCCTGGTGCGACTACGTGCACATGAATAAAAGCGTTGCCGGTGTGCAGCAGGAGTGGTGGTTCCATAAGGACGGATGCGGATCGTGGTTTACCATCCACAGGGATACGACCACGAATCTTGAACAGGAAGGTCAGGGAGCAAAACAATGATGAACAGGTTGAATCATCTGCCGACGTTGAAAATCGATACCACCCGCAAACTGTCCTTTACCTACAGGGGAAAACCCTGCGAGGGCGTCAAGGGGGATACCGTTGCCAGCGCCCTGTTTGCAAACGGGATCAGGATTTTCGGCCGCAGTCTCAAATACCACAGGCCCAGGGGGCTCTACAGCCTTGACGGCGAATGCAGCAACACCTGCATGGAGGTGAACGGCGTTCCCAATGTCCGGTGCGAGAACACCCCTCTGGAAGAGGGAATGATCGTCAACGAGCAGAATGTCAAGGGATCTGCGGACAATGACCTCTTGGGATTTCTGGACACGCTGGACTGGATGATGCCGGCAGGCTTCTACTATTCGGTCATGCATAAGCCGGCCAGGCTCTGGCCCATTGCCATGAAACAGATCCGGAAAGCCGCCGGTCTCGGAAAACTTAAGCCTGATTTCGAAATGCCCGGCAACTACGATGAAATTTTCATCAACACCGATGTCTGCGTCATCGGCGGCGGTCCGGCCGGCATGACAGCCGCCCTTGCATCCGCAGGAAAGGGGCTCAGGGTGGTGCTCATGGAGTCCCGCCCCTGGCTGGGTGGCGTCTTTGAATTCCGGTCCCGGGAATACAGCCCCGGCCGCACCCTGCATGACAGGGCGAGGGAGCTTGCCACGGCAGTGACCGCAAACGGCAACATCCGTGTCTTTACGCACACTCCTGCGGTGGGAACCTACAACAACAACCTGGTGACCGGATTCCAGATCGGCTCGGCCGGGGATGTGTTTACCCAGCGTTACGTTGAAGTCCGTGCCACGAGCGTCGTGTCCGCCGCCGGATGCATCGAGCGCCCCCTGGTCTTTGACAACAATGAACGGCCGGGCGTCATGCAGGCCGGATGTGCGCTCAGGCTTGCCAAAACCTACGGGCAGCTTCCGGGCCGGACCGCCGTTTTCAGCGTCGGCCACGACCTGGGACTTGAAGCCGCCCTTGAACTCCATGACCTGGGGCTTACCCTTGCCATGGTTGCCGATATCCGGGAAGACGGCCAGGACCCCGAACTCCTTGAAAAACTTCTGGACAGGAAAATCCCGGTGCTCAACGGCTGGGTCGCGGCCAGGGCCCATGGCAGGAAGCAGGTGTCCAAGGTCACCCTGACCAGCATTGACGGTACGGTTTCCAGAACCCTGGCCTGTGACCTTCTGGTGGCATCGGCCGGCATGACCCCGGTCACCGGTCACATCACCGTTGCCCAGGGGACCCTGAAGTACGACAACCACACCGGATTCTTCCTGCCGGACAGGATGCCGGAGAAGATGCACGCGGCAGGACGGATTCTGGGCCTGGACCACCCGTTGTCCATCGAAGCGTCGGGCAGGCTTGCCGGGCTCAACGCGGCCGGGGATTGCGGCGCCTGTCCCGATCCGGAGATCCGGGACGCCGCATTGGAACTGGACGGACTGCCCGGTCCGGTCCGGGGGACCAAACTGGTCACGGCCCCGGTCAAGGGCAGGAAAAGCTTCATCTGCTTTGATGAGGACGCCACCATTAAAAACATCAGGCAGGCCATTGACAAGGGTTTCGATGTTCCCGAACTGATCAAGCGGTTCACGGCAACAGGACTCGGGCCCGGGCAGGGAGGCATTCCCGGCCACAACCTCCCCCTGTATGTCGCCAAGTACCAGGCCCTGTCCGATATCTCCATCCGGCCGACCACGGTGAGGCCCCCCCTGGTCCCAACCCTGATCGCCACCTATGCGGGCGCCAGCCACAAAATGTTCAAGATCACCCCCATGGATGCCATGCAGCGCGCTGACGGCGGTATCTTCAGGAACATCGGCGTCTGGCAGAGGGCCCGTTACTTTTCCGAGGATTTGTCCTGTCGGAAAGAGATCGAGAACGTCAGGACCAACGTGGGCATGCTGGACGGTTCCACCCTGGGGAAATTCAGGATATACGGACCGGACGCCCTGAAGGCCCTGCAGCGTGTCTATGTCTCGGACATGTCACGGGTAAGGCAGGGACGCGTGAAGTACTCTGCCATGTGCAACGACGACGGGTGTGTGATCGACGACGGTGTCGTCACCCGGCTGGGCGAGAATGACTACTACTTCACCACCTCCACGGGCCGTGCCGGCCAGACCGCTGAATGGATCCGGTACCACACCCGGTACGACGGGTGGAATTTCGCTCTGGTCAATCTGACCGATGCCATGGGTGTCATCAACCTGTCCGGACCCAACGCGCGGAAGGTCCTTGAAAAAATCGTGGATATCGATGTGTCCAACCCGGCCTTCGGCTTTGCCGGATACAAGGAGTTCACCCTTGCCGGGGCCATACCGGTTCGGGCCATGCGCCTGGGGTTTGTGGGGGAACTCTCCTATGAACTCCATGTGCCCTCATCCTATATGAAGGCGGTCTGGCTCCTGCTCAGGGAAGCTGGAAAGGACCTGGGTATAGCCAACTTCGGGGTTGAGGCCCAGAATGTGCTCCGCATGGAAAAATGCCACATCATCCTGGGCCAGGAGTCGGAACAGCGAACCAATCTCCTGGATGTGGGACTGGGTTTCCTGTGGGACCGAAGCAAGGCCGAAGCAAAAACCGTGGGCGCCGTGGCCCTGCGCCAGGCTGAAAACGATCAGACCCGCCTCAAGCTGGTGGGGTTTGACATGGAGGACACGACCCGGCCCCCGAAAGACGGCGCCCTGGTCGTGGATAACACTATCCGGGGATACATCTGTACATCCCGGTTCAGTGTCACACTCAACAAAGCCGTGGGCATGGCCCTGGTCGAGGCCCCCCTGTCCAAGGTCGGCACCCGGCTTGAGATTTACGAGGATGAGTGCGGCGACAACCGTATCTACGGTAATGTCGTCCCAATGCCGTTCTACGATCCTGACGGTAACCGGATGAAAATGTAAGGGCCCCCATCATGCAAGAGATCATCAGAGTTTCCCCGGTTGTGTTCAACCGTACACCCAAGAAAACCGAAAAACGGGATCACTGGAACGTGGTGCTGGAATACAGTGACGAAGGCAGCGGCCCCTGGCTGGTCGACCTGAGCCACAGACCCCGGTTCGATCTCCAGAGCACGGATCTGAAATCCCTGCAGCCGTTTGGCATGACCGTGCCGGAATCACCGGGACGCAGCCTGCTCAGGAACGGAATGCTGGCGAACCGCATGAACCGGACCCAGGTCTCCCTGTACAGCCTGGGTGGCTGTGAGGTTGTCCCCATGCCCTCCGGGCCGGGCTTCACCGATGTCACCGAAGCCACCCTGTGTGTTGCGATGATCGGAAAGCCGGTGTTTTCCATCTGCGAAAAACTCTCGGCCCTGGACTTCATGGATCCTGGAAAACAGCCTCCGTTTCTGTTTCAGGGCCCCTTTTCCCATGTCCCCTGCCAGATTGCCACCCTGGGCAGGGACGGCAACATGGCAGGCCTGGTGATGACCTGTTCCAGGGGATATGGGCGGGATATGATCCATACCCTCCTGGCTGCCGGCAGGGAATTCGGGCTTGAACCGGCCGGCGAAATACGGGCCTTGGACTGGATCGAGGCTCTCCAGACCCGCGTCGTCGACTGACGCGGACTGAAGCGGAACTCCCCGGAAGCCGGCCTGCCGGCTCCCGGGGGAAATTCCTACCGGTCAAACCGGGTTTCCAGATTGAACAGCAGGTCGTTCTCCAGGAAGGCCTGCTCCAGTTTTTCCTGAAGAGGTTTCAGGGCATCCCCCCTGACCTTTGCAAGGGTGTGGACCAGATAGCTGATAAGACAGCAAAGGGATGTGGGCGTACCGAGAAAGGGGATGTTCTGGTAGGGGGCGATGAGATGAAGGTCGCTGAACGAGAGCACCGGACAGGAGGTACTGTCCGTGAGCAGGATCAGTGACATGCCGAGCCGCTTCACGTATTTTCCGATGCGCAGGAGTTCGTTGGGGTACCGCGAGGTTGCGATCATGACGACCACCGATTGTTTCCGGGCCGTTGCCAGGGTATCGAGGCAGGTGGAGTCACTCCCCTTCAGGGTGTATACCTGGGTCCTGACCTTTGCCAGGATCCATCCCATGTAAAACGCCGGCGCATAGGAGAGACGCGAGCCGATCACATAGAGGTCTTCCGCGCTGTCCAGGGCCTGGATGATACGCTGGGCGTTGTCAATGTCGACGCTGGCGCACAGGGCCCTTAAGTTTTCGATCTCCTGCAAAACCGTCCGTGTCAAGGGGTTGCTCGTGTCCGGGTCCTGGGCCGCTGCGAGGCGCTGCCGCTCCACCAGTGTCATCCCGGTGTCGATGTGTTCGCGCAGATGCCTGATGAACAGGGCATAGCTGTCATACCCCAGATTTCTTACAAACCGCACCACCGTCGCTTCGCTGGCACCCACCGCCGCAGCCAGTTCCCGTGTTGTCATGAAAACCGCTTTGCCTGGGTTTGCCAGGACAAACTCCGCAAGCGCCCTCCCCTTTTTGGTCAGGCTTTCATATCGTGTCTTTACAATGGTTTTCAGCGATTGGGTTGTGATCGTCACATCGGCTCCTTTGCCATGGGTGATGATTTGTGATTTGATTTGTTACACACCGGTGCGCAAGTGTCAAGTCTTTTGAAAGCCGGTTGTCAGGCAAGCCTGACAACCGGGCAGGATTTGACTTGATGGGGGGCATGACAGTCAAAATGAAGGATGAATGCCAGGAAATGATTTTTCCTGTTGACAGTTTTTGTTTCATAGAATAAGACAATGGACATGGTTCCAAAAGTGGCCCGGTGCTCAATCGCTTACCATGGCATGAATGAATAAACGGCGTTTACCCCTGGTCCCAAAGGAGGTGGATGTGATAATCAAGGTTCCTATCTGTCCTGAATGCCTGAAGGAATTGCCTGAAAATGAAAGTCTATGCCATCACTGCAACCGGCGGATTGCCGGCCCGGCCTTTCGCGACCAGAGGTTTCTGACGGTGTTCGATCGCTTTTTCCTGGCATCCCTGGTGATTATTTTCGTTTCATTTTTCCTACCCTGGCTCCCCGGTCAGTTCCTGTACCGGGATGCGCCCCTGTCTGCCATGGACATGTTATTGAACCTGGTGGACCTGGAGATTGGATTCCTGAAGAACTATGACCCTCTGCGGATGACCCAGATGATACCGCTCCTGTCCCTGTCCCTTTTCGGGCTGCACCTGTTCAGACCGCATCTGCAGAAAACACCCTTTCCGGGACTGTTCCTCCTGGCCTGCATCGTCACCAGCGCGGCGGTCTCCTGCTTTACCTCCCTGGACAGGGGATGGGCATGGCCGGCACTGACCGGTTGTATTGCAGGGCTTCTGATCTGCGTCAAGCGAGGGTATTCCCGGGGAAGTCTCGGGCGCATCCTGTACAGCGGGCTTCTGATCTTCCTGTGCCTGTGCGGCGCCCTCTTTCTTCTGGAACTCAACACAACCGTCTATTCCCGGCTTGAAACCATCACGGTGCCTGAAACCCTGGGATTTTACCTGTCGCTTGGACTGTTTACCCTGATCAGCATCGGAACCATCACGGCTTCCATGGTCAGTGTCAGCGATTTCTGGCTTACCGTGGTGTTTGTCCTGTTTTCATGGATCGCCTATGACGCAGTGGTCAGACCGGTATTCTTCTCCGGAACCCTAACCTTTATTGCCGACAACTACACGGAAATGGGGCGCCAGATTCTCAATCACTTCCGGATCGTCAGCCTTGCCCTGCTCATCGCCGTGGCCATGGGAGTACCGCTGGGGGTCTATATCGCCCGCCATCCCGGGGTGGCGGGCGTGGTCCTGTACCTGTCCAGCATCCTCATCACCATACCCAGCATTGCCATGTTCGGTTTCATGATGCCGATCCTGTCCTCCATCGACACGGCCCTGGACTCGGTGAACGGTATCGGAATCGGTGCTGTTCCGGCAGTCGCCGCCCTGGCCCTGTACTCCCTGCTCCCCATTGTACGCAACACCTACATCGCCATTAAAAGCGTCGACCCCTCCACCATCGAGGCCGGTAAAGGCATGGGCATGACAGGATTCCAGCTCCTGATGCAGCTTCAGCTTCCCCTGTCCGCCCCCATCATTATGGCGGGCGTGAGGACAGCCGTGGTCATGGGTATCGCCATTGCGGCCATTGCGGCCTACATCGGGGCCGGAGGCCTTGGGGTATTTGTCAGCGAGGGGCTTCAGATGTCCACCAACGATTCCGTCATCGCCGGCGCCCTGGTCATGAGCCTCATGGCCATTGCATCCGATATCTTCCTGTCCAGAGTCGAACACTGGATCACCCCGCGGGGGCTGGCGATCCATAACGCTGCACAATAAGGGGGTAACACTCATGGGGGTAATGCTCAGTTTTCAGGAAGTGACCAAAATCTATCCGGGAGCCGATCACATCAAGGCGGTGGACGAACTCTCCTTTGACCTGGAAGAAGGACGGATCTGCACACTTGTCGGGCCCTCCGGCTGCGGGAAGAGCACGGCCATGAAAATGATCAACCGCCTGATCTCCGTGACCAGCGGAAAAATCATCATCAACGGCAGGAACATCGCCGGCATCAACACCATCGAGCTCAGGCGGATGATCGGTTACGTTATCCAGAACATCGGTCTGTTTCCCAACATGACCATCGGTGAAAACATCGCCATCGTCCCCCGGCTGCTGAAATGGAGCCGGAGCCGGATCGATGAAAAGGTCCAGAGCCTGCTTGAGATTGTCAACCTGGACCCAGCCAAGTTCCGGGACCGGTACCCCAGAGAACTCTCCGGCGGTCAGCAGCAGCGTGTGGGCGTTGCCAGGGGCATGGCCGGTGATCCTCCCATCATGCTCATGGATGAACCCTTCGGGGCCATTGATCCCATCAACCGGGAACATCTCCAGAACGAATTCTTAAAGATCCAGGAAAAAGTCCAGAAAACCATCGTGTTCGTTACCCATGACATTGACGAGGCCATCAAGATGGGCGACAGGATCTGTCTGCTCAGGGACGGGAAACTGGTCCAGTACGACTCGCCCGAGGCCATTCTGATCAACCCGAAAAATGAGTTTGTCCGGTCCTTTGTGGGCGGAGACCGCACCCTGAAACGCCTCAACCTGTTCACCGTCAAACGGGCCATGCGCACGGATCCGCCCCTGATCCCGGAGACCTTCTCCCTCGGGGAAGCACGGAACCGGTTTGCCGGCCAGGGCCACCGGTATGTGGTGGCGGTTGACGGCGAGGGACGCTTTGCCGGAATCGCCGATCTGGAGTCTCCTCTATCCGGCTCAGGCCCTCTCAGGGACGTCATGCAGTCCGGCTGCGCCTCGCTTCTGGCCAGCACCAGCCTCAAGGACGGACTGTCCGAGATTTTTTCCCATGATTACGGATTCGTCGTGGTTGTGGACGAATCCGGGTCGGTCATGGGATGGCTGAAAACGGAGGATATCAAGAGCACGCTGAAAGGATAGGACCATGACCGTCAGACTCGTTTCCCATGTGCTGAAAAAAATCCTGCCGACCCTGGTGACCGTCGTTGTCGTGGCCGCTCTATATAAGGGATACGGGGCCTGGGACTATACCGTGAAAAACCTGCCGGAGTTTTTCCGGCTTATCACGGAGCATCTGGTACTCGTCCTCGTCAGTATGTCCGCGGCGGTCGTGGTGGGCGTGGCCCTGGGAACCCTCATGACCCGCAGGGGATTTGAGAAGAGCGCGTCGACCATCATGGCCACGGTCAATGTCTGGCAGTCGGTCCCCTCCCTGGGAGTCATCGGTCTTGCCTACGGTTTTCTTCCCCTTCTGGGCCTGAGCGGAATCGGTATGGTACCGGCCCTGATCGCCCTGTTCGTCCATGCCGTGGCACCCATTGTGAGAAACACCTATGCCGGCATAGACTCGGTAAACCAGGATGTCATCGAGGCTGCGACAGGCATGGGCATGACCCGGATGCAGATCCTTCTCAGGGTCGAGTTTCCCAATGCCCTCCCGGTTATCCTGGGCGGCATCCGGACATCCACGGCCATCATCGTGGGCACGGCCCCCCTTGCTTTTCTCATCGGAGGCGGCGGGCTTGGTTTCTGGGTCTTCACCGGCATCGCCCTGGTGGACATGGGCATCATGACCGCGGGCGCTGTCCCGGTCGCCCTCATTGCCATGCTGTTTGACTGCTGCCTGGGGATTCTGGAAAAGGTGGTTGTCAGCAAAGGAATACAAACCCGGGGATTCGCGGGAGCTTCCTGATGTCAGGAAGGTTTCACGGCCCTAAAATCATGTGGTTGTAAAGGAGAGAACATGAAAAAAGCAGCAGTTGTAATAGCGGCCCTGTGTGTAGTGATGCTGGCGGGGACATCCTTTGGTGCCGGACCCGTTCGGGTGGCCTCAAAAGACTTTACCGAACAGGTGATCCTGGGAAAGATCATGGTCACCCTGCTCAATGACCGGGGAATCCCGGTCGAGGACCGCACCAGCCTCGGCGGAACCAATGTCAACCGTGAGGCTCTGGAACAGGGCCAGATCGATGTCTACATGGAGTACACCGGGACGGCCTGGCTCTCCTTTTTCAAGAAAAAGGAGATGGTCCGGGACGGTATGGAACTGCTCCGCAAGGTCAGGGAAGAGGATGCCGCCAAAGGGCTGGTGTGGCTGAACCCCGCCATGTTCAACAACACCTACGCCATTATCATGAAGGCTGAAACAGCCGACAGCCTGGGAATCACCAGCCTGTCCGAATGGGCCGCCTGGACACGGGCGAACCCCGGACTGATGAGTGTTTCCACCAATGCCGAGTTTTACTCCAGGGTTGACGGTTTCAAGGGAATGATGGAATATTACGGCCTTGAATTCGGCAAGGACATTCCGGACGCCTCGGTGGTCAAAATGGAAACGCCCCTTGCCAAAAAGGCGGTGCGGGACGGCCAGGTGAAATGCGGCATGGCCTTTGCCACCGACGGTGAAATCAAGGATTACAACCTGGTGGTCCTGACGGACGACAAGAACTACTTCCCCATCTACAATCCTGCGCCCGTTGTCCGGGAAGAGGCGTTGAAAGCCCACCCCCAGCTGAAAAGCGTACTCAACGAGATCGGTGCGTCCCTGGACACCCTCACCATGACGCGGCTCAACTACCTGGTCAACGTCAACGGTGAAAAACCCGAAGCCGTGGCCAAGAATTGGCTTACCGGCGTTGGGCTCATCATCAAGAAACGCAAATAGAGGCCTCCCCGCCTGACCGGCCCGCCGCAGGGGTATTGCCCCTGCGGCGGGCCGGTTGAAGAACGGATCACCCCCGGCCCCATGGGTGGTGATGCCTTTGGTCCGACCCCCTCCTGG
>JAZDGN010000099.1:0-7458 GCA_043806875.1 Pseudomonadota bacterium
CTTCCACAAATGATACCAAATCCCTGCACAGGGCAAGGTTATGCCTGTCAATCCCGGGCCTGTCAAAAACACGCACTTCATGACCCTGCCGGACCAGATCATCAGCTATATGGGAGCCTATGAACCCGGCCCCCCCCAATATCAGGCATTTCATTTCAGAATTTCACCCATCATCCCCATCTCAGGTCCCTCGGATCACTATCTCCACCTCTTTTAACCCCGGATCTTCAGCAATGTCAATGTCTTCTGTAAATCCAACTCCTTACCCGCTCGGCCAGACGCCAGGCCCTGGATCCAAGGACTGCTGCCAGTTCAGTCTCAACCCTGTGCAGATCGGCTTCTATCTTTTCCTTTTCATGGAACTGACCGCTGAGAAAAGCCACACCCTCCTTTAAATGGGTCAGAAGAACCCTGGAGTTATCAATCATGTGGGAACTGCTTAAGGCAACACAGTCAGGCAACTGTCCATCCGAAGCAACAGCCACATAATAATCGGGAGTCATTCCGCCCCGGGTGTCGGGAGCAAAACCCTGAGCACCCTTTCTGATGCACCGGTCATCAGCCACGGATTCTGCCGCGTCATCCAGCGGATAGATCCGCGACGCCGCGCAAACAGCCTGTCCCAGAACCGTCACATTGGCGAACCGCATCTTGAGCAGCGCAACAAACTCATCAAGATATAACTCCTTAACATGGAAAGGATTTTTCACAGGAGCCGCATCCTGTGACATGAGCTTGTTCGGGGTTGACACGATGAACAACCCGCCCGGCTTCAGCTGCTGTTTAACCTGCACCAGGAACCGGTCATGCTGCTCAATATGCTCAATGGCTTCAAAGCACACGGCCATATCAAACCCCTTGCCTGCCTTCAGGGGGAAATCCAGGAGCGACCCAGCACAGAAGTCCAGCCCCGTCCTGCCGTAGGTCCTTCGCGCATGGGCAACCACATGGGCATCGATATCCACCCCAAGTACATAACAGGCCTTTTCTGCCAGACCGGCACTGCCATACCCCTCTCCGCTGGCCAGATCCAGCACCCGTTTCCCGGATGCCAGAGACGCCGCAAAGGCATACCTGTGGAGATGTTCATAATGGAGTTCAGATCCCTCTATCCACGGCAGATAACGCTCGCCGGTCCAATCGGGACGGCCATTGCTTTCACCGGATTCCTTTCGGGACACCAACACAACACTGTTATAGAGAAAATATTTCAGAATGCTCTTTTGATCGCGTGAAGCACAATAGCGCGCATGCTCCGCATCATTGTCAATATAGGGAACCGCTTCCATGGGATAAAACCGTTCATGGCAATGTATCCGGGTAGGAATCCCCTGCCGGGCCAGCAGGTCCGGAAGATCCTCCCCGAAATCGGTAACCACAAGACTTCCGGACTGCCTCAGGGGATCACCGTGAAAGACCTCCGGCAATCCTTTCCTGGACTGGGTCTTGTGCCCTTCGTGAAAGGGGATTGTGAACACGTGGACCCCACCGGGTTTGAGCACCCTGTGGACCTCCCTGAAACCCTGCCATGGATCATCCACATGCTCAAAAACATCCTGGGAGATGACCATGTCAAAACTGTTGTCGTCAAAAGTCAAAGCCTCAAGGCTTTCACACCGCACCCCCCCCGGACCTTCAGCCCCGGGATCGACCCCGTCAAAGTACTCGGAACAGACATATCCCGGCAGCCTGCAAAGCAGATCATGGAGAGGGCCCCGGGACTGGGTTTCATAGACAGTCCGACCCTCGATCTCCCCTAACCGTTCCGACAGGATTCCATCCCCGGACCCGGTCAGGACCGCCATAAGGATCGCTCCCAGATCCCGGGTACGTTTGGAGGCATGGCAACACCTGCAGCAGGTTTCCCTGGCGCTGTCACCGTTGACGGCCCCCAACGGCACCCGGTTTCCACACAAGGAGCATCTCTCCCATGTATCAGTCATAGCCAAATCTCCGCACCACCCAAAAACAAACCCGGCATACCGGGCACGAATGCCCTGCCGGGCCAGTGACATAGCACACTTTATCCATCAAATCAGTAAGTTCCAACCCGGTCCCAGACCGTTATAACTGCTTGACTTCAGGATGTTATTCCGACATCCGGGACTGGCAATTCTAATAACAAAAATATGGCGTTCAGGCAAATATATATTGCTTCTTGACTTGAATTTTTGTATTAACTACCAGATTTGAACCAACATAAAGGAGCAACCATTAATGAAAACTGCATTATCCATCATACAGATATTAACCCTCTCCATCCTGCTGATTACCAACGCATATGCCGGGTGCCTCACCGGTGACTGTGAGAATGGCAAAGGGGTAATGGTCTTTCCTGACGGAACCGAGTATGCGGGTGAATTCAAGGACGGTCAGCCTAACGGAATCGGCACTTTCACCTACCCTGCCGGAAAAACCCTTGAAACCGGAAAACCCTTTGACTCTGCCGGCCAGAAATGGGTCCAGGGCTTTCCCATGGGCAAGAAATACGTTGGCGAGGTTAAAAACGGCAAACGTCATGGCTACGGTGTCCTTGATTATGAAACCGACACCCACTACAAGGGTTATTTTGAAGATGACATGTTCAACGGAAAAGGAATAATGACAAACCCCAACGGCATCATTTACGAAGGTGATTTTGCCAACAATCAGCCCAACGGCATCGGCAAAGTGATATTCCCGGACGGACGGATTTACGAAGGCGAGCTCCAGAAAAACAAGATTACCGGCAAGGGCGTCATGACCTATCCAGACGGCAGGCGTGAAGAAGGACTCTTTGAGAACAGCAAGCTCAAAGGCCCGGCAGAATGACATGAAAAGCCATGGCATAATGATAGAAAATATTGTTTATTCAAATAATTATATAGATATTTTTATGTAACCCACCAAGCGGAGCTATGATCTCGCCTTCAAAACCCATTGACTTTCAGCCCAAAAATTGGGGAAACTGATAACGACTTCAAAATCTTAGAAAATTATATTGGATATACCTGAAGGGGACAACTTATGAAAACCGCTCTGATCATCGGCGTCTCAGGACAAGATGGTTCCTACCTTTCAAAGCTCTTGCTTGAAAAGGGATATCGTGTCGTCGGGACCAGCAGAGATGCGCAGGTATCCCCGTTTGACAACCTGAGCCGTTTAAACATCCGGCATATGGTTCAGACAGAATCCATGGCTTTAAACGATTTTCGCAGCGTTATCAGCGTCCTGAAAAAAATCAAACCTGACGAGATATATAATCTGGCCGGCCAGAGCTCCGTAGGATTATCATTTGACCAACCGGTTGAGACCTTTGAAAGTATCAGTATCGGGACATTAAACCTTCTTGAAGGGCTCCGTTTTCTGGAACTGCCGGCCCGTTTGTACAACGCCGGCTCAAGCGAGTGTTTTGGGAACACAAATGGCCGGCCGGCCGATGAAACAACATCATTTTGCCCCAGGAGCCCATACGCTGCAGCCAAATCCGCAGCTTTCTGGTCCGTGGCCAACTATCGTGAGGCTTATGGGTTGTTCACCTGTTCCGGAATTCTGTTCAACCATGAGTCTCCCCTTCGGCCTGAACGCTTTGTAACCAAAAAAATCGTTAAAGCCGCCTGTCGCATCGCAAGGGGTGATGTGCAGAAGCTGAGCCTTGGCAATATCGATATACAGCGTGATTGGGGCTGGGCACCCGAGTATGTGGACGCAATGTGGCGGATGCTCCAGAAGCCTGAACCGGAGGATTATGTCATTGCTTCAGGCGAGACCAATAAGCTTAAGGATTTTGTTCAGGCAGTTTTCGCGGAACTCGACCTGGACTGGCAAGACCACGTGGAATGCAATCCGGCATTGTTACGTCCGACAGACATCATGATAAGTCTTGCCGACCCGGCTAAGGCCCAGAAATACCTTGGGTGGAAATCCTCCTACTCCATGAAGGATATTGCCGGATTGATGGTACAGGCAGAGATGGAAAAAATATCATCATGCCAATAAAAATGCTGCCTGGCCTGAACGGCCCGGAAAAAGCATTTTCACCGGATCCGAATCAGAACAAGCCATGAAAATACTGGTAAATGCAATTCCACTTACCGGGCTGCTTACCGGAATCTCCCGATATGTTCGCCAGCTTTATCTGGAGATGGAAAAATTCCCGGGTATTGAAATAAGCTATTTTGACGGAAAACATGTTTCCAGAAAAATGCCTGACCAAGCCGACCCGGACAGGTGGAGCAAAAAGATAGCCATGATCTGGAAACTTCCTGCCCCTGTAGTGTTCGCTTTAAGAACAATGCACTGGCTCAAATTTGAAACAACCCTGAGACATGTCTGCAAACGCAACAAGTTCGACATTTACCACGAAACCGGTTTCATCCCGGCAGCCATTTCAACCATCCCTACAATCTACAACATTTATGACCTCTCGCTTATCGAGTACCGCAGCACCCACCCCAGGGAGAGGGTCTGGTTTTATGAATTCATGAATCCACGGAGATTGCGTTTTGCCAATCATATCCTGACCCTTTCTGATTTCATCCGTCAGGAAATCTGCAGTACATTCTTGCTGCCTGCTTCAAAAGTGTCTGCCATACCCCTTGCACCGGCCAATCATTTTTTCCCAAGATCCGCTGAACAAATTGCAAAGGCAGCCGGGAAATTCAAGATCACGGGTGGTTATCTGATTTTCGTGGGGTCTCTTGAGCCGAGAAAAAACCTGCCGGTCCTTATTCAGGCTATCAAACGATGTAAAACAGACAAACCTCTGCTCCTTGTCGGGTGGGAAGGATGGGGAGACAAATCCTGGATGCAGACCATCCGTGAATCGGGTTTGTCCCAAAGGATTATCCTGTCCGGTTATGTGGATGACGAAAACCTGGCCTGTCTTTACAGCGGTGCGACTGCCCTTGTCTATCCCAGTCTTTACGAGGGATTCGGACTGCCCGTACTGGAGGCCATGGCCTGCGGATGCCCGGTCATCTGCTCCAAAACATCCAGCCTGCCCGAGGTTACCGGAGACGCGGCCCTGCTGATAGACCCTCAACGCCCTGATGAACTTGCCGATGCCATTGACAGGGTCGCTGCAGATCCGTCTCTCCGACTCAGCATGGCTCAAAAAGGACAGGTTCAGGCAGGCCTTTTTTCGTGGCGAGAAACGGCCCGGAAAACACTCAATGTCTTTGAAACCCTGGTTCAGTAGCAGGGATACCGCGCTCCCAACATTCAACTTGATTATCAATGCTTGACTTCTGATTCAACTACTGGAAACAAAAAATGCTGATCAGTATCGGTATGCTTAAAGATGTTTGGGCTTTCCGGGATTTCATGTTGAGTTCTGTCAAGCGTGAATTCCAGACCAGATGGATTGGAACCCAGTTAGGCCCTTTCTGGCTCTTGGCACAACCGCTGGCAACAATCTTCATATTCACGGTTATCTTTTCCAATATCATGCGGCCGGGCATGCCGAGCCACACTTCAAAATTTGCATATTCAATATACCTGTGTGCAGGCGTATTGACATTCAACCTGTTTTCCGAAATGCTCGGTCGAAGCACAACCATATTTATTGAAAACGCCAACCTGTTGAAAAAAATCAACTTCCCGAAACTTTGCCTCCCCATTATCGTCATGGTATCCAGCTTGCTCAACTTCTCCATCATCATTGGGCTTTACCTGTGTTTTCTTCTCCTTACAGCCTCTTTTCCGGGCTATGTGCTTCTGGGCGCCATTCCGGTATTGATGATCCAACTTCTGTTTACCATCGGCCTAGGAATGCTGCTCGCGACCATTAACGTTTTTTACCGCGATATTCAACAAAGCGTTCAGGTGATCCTGCAATTCTGGTTCTGGCTGACACCCATTGTCTATATTGCCGCCACCTTGCCGCCGGCGGTCAGAAAAATCCTGAACTGGAATCCACTCTGGGCCTTGATTCAAGCCTACCAAAACGTTTTCCTCGAACATGCGCTACCCGACTGGACCAGCCTGATCTACCCCTGCCTGCTGGGACTGCTTTTTACAATCCTCGGAGTTTATGCCTTTCATAAACTCCAGGGAGAAATTGTGGATGAATTGTAACAGATAAAATATTTTTCAGGGATCCACAGACAATGATTCATATCCACAACATCAGTAAAGCCTATAAACGTTACGCCCATAAATATGGCCGTATGGCCGAATGGTTCGGCATGGGAGTGCATCACGAGCTCATCTGGGTTCTGCGAGACATATCATTTGAAGTTGAAAAAGGTCAGGCTGTCGGAATTATCGGGGTGAATGGGGCCGGGAAAAGCACACTGCTTAAAATTATCACCGGTACAACTATGCCTACAACAGGAACCATCAAAATAGAAGGACGCGTCTCCGCGCTATTGGAACTGGGCATGGGCTTTCACCCGGAGTTTACCGGAAGGCAGAATTGCTACGCTTCCGGACAACTGCAGGGTCTTAAGTCCAAAGAGATTGAGCAGCTTATCCCGGAGATAGAAGATTTTGCAGAAATAGGAACCTACTTTGACCAACCCGTTCGAACCTACTCCAGCGGAATGCAGGTAAGGCTGGCATTTGCCCTGGCAACTGCCAAACGTCCGGCAATACTCATTGTTGATGAAGCGTTATCTGTTGGTGATGCCTATTTCCAGCATAAAAGCTTTGATCGTATAAAAAAGTTCAGGGATATGGGCACAACTCTTTTATTTGTTTCCCATGACAGATCTGCGGTGCAATCCCTTTGTGACCGGGCCTTGCTTATCGAACATGGATTTATAATCAAAGATGGCAAACCTGATGAAATCACAGATTATTACAACGCCCTGATTGCCAAAAAAGAAAATTCTACTTTGGAGGTCAGGGAGCTGGCTTCAGGGAAAAAACAGACTGTCTCAGGCACGGGCCAGACCAGAGTCAAACAGATCTCTTTTCATAACAGCAAAGGTGAATTGGCTGAATACGTCCTGGTAGGCGAACTGGCTGAACTTCGAATCAGGGTTCATGTCCATGACAATCTTGATACACTAGTTCTGGGTTTTGCTATAAAAGACCGGTTGGGACAGACCATTTACGGGACCAACACCTGGCATACGAAACAGATAATCCAAAACCCTGTTAAAGATTCTGAATATGAATTCAGTATTTTTTTCCCGATTAACCTCGGGGTTGGAAGTTATTCCGTTACCACTGCTCTTCATGATCTGGAAAATCATCTGACCGGAAATTATGAATGGCGGGATCTGGCCCTGGTGTTTAACGTTATCAATTCAGAAAAAAGCCAGTTTGTTGGCTGCTTGTGGATGGAACCAGTCATTAAGGTATCTGTGATATAATGGATAATTTTTATCGAGCGTTTGAAGAAAAATATAGAGGCCCACGCGAACTCATTAAAAGCCGTGCTTCTGTTTATATTCCCCTTTTAGAATTCATATGTAAGACATATCCCGAACCATCCGCTTTAGACCTGGGGTGTGGCAGGGGCGAATGGCT
>JAZDGN010000100.1:0-8474 GCA_043806875.1 Pseudomonadota bacterium
CTGCATCGCCATCCGGCGGAGCCTGGGGCCGGTGACTGCCGCACGGATTGAGGATCTGATACACCGCAGCATCCTTTATGCCGATGCCTACCCGGATGCCGGCATGGAGTATATCCGAAAGCACGCAAAGGAACTGGACGACGAGGTCATCAACCAGCACATCTGCCTGTATGTCAACCAGTTCTCAAAGGAATTGGGAGCCATCGGTGAGGCAGCCATCCACCTGTTTTTTGAAAAAGCAGTGAAAGCAGGCCTGATGACCGGATCCAGTTCTCCGCTGTTTGCCGCACCGGAATCCGGCCGCCTGTCCTGAACCTGACACCCTGCACCTTGAAAAACTCCAAATTCACAGGATCGTCACCACGATAGAAAGAAGTTCATCCGTGTAAAAGGCTTTTCGCATCCGATTACGGTCTGCAATCTGGTAATGCCGGATTGAGGTGAAATGTCTTGAACGGAAGGCAACGGCTCCGCTTGTTTTAGAGTCGCAGGCCTGATGATCTATATCCTGAAAAACTCCAGTTTCACAGGATCGGCGAATATCTTCTCCTGGTACAGGGATGAAAAAAACCGGTCCAGGGCCGTGACCTTCATTCCGTCCAGGTCACAGAACAGGCAGGCGTAATATTCCCGGATTCTGGGTTCCGGCAGGAAGAGCTTTGCGGCCCCGGCCCGGATTACCTGGTCCAGGTGATCGTACCCCCTGGTTCTGGACCTGTAAAACAGCTCCAGGGCTGCCTTGACAGTCCCGGGATGATCCAGGGCAAAGGAACGCCTGACCACCCACAGGGCAAATACAAAGGGCAGCCCTGTCATCTGATGCCAGACTTCCCCCAGGTCCATGCGAATACTGAACCGCTCCTCCCAGTTCCGGGTCAGGGCGGCATCCCCGATGATCAGGGCTGCGTCGGCATTGTCCGGTACATCTCCAAGGCTTCTCAGGCGCCGGGTGGAGAACTCCGGTTTTACCCGGTTCCGGGCCAGAATAAGCCGGACCAGGTTTTTTGCGGTGGCGGAATCCTCGGTCAAAACAACCTGCCTGCCGTCCAGGTCTTTCAGGGGGTAATTGCTCATGAGAATTACGCTCAGCACACGGTCATGGCAGGAAATGGAAAGATCCGGCAAAATCAGCAGGTCTTTATGATTCAGGCCGTAATAGGCCGACGAGACCGGACTCATGGCCAGTTCTCCTCTGGAGATCATGGCGTTGAGAACAGCCGGAGGCCCTTCGATCATTTCGATCCAGTCTGGCAGAAGCCCGTTATCCAGGCCGTAGTAAACAGGCGAGGCGTTAATATAGTCAATTTTCCCCAGGGTCAGTTTTTCAATTGTCATATCGGATAATTCTTTCTAACAGCGCTTCAGGAGAAGCTGCCTGTATGGGAAGGTAAATAAAAGAAGCCTGCCTGCCCGGGGCCAGGGAACCGGCATGGCCTTCCATGCCCAGGGCCCGTGAGCCGTATCCGGTGGCCATGGCCAGGATATCTGCAGGACGGATGCCGGCGTACCGGGAAGCCACAAAAGCCATCTCGTCAAACAGGCTTAGGGAATCGTTGCTGGCAAGGCTGTCCGTTCCCAGGGCAGGCTTCAGGCCCCGGGCAAGAAATCCGGGAATGTCGGGAAGACGGCCGTGGAGATTGAGATTGCTCCGGGGACAGGCCACCAGCCTTGTCCCGGTCCGGTCCAGGATATCCAGGTCCCGGGCATCAACGTCCAGGAGATGTACAGCCAGGGTCAACGGATCAAGCAGGTTCAGTTTGTGCAAGTACTGGACAGGGCTCGGGCTTGGCACCGGCCAGTCAGAAACAACAATCCCCCGCTCCTCCAGAAAATCAGCCCAGGGTCCTGTGCCGGTCCTGATAAATTCTGACTCTGCCCCGGACTCTGCCACGTGAATGGACATGGGCAGGGACTTATGCCGGGTGGCATCCTTGATCTCCCCAAGGAGCTGCGGTGAGGTTGAATGGGGAGCGTGACCTGCCAGGGACAGATGAATCCTCGACTTCGGATCCCTGAGGGGCAGGCCTGTTTCCGGAAGATGCGATCCCAGGAGTTCCTGGAACCAGACACCGGACAGTCCCGAGGCCGAAAAACCATCTTGGGTAATTCCCAGGGTTGAGATCTCGCCGGCAACCAGGGTCCCGGTGGACAGGAGTTCGGCTGCCCCATATCCGGCCATGGTTTCAAGGTGATCTCTTCCGGCAGCATCTCTCTGGATCAGGAGGTCCCTGACCCAGGATTGGAATCCGCCTGTAAATGGAATTGCCCCCCTGAATGCCGTGAGTTCCAGGTGAACATGGGCGTTGACAAGACCCGGCATGATAACGCCCGGACCATGGTCAACAACATTGGTCCCGGATCCGGGCCGGGCCGGTGTCAGCCCCGCTTCCCGGATCACCCCGTCTTCCACCAGCACGTATCCGTTGGCAAGGATGCGTTCCGGATCAACAAGGACCCAGCCGGCCCTGTGAATCTCCATCCGGGATCCGGGCCGTACAATTCTGACTTCTGGGACATGTCCGTTCATCGCAGGTTGTAAAAGCAATCCCGCTGTCTGGGCGTAAATCCTGCTGTTTCGATGAGGCGCCGGAGCTCCGATTCAGGGAGCATGAAATGGACCCCGGCGGAAGCGACCACGTTTTCCTCAATCATGGTGGAGCCCATGTCGTTGGCGCCAAAGAAAAGGGCTGTCTGGGCGATCTTGTCACCCTGGGTTACCCAGGATGCCTGAACATTATCAATGTTGTCCAGGAAGAGACGGCTCAGGGCCAGAACTCTCAGGTAGGTTGCCGCCCCTGTTTTTTCCACGGCAATGCGGGTATTGTCCGGCTGGAATGTCCAGGGGATGAAGGCCGTGAATCCATGGGTCTCTTCCTGCAGGTCCCGGATCCGCCGGAGATGCTCCAGGATGTGCCGGGGCTCTTCCAGGTGCCCGAACATCATTGTCGCGCTGGACCGGAGTCCCAGGCCGTGGGCCTGGCGCATCACGTCCAGCCACACATCTGTAGAGCACTTGCCCGGAGAAACGATTTTCCGGATCTCATCGCACAGAATTTCGGCACCGCCGCCTGGAATGGAACCCAGTCCTGCGTCCTTGAGCAGGGCTATGGTCTCTTTCAGGGTCATGCCGGATCTGTCAGCCATATAGGCTATCTCGGGCGGGGAAAATCCGTGGATATGTATGGGGAAGCGCTCCTTTATGCTCCTGAGCAGGTCCAGGTAGTAATCCATACTCAGGGCCGGGTTCATCCCCCCCTGAAGCAGGATCTGTGTCCCCCCGAGATCCAGGGTCTCCTGGATCTTGTCAAACAGAACCTGCTTTGAAATCACATAGCCGTCATCGCTGTCCGGGGTCTTGTAAAAAGCACAGAACCTGCACCCGGAACAGCAGATGTCGGTATAATTGATGTTCCGGTCAACCACAAAGGTTACCATCTTTTCCGGGTGAAGGAGAAACCGGCGCTGATCTGCCAGCCTGCCCAGGGTCAGAAGATCTGCCCGGTCATAAAGGGCAAGCCCTTCATCCATGGTTATCCGTTGATTCCCGGACACCTTGTCCAGAATGGGGCTCAAATCATCTTGGGAAAATGTCATGGCAGTTCCTGGTCAATGGGCAACGGGCCGGTAAAAGGAATCCCGCTGAACCGGGGTAAACCCGGCAGTGCGGATCATGGTTTCCATCTGGCTGCGGGTCAGGCCTTTTGCCGATGTGGCTCCGGCCGTGTGGGTTATCCGCTCCTCGATGATGGTGCCGTCCAGATCGTCGGCTCCGAAGGCCAGGGCCACCTGGGCCAGTTTTTCTCCAATCATCACCCAATAGGCCTTGATGTGAGGAAAATTGTCCAGCATGAGACGGGCAACAGCCACATTCTTGAGGTCATCAACGGCCGTTGTGGCCGGCAGATGGGACAAAAGCGTATTCTTTGAATGAAACGCAAGGGGAATATACGCTGAAAAGCCCTGGGTCCGGTCCTGGAGATCCCTCAGGGCAATAAGGTGGTCCACGCGCTCCTCCAGGGTTTCAATGTGCCCATAGAGCATGGTGGCATTGGAAGTCAGGCCGGACCTGTGTACGGCTTCCATGATCTCAAGCCACCGGGTGCTCCCGATCTTTTTGGGGAAAATCCGTTTCCGGACCCGGTCACTCATGACTTCGGCGCCCCCACCGGGCAGCATGTCCAGACCTGCTTCCTTGAGGGCCTGGATTGTATCATCCACACTGAGGCCTGAAATCCCGGACAGGTAGTCGATCTCCACGCAGGTGAAGGCTTTGATGCTGGCTTTTGGGCGCACCCGTTTCACGGTTTTCAGAAGATCTGTGAAGTAGTCGAAATCCAGGGCCGGGTTCAGTCCTCCAACAATGTGAATCTCATCAACAGGTTCGTCAATGCGGTCCATGAGCCTTTTTTCGATCTCTTCCATGGTCCAGCAATAGGCACCCTGCTGACCTGAATCCACGGCATAGGCACAGAACTGACACCGGTTTTTACAGATATTGGTGTAGTTGAGGTGCTGGTTATAAACGTAAAAGGCCCTGTTGCCGTGGCGTTGTCGCCGTACCCTGTCTGCAAGGGTCCCCACCCCGATAAGATCCTGGGTATTAAAAAGAAGAATCCCGTCTTCACGGGAAAAACGGGTTCCGGATTCTGCCTTATCATACAGGGTGTCAAGCCTGTTATCTCTGAATATAGGTTTCATCAACTCCTTCGTTTAACCCTTCGTACCAGCTTTTTCCTTCGTACCGGAGCCCCTGGCGCCCCTGCCCTGACCTGGGATGGATCTGCCAGGGAGTCTTGGGTGAATGAACACGACGCTCTGGGGCATTTCAGACCTTTACCCCCTGACGGGGTAGTCATCTCGATCAAAAAAGGATTTCTGCACAACGGACAGGAAAAGTGGTAGGGTTTTTCCCAACTGACGAACCTGCACTCGGTGTTGGTGCAGGTGAAATAGTCCTTATTCTTTGAAGTTTTCTCAGACACCACCTGCCCCTTGCCACACAGGGGACACGGCATGGCCAGTTCAGCCTCAAAAGCGGCTATCCTGGATTCAATGTCGTCATCGGTGTCGGTGTCTTCGTCTTCAGTCTCAATAGTCTCCTGCTCTTTGGCTTCGGCCCTGAGTTTTGCCTCCATGGCCCTCAGCTCAACCTCCCGGGCAGCCATTTCTTGTTCCCGCTGCCGGATAAGCGCCGCCTTTTCCTCGGCCAATCGCAAAGTTTCCTGGGCGGCTTTCAATTCCTGTTCCCGGAGTTCGATCTCCCTTGTTTTCTTTTCAGCTTCCTGGATGCGTTCTTCCAACCTGGCCAATTCCTCTGCCTTGGCCCTGGCCTCCAGCATAGCCTTTTCCGTAACCAGGTCCTCCGTGCTTGAACCCTTATCAAAAAGGGTTTTAATAGTCACCCGTCCGGCTTCATGCCCATCGCTGGAATAGACTGTTGGCTTCTGAAGAGTTCGTTTCATCTTAAGAGATGAACTCCTGAGAGCATTGGCTTCCTTGAGTCTGCGAGACACGTCCTTGGTCTGAAAATCACCGGACTTTTCACTGGCAAGCTCCGTCGCCTTCTGCTCAGCCTTTTTCCTGGATACGGCAACCCCCCTTGACTTGAGGGTCTGGGCAAAACTGGCCTTGGCATCTTCAAGGCTCTTCCTTCCAGACACGACCTCATCGTTCATCTGCATAACAAAGGCAATGAGGTTCATACCCTGCATTCCAGGAAAAATTGTATCCAGAAAACCCACCATGGTATAAGCCGAAACCTCTGCCCGTATCTCCCCATTGCCGTTTTCGCTCAGATACCCCTTTTCAATAACCGAATCAATGGCTCTGGAAAGGCCCATATCCTGTTCAAGACCGATCTCGTACAGCTCTTCCAAAAAGGATTCATGTGTATACCGCTCCGGAGGAGAATCCTTGAAAGTTTTTATCTCCCGCTCCCGCTCCACAGCCAGCAGGATGCATGAGAGGGTGGCCACATTATAGGAGAGAACCAGAAGATCCGCATCAATCTCAATGAGCGAAGTGATCTCAGCCGCAAGAATTTCATCCAGCTGGGCCCTGACAAAGGCGTGGGTCAACTCTTTTCCAGATTTGCCGCCCGAATCCATTATTCACCCTCCTGGTTGATGTCTGAAATCATTTCTGCAAGGGTGGAAGCCATGCTGGAAAAATCTGAAGCAGCCCCAGCATTGTCGATGGTCCCGACAGCATTCCCCCCGTCATCGGCAAACAGATCCAAGGAGCTTTCGTCGCCAGGTTCCGCTTCGGCAGAGGAGGTTATATCCAGACATTCACCATCCCTGCCTACAATGACAGAGAGTGAAAGCTTGATTTCAAAATCAAGCTTATAGGCGATCTGATTCTTGTGAACTACAAGATCCCCGCCCTTGTAGGCCACATCATCCCTTAGATGAAAATTGTGTTTTTCCAGGAGCATTGCCTCCATGGCGCCCCAGTCCAACTCGGCATTGATGGTGTCGATAAATTCTTTTTCGCTGACCATAATTGTTTCCGGTTGTGTTATCTTCATCATAAACACCCCATTAGTTGAAAAAGGAAATGACTTCCCTTGCAAAATCCAGATAAGCTTTTGCCCCGGGACTTCCCACATCCATCAGAGCTACCGGCCTGCCTGTTTCAGCAGCCCTGACCACGGTATCATCACAGGGGATCCGGGTCGGATAAACAATCCCGGCAACACCCTCCATCTCCTTTGTTGACAGAAATCCATCCACTGCATCCAAAACCGGATTGTTGCAGAACAGCAGCCCTGCTATTTTAAGCCTGACCTGCAACCGGGTCCGGATATGTTGAATCATCCTCAGCAGGGCATTGAGCTGGTCCTGGTCCTGTTTCCGGCACTGCATGGGCACGATCAGCCAATCGGCTGCAGCCATGGCCATCAACGTCAGAAAACTGTGGGACGATGGTGAATCGATAATGATATAGTCGTAGCTGTCTTTGACATCCTCAAGAAACAGCCTGAGCATCTTCTCATTCCCTGGGTGCAGAGACAGTTTTAATGAAACATGAAGCAGATTCAAACTGGAAGGCAGGAGAAACAGTCGATTGATATCTGTCCGGCACGCTGCATCCATTACCCCGCACTTACCTGAAAGGACAGAACTGATATCCTTGTTTCCTTCGGCTGCGTCTTTTCCTGAGCATGCCGTTGCACCCGCACAGGGGTCGCAGTCCACCAGGAGGGTTCTTTTCCCGAACAGGGCAAGGGAGGCTGCCAGATTCAGAGCTGTGACAGTCTTGCCGCTGCCTCCATTTGGGTTTGTTATGGTCAGAACGTTGCACATGGTCATGCATGTTAGCACAATATTTAGTTTTTTCAATCCTGGAAACAAAGAAATCCATCAATCCCTGAAAAAACTTTCACTGGTTTTCCCGCGTTAACAGCTTGACAGAATTACACTTTCCATTGCCCCTGAAAACCTGCAGATTCCAGACAAAAACCATGGACAGAATCGGGAACCTGGGCAAACCATGTTGTATTTCCCAGATTTTTATACCATAATGACCCCAACTGTCAGAATACTGATTATTTGGGGAGACCATAGCAGTGGGCAGCACATCCATAACGCTCCAGGGGATCGACAAGGCCATAGCAAGCCTTAACTACAAGGAAAATTCCGTAAAGCACAAACTTATCTTTGCTATCAGGGCCAGGTATACCAGTGACTTCTCCCTTGAAACCGTTAACGCGCTTGACACAGACGAGTTAATACGATCCATCTGGGACACGGCGGATGATGCACGCCAACTGCGGCTTAAACGACGAAATTTTTCCAGTGTAAAATCGTCCATAATTGATGATCTGAGCCGTCTGTCCCCCCAGACACAGAACCCGGAGAATATAACCATCAGTTCGGACAATACCTTTGACATGTCCGAAGAGGCCAAAAACAGCCTGCTGAACTCCTTTGCCGAATCCATGAAAAACGATTCCATTGATCTGAGCAAAGCTGCGGAACTTTTAAAAACCATCTCCGAGTATCTCTCCAATGCACGGCAGCATCTGTATGACGCCGATTCAACCATTGTCCAGCAGATCAAAGAAATCCTGAATAAAGCCTCAGAAGCCCTGCCGACAGATTCGGACACCCCGGGACATTCAGTAGGGGAACAGGGACCGGGGCAAGGACCGGTGCAAGGACCGGGGCAAGGACCGGGGCAAGGACCGGGGCAAGGACCGGGGCAAGGGCCGGGGCAAGGGCCGGGGCAAGGACCGGGGCAAGGGCCGGGGCAAGGACCGGAACAAGGACCGGGGCAAGGGCCGGGGCAAGGACCGGGGCAAGGACCGGGGCAAGGGCCGGAACAAGGACCGGAACAAGGACCGGGGCAAGGGCCGGGGCAAGGACCGGGGCAAGGACCGGGGCAAGGACCGGGGAAAGGACCGGGGCAAGGACCGGGGCAAGGTCCGGGGCAAGGACCGGGGGAAGGACAGGGGCAAGGAACTGGGCAAG
>JAZDGN010000101.1:0-7094 GCA_043806875.1 Pseudomonadota bacterium
CTGGTTCCCGGGGATAACCGCCGACGATCTGAGATGGATCAAGGCGACCTGCGCCGGTCCCTATCTGGCCGGAGTAGCCATTACCGGCGATTCGAGCGGAGGCCTGATGGTGTTTACCCAGGCGCTGCAGATCGGCACCGGGCTCAAAACCTCAAATTACCAGGCATATATTTCCCATATCACCAACGGGTATGCCGAATGGCACGATTTCCTCCAGGTTGATAACACAGGGACAGCCGAAGCCCAGATCCAGGTCATCCTATATGGGGAAAACGGAGCCCAGGTCTACTCTGGGGTTCACAACACACCTGCGGGCGCCAGGTCCCTCATCGACCTGAAGACCCTGAGTTCTGACGCCAGAACAGGAATGGTCTCCTTCGGCAGCCCGGATCTCTTGATCCGCCAGTCCCAGGAGAACACCTATGGTGGTGGCATCACCGAGTTCATCCTTCCCCAGGGCCTGGGGTCGGCCCTTGGGTTCTTTTACAGCGATTTTACCGAGTCCCTGGCCTATAACGGCCTGGCCCTGACCAATTTCAGCCAGTCGGCCATAACCGTGACCCTGACAGCCATGGGCAGCGGCGGTGCTCTGGACAGCGTCCAGATACTGATCGGACCGAAGCAGAAGACCATCGGTACCCATGACGCCTGGTTCCCGGGGATAGCCGCCAAAGATCTGCAGTGGATCAGGGCCGAAAGCGCGGGGGCAATCCTTGCAGGGGTCGCCCTTACAGGAAACTGGAGCGGCAGCCTCATGGTCTTTACCCGGGGCCAGGCCCTGGAGTAAGACCCCCGCCACCCCGTATCCGCTGAAAAACAGGGACTGCCTTCCCAGGCCGGAAGAATCACTCCTCAGCAGTATCTCGTCGTAAAAGAAGATACCGCGCAGCACGGCAATGCAAACAAAGCCGATAGAATAAAAAAACTCCCGGTAATTTTCCCTTGACACCACCATGCCCTTTTTGCTAAAAAATTCCTCATAGCAGAATAAATATTGAAAAAATTCCGCAATACGGAATAAATTATAAGGACTCGACATGACAGACAAGGACCATATTCAATCCATTGAAAAGTGTTTTGTCATTCTGGACTGTCTTCACAGTACGGAGAAACTCCTGAATCTGGAGACAATCTCCCGGCTGGCTGGTTACAAGAAAACAACCTGCTTCCGGATACTTAAGACCTTGAAAACCCTTGGCCTAGTTGAAATGGCAGACAACGGGAAGCAGTACCGGTATGGGACCAGACTTGCTGCCCTCGGCCTGTCCGCCCTTAAGAACTTGAACCTGAGGCAGTCTGCCCTGCCCATCCTTCAGCGCCTTAGGGACGAAACCGGCGAAACCGTCAACCTGTCAATACTCAACGGTTCCGAAATTGTTTTTGTGGAAAGGGTCATGTCCGACTACCTGGTGAACATCAACATCAATGTCGGAGACCGGCTGCCCGTATTCTGCGCAAGCATGGGCAAGGCTATCCTGGCCCATGTATCCGGCAAACAACTGGAAGAAATCCTTGACGCCATCAGCTTTTCCCCAAGGACCGACAGGACCATTGTATCACGTGAACAGCTCCTTAAAGAGCTGAAGGAAATACGCAAAAACGGTTTTGCCATCAACGACGAGGAACTGGAACGGGGTCTGAGGGCGGTCGCAGCGCCGGTGTTCAACTACACCGGAGAAGCTTTTGCAGCTGTCAATATTGCCTGGACAACAGCGAGGCATCCCGATCCCTCAACCTTCGGTGACTACGCCCGGAAAATCATTGAAGCAGGAAGGCGGATTTCGTGGTTAATGGGCTTTAACCCTGGAAAATAATTGAGAGGCATCGAACCGGAGTCCTCCCGGAACTGGTAGTTCAAGGAAGCGATCATCCAATGATGCCGATCGTGATCAGCCATTGATAACCCCAAGGAGGAAAGGATCATGGAAAAAAAGCTGAAGTTCATGTCGTTGATGATTTTAAGTCTCATTATTGCAGGAATCTTATCCCTCGAACCAGCGATAGCTGCCCAGAAGATGCTGATAGGTTCCACATCGGCATCTTCCAGTCACTACGGTTATTTTGTCGCCGTTTCCCAGGTTATCAATGAAAAAGTTCCAGGGCTCGAAACCTCGGTGGTGGAAACCGGTGCCACCGTGGATAATCTGCGCAGATTTGCAAGAAAACAGATCGACATAGGACTGGTTACTACCAACGTGTTGTCCCAGGCCTACTATGGCAAGCAGGAGTTCAAGGACAAACCGGTCCAGTCAAGGCTCCTGTGGGTGTATGTTATCGCACCCCAGAATACCATCGTCCGCAAGGATGCAGGCATCACAGGCATTGACGGTCTTTCGGGCCAGCGTTTCAATCCAGGTCTAAAGGGATCTGCAACAGAAACGACGACCGAAGCGGTATTTGAGGCATTGGGGATCAAACCAGAGTATGTGAGGGGCTCCACAACGGACATCGTCACCGCCGTCAAGGACAACAACATCAAGGGCTATGTCAAATCGGGCGCCGGTCTGAAAATCGATGCATCTTCCCGGGATATCTCCACCTTTACCCCAATTACCATTCTATCCCTTACCCAGGACCAGGCGGGTCGTATACGCAAGGAAATGCCCGAAATCTCCATCGTGGATGTTCCAGCAGGAGCAGGACCCGGAATCGACAGTTACACCACGTGGGGGTTCGCCGTTGCCTGCAGCGCAGGCCTGGATCTGAGTGAGGATACCGCCTATGTCATTGTCAAGGCCATCTGTGAGGATACCACAACCCAGGCCGCGGCCATGGCCAGCGTCCAGGGCGCGGATTTGGCGGAAATGACTCTCAAGTACGCCACCTCGCCCCTCCACCCTGGCACTATCCGCTATCTGAAGGAACGGGGACTCAGCATACCGGAGAATCTCATGAAATAACCGGGAAACACGGGCAAACGAAACGATCACTTTAAAGGAAGCCGGACGAGACTGGCGCCGGCTTCAATAACCCTTATTGACCGATTTCCGAATACCGACGGGGAACCTGCGATGAGTACTGAAACCTTGGAAAAACTGAGACAGCAGGGAATCACATGGCTTTCCACCCTTCTGAGCCTGTTTGTTCTGTATACCTGCGCAACAGGGCCTTTCGAAAGTATTATTCAGCGGGCCGTCTTTCTGGCAATCCTGATCTGTCTCGGAGTGTTGTATTACCCGCTCGGCAAAGGAACTCTCTGGCGGCCTGCAGGGAGGATCATCGACGGTCTCATGGTAGCTGTCTCTCTAACAGCCTGCACCTATGTGATCTGCAACTATGACACCATCATGACAACTCTGCCAATGGCCGGAAAAGCCGATATTGCAATGACCGCGGCATTGACCTTTGTGATCCTGGACATAGCCCGGCGGGCCATCGGTTACATTTTTCCAACCATTGTTCTGCTTATGCTGACCTATGCCCTGCTTGGGGAATATATACCCGGCAGGCTCGGACACCGCGGGTTTGACATATATTTCGTCACCGAAACCCTGTTCCTGGGAGACCTGGGGCTATGGGGCATGCTCATGGGAGTCGCGTCTACGATTATAGCCGCTTTTACCCTGTTCGGCGGAATCCTGCTGAACACCGGTGGAGGACAGACTTTCATAGACCTGGCCATGAAACTTGGAGGCCGTGCTCCCGGAGGCGGTGCAAAGATCGCCACCATCGCATCAGGGCTTTTCGGCATGGTCAGCGGCAGTGCTGTGGCCAATGTGGCTACCACGGGCAACTTCACCATCCCCCTGATGAAAAGGCTGAACTACCCGGCTCCCATGGCTGCGGCAACAGAAGCTGTCGCATCTACCGGCGGTCAGCTGGCACCGCCGATAATGGGCGCAGCTGCCTTTATCATGGCCGAGATCGTGGGTGTCGAGTATGTAAGCATCATTGCTGCTGCCGCGCTACCCGCATTTTTGTTCTATTTGGGCGTATTCATGACCATAGATGTCATGGCCAGGGAACATGGCCTCGGGAGCCTGCCCGATACCGAAGTTCCACCCTGGAAACAGATTCTTTACTGGCGTCGCCTGGCGCCGGTCACCGTATCCCTGGCAGCCCTTTTTTTCGGCATTCTGCATGGTAACGCCCTTCAGACAGCAGCCTTTTACGGGATGGCGGCGGCCCTGATCGCATTCCCAATAACCCGGATTACCGGCATGGCAGAATTGAAGCCGGCATGGCAGCAGGTTTCCAGGGCTTTCAGAGATTCGTCCCAGGGTCTCTTTGTCATCGGCATTCTCCTGGCCGGTGCCCAGGTCATGGTCTCCATGATCAACATGACCGGTCTGGGAATAACCCTGTCCTCACTCATCGTCAGCCTGGGAGGTGACAGTATTTACCTCATTGCAGTCATCGTAGCCGCAGTGTGTATGATCATGGGAATGGGAATTCCGACAACCGCCGCTTATGTCCTGGTTGCAGCCGTTCTGGCCCCGGCCATGATCAAGATGGGCATTGCTCCCCTTGTAGCCCACCTTTTTGTTTTCTATTACGCCACCCTGTCCGTCATAACACCGCCGGTCTGCATCGCGGTCTTTGTCGGTGCCGGAATCGCCGGGACCGGTTGGGCGGAGACAGCCAGGTATGCCCTTTCATTAGGGGCGGTGACCTATGTTATTCCGTTCCTTTTCATTATCTATCCCGGAATCCTGGCCCAGAACGGAATCAATGCATTCCTGTGGGCAGGTTTCAGCGGCATCCTGTTTGTCCTTGCCTTTGCCAATCTTTTTGGTGGAATGCGGATTTTCGGAAGCTGGATCCTGGATAAAGGGGCCTGGCTGATCGTGGCCGTCCTGGCGGTTCTGCCGGGCGTGTGGCTGTCGATGGCTTCCCTCGTGCTGATGGTTATCCTCTATGCTGTCCGTCGCAGGGCCAGAGCACGGCGTACCGAACTTATGTAACCCGTCGTTTACGGGAATGACCTACTACCCCCCCACTCTGGAGGCATTGATGGTTGAAACAAACAGAACAGGAGCATTGAACGGCATCCGGATTTTAGATCTGACACGGGTCCTTGCAGGGCCTTTCTGCACCATGCTGCTTGGCGACATGGGCGCTGAAATCATTAAGATAGAAGTCCCGGAACAGGGTGACGATTCACGGCGGTATCCCCCGTTCATAGGCGAGGAGAGCGCCTATTTCATGAACCTGAACCGCAACAAGAAAAGCGTTGTCCTTGACCTGAAACACCCGGAGGCCAAAGCAATCTTCCTGAAACTGGTAAAGAAGGCTGATGTTGTTTTCGAAAATTTCAGACCAGGAACCATGGAAAAACTGGGACTCGGGTATGAGACCCTAAAAGCCCTGAACCCCGACCTGGTCTATTCCTGCATTTCCGGATTCGGCCATTCCGGACCCTACAAGGATTTTCCAGGGTATGACATCATCGGCCAGGCCATGGGAGGCATCATGAGCATCACCGGATGGCCAGACAGCCCCCCGACACGCACCGGCACGGCCATAGCCGATGTGCTGGCAGGACTGAGCGCCTGCATCGGAATCCTTACGAGCCTCCTGGCCGTGCGGAATGGAAAGGCAGGGCAGAAGGTCGACATTTCACTGGTGGACTCGGTTGTCTCTGCCATGGAGACCATTATCCAGATCTACATTGTGGAAAACAGGATACCTCAACGGACAGGCAACCGGTACGAGTTCATATATCCTTATGACACATTCAGGGCAAAAGACGGCTGGATCATTATCGCCGTCGGTAATAACAAACTCTGGGAGGCTTTCTGTAAGGCCATAAACCGCACAGACCTGCTGGACGACCCGAAATTCAAGGATAATTATGACCGGGTAAAAGCCCATGAGCATATTAAACAGATCGTAGACAGCTGGGCATCCGGCAGAAAGGTCCGGGAAGCCGTTGATTTCCTGGTTTCCCGGAAAATCCCCTGCGCCCAGATCTACACGGTCAAGGATGTTGTCGAAGACGAACACATAGCCGGGGCCCGGCGGATGATCCGTGAGATCGACCACCCTGTTGCAGGCCCCATAAAAGTGATCGGTTCCCCCATCAACCTGTCCGAAACACCAGCCGAGGTTCTCACACCTGCACCTCTTTTGGGCCAGCACACTGAAGAAGTCCTCAGGGATATCCTGGGGCTGTCTGTAGAGGAAATAACATCACTGAAAAGAGAAAGGGCAGCGTTCTGACAGGCTGTAGTCCGTTAAGGAGTCCCGTGCCGGTCCGGTCCAAAAAAAGGGGATGGATCAACCATGGGGTTCCGGGCCGGCACTCCTGGCTTTCATGGTTGAGATCCGACTGCCATGGCAGCCGACAATTCTAAAGCTGGGGATTAAATCGGGGCTTCCCGTGGAAAAAAAGATCCACGGCGGCGGTATAGTCCCGGACCTGTTCCGACTTGTGTATGCGCTTCAGCGCCTTATGACAGTCATCAAAGGACAGAGCAAGAAACGACCAGATGCCCTTCATCCTGCCTGTGAGATGGATGGGGCTCTTCAAAAAACGGCAGTACTCCCCGAAAAGGTCGTCATGAAACGCTCTCAGAACATCCAGATCCTGCCCAAAATCCCGGGACGTCCCCTTGATCTGTGAGGGAAGAAACGGATTGGCCAGGACACCCCGGCCGATCATGAACCGCCGGATCTCGGGGAACCGGGTCTGCACGGTCCCAAAAAATCCGGGCCCTGTAATGTCGCCGTTGTAGACCAGAACATGACGGGTCTGCTTCCGGATCCGGTCAAAGGCATCCACATCCGCAACACCCGTATACATCTGTACACCGGTCCTGGGGTGGACAATGATTTCATCCAGCGGATAGTTATCAAGAACCGGCAGCAGCCTGAAGATTTCCGAACCATCCCCTCTCCCCAGCCTCACTTTCAATGAAAGACCGCAGGAAATCTTTCCCATGACAGCATCAAGAAAGGCGTCAATATCATCGGGCCAGGGCAACAGTCCTGAACCTCGCCGTTTTTTGGCTACCTTGGAGTGGGGACACCCCAGGTTCCAGTTCACGGTGCCATACCCCAGGTCAGCGATGACCCTGGCAAGATGAATAAAATCTTCGGGTGAATTGCCCAGGATCTGGGGAATCACCGGAATGTTGCGGTTGTTTTCAGGA
>JAZDGN010000102.1:0-3197 GCA_043806875.1 Pseudomonadota bacterium
GGCTTTTGTTGCAGGAGGAGCTTTCCCTGCCTGGGCCAAGACGGTGTTCCGGCTTTCAAACCAGCTACCCCCATCCCACCATATCTCAAAAGGATTGGATATCTTTGCCGCAAAAGTCAGTGAGTACTCCAAGGGTGAGATGGAACTTAAGGTGTTCCATTCTGCCCAGCTGTTCAAGGATACCGAGGTCGTGGAAGCACTCCAAAATGAATTGATGGAAATGGGAATCATTCCGATCAACAAATGGTCCGGGATGATACCGGCTACAGACATTTTTGAAGTCCCGTTTATTTTTAACGAGCTTCCCTCGATCAAGAATTTTATCGAAGCCGGAGCTGACGAGATTCTCGATAAGGAGTTCCGGAAGAAACAGGTTAAAACGGTATTCTGGGTTGATTACGGGTATGTCCAGTTTTTCAACAACAAGCATCCCATTACAAAACCCCAGGATTTCGCCGGGCTGAAAATGCGCACGTTCAGCAGCGGAGATTCCGAGACACTCCAGGCATTGGGCGCTTCACCCACAGTGATGAGTTCCTCGGAGATGTACATGGCCATGCAGCGGGGAACGGTTGACGGCGGGACAACCGGCATGCCTGCCGCGGTTTCCCGGAAACTCATGGAAGTCCAGAAATTCATGACCATGGCCAATTATGCTACGCCCGAGTTCATTGTCCAGGCGAACCTGGACTGGTGGAAGAAACTGACTGAGGGTGAAAAGGAGGTTATCCTTAAGGCCGGAAAGGTTGCAGAAGAATCAATCCGTCAGTCTGTTGCCGAGTCTGAGGCAAAAGCAGAAAAGACCCTGGCAGAGAACGGTGTCCGGATTTACAGGCTGACGGCTGCCGACCGCCAGGTTTTTATCGCGGCAACCAACCCTGTTCAGCAGGTTTACCTTAACAACACCGGTGACATCGGCAACAAGCTTCTGACCCTGGCCAAGGAACTTCTGGCCAGGGAAGTCAAATAATCAGAAAGAAAGGAGTCATCATGATAGGTCAATTCCGAAAAGCGGTCGAAGGGTGCAACCTGATCCTGGGAATGATCAGCGGGCTGGGAGTGCTTGCCATGGGGTTTATCATCTTATATGAGGTGGTCTGCCGGTATCTCTTCAATTCACCGACTATCTGGGCCCAGGAAATTTCGATCTATTTGTACATGTGGACCATGCTCGCGGCATCATCCTACACCCTCCAGATGAAAAAGCATGTCAATGTCGACCTGGTGGTTGACAAACTGTCAGGCCAGGTAAAAACAGTCATGGAGATTGTGAGCAGTACCATAGGAGCTATCTTTTGTGCCATTGTCTCGGTACAGGCTTATGAAATGATCGCAGCTTCAGTGCATTTTGGGAAGGTGTCTGCAACACCGCTGCGGGTCCCGCTCTGGATACCCCAGTCGGCGCTGCTCATCGGGTTTGTTCTGCTCACCATCCAGTTCACCTTCACCATCGTTGAACGGGTTGCCGTCATGATCCCGCGAAAGAGGGGGGGAGATTCATTGCTATGATAAATTTTATCTTTGTAGCCTTGTCGCTGCTCAGTATCTTGTTTGCCGGCCTTCCGGTCGCCTTCTCCCTCGGGGCAACGTCTACCCTGCTGGTCGGCCTCTATGACCTGCCCATGAAGATCATAGCCAACAGCGTCTTCTCCTCCCTGGACAGTTTCGTAGTGGTTTCAGTTCCTCTTTTCGTTTTGATGAGCCATGTCCTTTTGTCCGGGAAAATCGGTGATGATCTTTTTGATGTGATGAACGCATGGGTCCGGCATCTGCCGGGAGGGCTTGCCATTGCGACCATCCTGGCTTGTGCCTTTTTTTCGGCCATCAGCGGCTCCAGTGCGGCCACCGCAGCCACCATCGGCATGGTTGCCTATCCGGCCATGGTTGAGAGGGGATATGACAAGAAATTAATCCTGGGGTTGCTTGCAGCCGGGGGAACCCTTGGTATTCTCATCCCGCCCAGTATTCCCCTGATCATCTATGGTGCAGTCACTGAGGAATCCGTGGGCAAGCTGTTTGTAGCCGGTATCGTGCCGGGCTTTTTAATGACGGCCTTTCTCATCGGTTATGCAGTGTTCCGCTGCAAACGCGGCGGGTTCGCTCCCCAGGAGCCGGCTTCATGGAAGGAACGTTTTGAGCTGACCCTGCGCAATATCTGGGGCATTGCCCTCCCCTTTCTGATCATCGGCGGGATTTACACCGGTGTCTGCACACCGACTGAAGCCGCGGCCATAGGGCTGGTCTACAGCCTCTTTATCACGCTGGTTATCTACCGGACGTTGCAGTTGCGGGATATCCCCGGGATCTGCCTGAAAGCTGTGACCACCTCCTGCATGATCGCCATGATCATCGGCGGCGCTGTGCTTTTCGGCCGGGTGATGACCCTTCTGGAAATTCCGCAGAAGCTGACAGAGCTCATCATCACCTGGAAGCTGTCTGCGTTCATGTTTGTCCTGGTCATGAACGTCCTGATGCTGGTGCTGGGGTGCATCCTTGAGACAGTCTCGATCATTCTTCTGACCATGCCGCTGGTAGCACCGATTCTGTCAATGCTGAATATAGATCCGATCTGGTATGCCATCGTTTTGACGGTCAACATGGAGATAGCCCTGGTCACGCCGCCGGTCGGAATGAACCTGTACGTCATCAGCGGCCTGCGTGAGGATATCAACATGGGGCAGGTTATACGCGGTGTTTTTCCATTCATCATCCTGTTGTTCATGTTTCTGCTGTTGACGATGCTTGTGCCGTCGCTGAGCACATGGTTGCCGTCGCTGATGCAGTGACCGATGTGTTTCTCCATATGGGAGGGTGTACTATTTTGATAAACAAATTGATAATGAGGGAACTCATGAAAAAAACAACGCTATTTAGAAAATTAATCAATGACCCGGAAATTCTGATTCTACCGTGCTGCCATGACGGCCTGTCTGCAAAAGTGCTTGAGAGGGCGGGTTTCAAGGCGATCTGTGCCGCAGGCTATGGAACATCCGGCAGCCTGCTGGGTAAACCCGATATCGGTCTGCTTTCCGGGATGGAACCGATCCGGCAATATGAAAACCTGTGTTCGGCAGTGGACATACCGGTGTTTGTCGATATGGATACAGGATATGGCGATGTAAATAATGTCATCCGTGTGGTAAAGGAGTGTGAAAAAGCCGGGGCCGCCGGTCTGTTCATTGAAGACCAGACCTGGC
>JAZDGN010000103.1:0-92106 GCA_043806875.1 Pseudomonadota bacterium
GGCCTTTAGCATGATGATCAGTGCATAGGTGCGGATCAGGGAGCTTGTCCAGAACGGGATGATGACCATGAGAAGGAGCACGGGCCTGACGCGCGGGCCTGACCTGGAAATCAGCCAGGCAAAGGGATAGCCGGCCGCCAGCAGGAAAACAAACAGGGAGATCCAGGAGACAATGGCAGTGACGCAAACCGTCTTGAAGTTAAGCCACCTAGGCATGGGGCAGCACCACTTCCCAGCCGGTTACCCATGAGATGCAGACAGATTCTCCCGGTGCATAGTAGATATCTTCGGAATCCTCGTTAAAGAATTCCGTGGTCAGGACCCGCTTGCCCGAATCGAGCCTGGCAATGATATCCACGGTGGTTCCCTTGTAGATGAGCTCGTCGATCTCTCCATGAAGGAATGGCGGCGGACATCCGTTGACCTGGCGCTCGATCTTCATGTCCTCGGGCCTGAGCAGGATCTTCAGGCTGTCCCCGGCATTGAAGTTTCTCGTGTTTTTAATGATCATGGGCACGCCCTCGATGCGGACCGTCATGGCATCATCGGACACGGACTCGGCCCTGGCCTCGAACACGTTGCTCTCACCCACGAAATTGGCCACGAACAGGTTTACCGGCTCCTCGTAGATGGATTTCGGGGATCCCTGCTGCTCGATCCTGCCCTGGTCTATTACCACCACCCGGTCGGACATGGTCAGGGCCTCTTCCTGGTCATGGGTGACAAACACAAAGGTGATGCCCAGCCTCCGATGAAGGTGTTTGAGTTCCAGGCGCATCTCTTTTCTGAGCCGGTAGTCCAGGGCGCTCAGGGGCTCGTCCAGGAGAAGGATCAGAGGCTTGTTGACAATGGCCCGGGCTATGGCCACCCGCTGCTGCTGACCACCGGAGAGCTGGTGGATCCTGCGGTCCTGGTACCCGTCCAGCTTTACCATCTCCAGGGCCGATGCCACCTCGGACCGGATAACCCGGGCATCTTTTTTCTTGATTTTCAGGCCGAAGGCGATGTTCTCGAACACAGTCATGTGGGGAAACAGGGCGTAGCTCTGGAACACCGTGTTCACGTCCCGGCGGCTTGCCGGAACCGCGTTGTGGTTGATGCCGTTGATGATCACATCGCCGCTGTCGCAGTTCTCCAGCCCGGAAATAATCCTGAGAACCGTGGTTTTGCCGCACCCTGAAGGCCCCAGAAGGGTCAGGAACTCGCCGGGATAGATATCTATGGAAAAATCGTCCAGAACAGTGAGGTTGTGGTAGTGTTTCGAGATATTTCTCAGTGATACAATGGGCTCTTTCATGGCACCTCCATCCCCGGAAACACCCCGGGCACAGTACGGAATTTTTCCAACACATCAACCAGTTAGGGGTTTTTAATCCGGCAATACCCGCCGGACCCAAAAAAAGAGCCCCCTGCATGAGGCGTATTATTTACCATTTCAGGCCGCTAAAGTTCAACATTTAAATTCAACCCGATGACATTTGAAGGGTAGCAGCCTGCTCCACCTGTACCGTCGAGACAGGGTCGTGAGACACATGAGACACTTGTTGTACCACGATCTCGGGAACGGGTCGTCCCATTGTCCAGGGGTCCGGAAGTGCCCGGGAACTCTTGAAGCGCTTGTCTCAGGCATCACAAGCCGCGCATACCGGTAAATTTTTCCATGGCATGACAGTTGCGAATACCTTGATTCAACCCTCGGCCCATTCAGATCCAGGCCCGGAGCATCGCCTTGAATAGCAGATATCATCCATGTCAAAACTCAAAAGGAGACGGTATGAAAAAGGCGCTTGTGGCATATTTCAGCAGGGTAGGAACAACGGAAAAAATGGCGGGGCTTTCGGCTCCCACACCCACAGCGGTGAAGCGGCTCCCATGGTATTTGACACCATGATGCACGTGTTCAAGATGGACATGGTGGATCTGGGGCCCCTGAACCTTACCGAATCCATGATGAAAACCAACGAAGGCATGAAGGCCTGCCGGCAGTATGCAAAAACCCTGTGCCAGAAACTGGGTTAACTCTTCTAATCACGGGAAGCAGATCAGAAAACGCTTGGCAGTTACAGGACGACCAGCGGCGGAAGCGGCTTGATAAAAGTCTGCCGCAGGCTGTAGGTGTAGGCGCCCTGGCAGGGAATCATGAGAATATCGCCGGGCTGGATGTCAGATCCCCAGTACGTGTACCCCCAGACATCGTGGGGGGTACACAGGGATCCCAGAACGTGGCACGGCTTTTCCTCCAGGGCCCAGCGCGACAGGTTCAGCACCGGGCAGTAGTCGGTTTCATACCGCTCCCACCCCACGGCGTTGGTCCCACCGTCACAGATGACCAGATCCGGGGCTTTTTGGTCCACCACGGTGATCAGGATGTGCATGGCGTCGTTGCAGATCCAGCGGCCCGGTTCAAAGCAGATCCTGCACCGGGTCAGGGGGAAGATGAACTCCTTTACAGCCCCTCCCAGGGCCTTTGCAAAGACCTGGATGGGAACCCCGGGAAACCGGTAGTGATCCAGGGGAGACCGGCCCGGTTTTCTCCGGGCTTTATCCAGAATACCTTCGGGGGTCCCGTCATACACCAGCCACTCTCCCTGGGGCGGCCAGTACCCGCCGCCCATGTCGATGAAACCCAGGGCATTGATGAAATCCCCGGGCATGGCAGCCAAAGCCTTTCCCAGGGACCGGATGAACGCCACCTGCCGGTCGGGGTTCATGTTCCAGGACGCGTGGAACTGGAGCCCCCTGAATTGGACATGGGAACAGGACTTGATCCTGTTCCAGAATTCAGGCAGGGATTCCAGGGGGATCCCGAACTTGCGCCAGAGCCCCTGGGGGTTGTCGGTAAGACGGACCCCTGCCCGTATCGCCACACCGTTGGCAGCAGCTGCGGTTTCCAGCCGGTCCAGTTCGCCGAAGCTGTCCATAAGAACCGTTGTTTCCCGTGCATGGTCAACTGCCAGAGCCAGTTCTCCGGCGGTCTTGCCGGGACCTGAGAACACGATATCCCGGCAACCCAGGTCAAGGGCCTCTCCCAGTTCCAGGCCCGAGGATACGTCCAGGCCGAAACCTAACCTGATCATCTCCTTGGACACCTGGGGGGCGTTGTTGCTCTTCATGGCATAATAACATCCGATGTCCGGAAGGACCTCCTGGAACGCTTCCTTGAATGCGATGGCCCGCCGGGCCAGGACACCAGGTTCCAGGACATAGACCGGGGTTCCCCGGGCTGCGGCTGCCAGGTACTGGTCCCTGCGGTTGCCGTAAGCCGTGAGAAAGGGTTCGAGTTCACCCCGGGGCAGAAAGGGGGTGGTATCCGGGTCGGGCAGGATCATGACGGGTCCATTTCCAGGATCACCGTGTCGGCAAGGTCACGGCACTGGGTTTCGAGATCAATGGCAGGATCGGGCCTTACCGTAATATGGCCCAGAACCCAGGAATCATAATCCGCAGGCGGCAGGGTGACGACGTGGCCGGGTTTCGCTATCAGGTGGATGTCCCTGACCCTGGCATCCTTCTCCAGGCGGGATGTGTCGATGCGCCGGAGGATCCCGCCGGACCTGGCGTGGAGACGCACCCCGAGATGGGGGGCGAACAGGTGGGACGGATGGACCCAGACCGGGCGCCGGGCGGCAAAATCCAGGGTCATCCTGAGAATATCGACCTTGGCGGCTTTCCAGAGCATGTGGGGCAGGCAGTCGCCGCCCGGCCTGGGGGTCATCTCCAGGAGCACAGGTCCTGTTTTTCCCAGGATGAAATCAACCATGCACAGGGCCCGGGTCAGTCCCAGGGCCTGGGCTCCCCTGAGCAGGATACCGGCCAGGCTCTCCGTGGGTTCTCCTTCCAGAATATCTCCGGGAATCACATATCCCTGGATGGTACCAAAGGGTCCGAAGGAAGAGCGGATCTTGCGGGCAATGCGGATCAGGGTGAGCGCATCACCCTCCAGGATAAAATCGGCGCTGTACTCGGTCCCGTCCACCCAGGCTTCGGCAACCATGACCGGATCGTCCGCCGTACCGGCCCTGAACAGGGGGTGGTCTTTCCTGACCTTGAGCCCCTGCTCGATGGTGAGAAAAGCTGCGTCGCACGATGCGGGGTCCGTCACCCTGAAGACCAGTTCGCTGCCGCTGCCGCGCAGGGGTTTGAGCACACAGGGGCCGCCCTGGGCCCGCACAAAGCCTCGGGCCTCATCAAGACTGGTGATAGCCGCTGTGGCCGGACATGGAACCTGGTGTTCCAGCCAGGCCAGCTTGGAAAGGTATTTGTCCCTGCACAGGGATATCGCCTGTTCTGAGGGGTACGGCAGGCCAAACCGGTCTGCAAGAAAGGCGGCAAGTCCCATGCATTCACAATCAAAACAGGCGATCCCGTCCGGCACAAGGCCTGTCCGGGCAAGATGCGCCTCAAGGATTTCCAGGACTGCGGCAGGATCCGACAAAGGGACCAGCAACTCCTCCAAGGGCAGGGGCGGCCGCTCAACAGCCTTTTTTCTTACGTCCGGGCCGGTCAGGAACAGGGCCTTTCCCGGGCAGGAACGACGGATCCAGTCAATATAGTCGGACGTGGTTCCCACCACCAGCGTGCGTCGGGAATCAGGCACAGGCAACCCGCGATGTCTGCATGAAATCCTCCCGGGACAGGGCATCCCCCTGGATCTCGAGTTTGTAAAGCGGCCTGGGTGTTAAATGGAAACGTTCTTTCCAGTTGAAATCACCGCACAGGAAATCGACGGCGTCAAACCGCTGGGCACAGGCGTGCTTCATATGGTAAAAATTGATCAGCTTGGCCACGCCCGGGAAATCCGGATGGGTGGCTCCGGCCAAAAGGGTGTATTCGTTCTTCCACAGGGCACCGATATCCACCGCTGCCAGACTTCCTCCAATCTCCACGGTGGTGACCCTGAGAAGCCCCTGGTCCTGGAGCCAGGGCACCAGTCTTTCAAAGGCACCCAGGAATCTGGGGTCATCAAAGTAGGAATGGCTGCCGAAAACGCTCCGGTTCATGGCAAACACGAAATCCACGTCCGAATACCGGTCGTGGTGAAAGACAACGCCCCTGGCCTCCAGCCTGGACAGCTCGGTATTGAGCTTTTTCCTTGTCTTGCCTGAAAAACTCTGCATGTAGGTTTCAAAGCAGTAGTCATACTGACCCGGAAGAAACAGGTATCCGACCTCATCCTGGGCAACACCCCTGCCGGTCATGAACCTCACGTTATGGGTCAAATACCTGAGCTGGGCCTCTCCGGCAATGGACTGGAGGAGTTCTTCTGCCACCCTGGGACTGGTTGCAATGAATTTGTTCTGCTCCAGCCAGGTTTTACCATGCCAGGTTTCTCCGGGAAAGTAACCGAACCGGTTTTCCTCCTCTATCCAGCTCAGTGCCAGCATGCCCATGGGCTTTCCGTCCTTTTCCGCCACATGAAACCGGTGGGGGCGGTTAAATGCCTCGGCAAAGCAGCGACGTACCTCCCAAAGGTCAAACAGGCACTCCCTGGGCCACAGGTTCTCCCAGAAATACCTGCATTCATCCATGTCCTCGCTGATTCTGAGCCCTGCCATGGGTCAGCGCCCCGGGATGGGGTGCGAAACCGGGCAGGTTTCGCTGAAAGAGTCTTTCATTGCATTCATTACTGTGTCCCTCCAACCCAAATATGTTAACCCATCCGGGACCGCTTCAGGCGCGAACGAGCCGTCAGTGTCTGGTTTTTTTCCCGGGGTCTCCGCCACCACCTGGGACAAACTTTTTAGTGTCTTCAAAGCCGGGGTCGAACTCGTCCTTGATCTCCTTTGGACGATGTGAGCGTTTACTCGATTTCTTTTTCCGGTGCTGCAGTCCTTCTTCATCCTCCAGACTGAAGTCCTCGTCATAGTACTCCCTGAACTTGGATTTTTTCGTTTTCCGGTCCTGATCTCTGTCCTGGTCCATAAACTTGCCCTTGTCCATTGCCGTTCCTTAATAGTCCTGTTCGCAAATTTACCTGTTCTATTATCCCATGTATCGCTTCCCGGGGGGGGGCCGCCCTGCCGCCAGGTCCTGGTGGCGCGACCTGACCGGAGCATGAAGACTACCCCTGGCGCTGACAGTGGATGCACCTATTGTACCAATGAAAAATCGTTTAAATAACCCCGTGTAATTTAAACGTTATAACAAGTTTCCCCTGAACGGCCCCCTATCGATCCCAACGATTTTTCAGTATCAAAATACTTAAATTCATAAAAACAGGTATAAAAATACTTTTTTCTATCCTTCCCTGTCCTATCCCGGTCTGTACCGGGATGCCGGGCATCTCCCCTAAAAGCGATGAACCACCTTGGAATCCTTGAGGAAACAGATGTAAAAGTGACCCATACATGTTTTATCCTGGCTTTTTTCCAGCCATCCGTATACATAGGATAAAAATCAGATAAGGGGGCCCAGGGACCTGGTCTTCAGCCTTGAATACGCAATTTTAAGGCCCCAAAAAACAGTATTTTGTTACCGATTCAGGAGAAAGCCATGCTCATTCGCCTGGTCCTGGCCATGAAAAACAAGGAACTCCAGCAGTACCTTGAGAAAAAATTTGCCGATTATGATGTCCAGCTGAAAAGCTGCGGCCAGCTCCGCAGTCCCTGGCAGAAACTGGTCCGGAGCTGCGGGGACATCTTTGTGGTGGGCGAGTCCGTCATCCCCAAGCCCATTGAATCGGGTATAGCCATGCTCAACAGCCTTCCGGAGAACCCGACAACCATCATTCTCCTGGACAACGAATCCTCCGAGGAGCATGCCCAGCTGGTGGCTGCCGGGGCCGATGTTGTCCTGTATTCGGGCATATCCTCGGAAAGCCTGGCCGAAGCCATTGAAACTACCCTGGAGTCCCGGCGCCAGCTTAACCTCATGGACCGGTTTGACCGCCGGGGACGCATCAAACCGAAAATTCTGGATTTCACGTCCAACAGCGAGGAGATGCAGCTCTTCATCGATGAGGTCCAGCAGGTCATCCCCAGTGACTCCCTGCTGCTGATCCTGGGGGAAACCGGCGCAGGCAAAGAACACCTGGCCAAGGCTATCCACGCGGAAAGCCCCCGCTCAGCAGGCCCGTTCATCACCATCAACACCGCTGCCCTGCCGGAACAGCTTCTGGAGAGCGAACTGTTCGGGCACGAGCAGGGTGCCTTTACCGGAGCTGTCCGCTCCAGGAGAGGCGCCTTTGAACTGGCCCACGGCGGAACCATTTTCCTGGATGAAATCGGGGAGATGCCCCTGCACCTGCAGACAAAACTGCTGCGAATCCTCCAGGATTTCGAATTCACGCCCTTAGGCGGGGAAAACCCCATCTGGGTTGATGTCCGGGTCATTGCCGCCACCAACCGGGACCTGGAAAAGGAAATCTCCCGGGGGACCTTCCGCCAGGACCTGTATTACCGTCTCAGCGTGGTCACCCTGACCATACCTCCCCTTAGAAACCGCAGGGAGGATATACCGGCCATGACCAGCCATTTCATCAACCTGTACAACAACAAGATCGGCAGGGCCATCCGGGGGATATCCAAACCCGCACTGGAGGCCATGTGCAACTATGACTGGCCGGGCAATATCAGGGAACTCATGAACGTCATCGAACGGGCTGTCCTGCTCTGCAAAAGCAGTGAAATCAGCATCCAGAACCTGCCGTCCACCCTTCACGGCGAATTTGCCAGCCCCAGGGGCATGTTCCACCCGGACGGCGATATCCCGGCCTCATGGAAAAACAAGACCCTGCCCGAGGTCCAGGAGGAAATGATGGCCTACGTGGAACGTCGGTTCCTGGAGATGGCCCTCAGGGAAACCCAGGGACGCGTGGGGGAGGCTGCTAAAATGGCAGGCATCCATCCCCGGGGGCTTTATAACAAACTCAGGCGCATGGGAATCCGCAAGGAAGCGTTCAAGAAAGCCCGGTGACTGCAATAATCGAATCATCCGCGACAGAGCCTGGCTTTGAGATCCATGGGATCCATCTCTTTTCTGATACCGTACCGGGTCAGGCGGAAATCATACCGGACCGGGTCCTCGGCGCACACGGTCCTGAACCCGGCCGTGACCTCCATCACCGTTCGCAGGTCAGCCTGCTTTCGAAGGGTAAATCCCAGCATGGTTCCCACCGCGTGCATATGGGTGTCCAGGGGAACCAGAAGACGGGATGGGGGGATACCTGTCCACCCTCCCGGGTCAACAGCGTCCGAGCGGACCATCCACCTGAGAAAAAGATGATTGCGTTTGCAGGCGCTGTTCAGCATGGGATCTGCCGTGAGATAACCCGTGTCCCCCCCCAGCTTCAGGCTGCGGACAAACCGGGAAAGGGCAGGCAGGATGGTGTCGTCCCTGCTGGAATACCCCTGGACAAAAGCCTGATTCAGGGAACCATACCGGTCCAGGTTAAGACGGATGCCGAGAAGCAGGGCCCTGATGTGGCTGCCCGTGTTGAACCTGTGCCTGAAACCTTCAAAGTCCGAGGCCATCTCCCGGTCCCCTGCTATCATGACATACTCCCTGGGCGAGGGACCCATGACGGCCAGGACCCATGAAACCGATTTGAGTATCTGGCACACCCTGCCGTAGGCCAGGAGCGCCGCAATGAGTCCGACGATCTCCCGGTCCCCCGGGTCGGGATATTGGTACAGGAACTGGAGGGGATCGGGCTCCACATAAGCCCGGACCGTGTAATCCCTGTAAATGGCCTCAAGCCCTGACATCAACTTCTGGTTGTCCTTGTGCAGCATTACGCCTCCGGATAGGGAACGGAAATCCGCTCTTTTTCAGCCCCCGGGCTGTCCTTTTTTGCCTTGACTAACCCTGGGCGCTCACATTAATATACGACTTTACTAACGCCAGGCAAGCCCCCGGGGCCAGCAGGCCATCATTTCCCACAACAAGGAGTAAACCAGACATGCTGAAGGAAAAAAAGATAGGCTTCGTCGGAAGCGGTAACATGGGAGAGGCTCTCATCAGCGGACTCGTGCTTTCGGAAGCCGCACAGCCCTCAAATATCATCTGTTCCGATGTCAGGGATGACCAGCTGGAAGCCATCAAGGAAAAATACGGTGTGCGCACAACCACCGACAACATGGAGGTGGTGAACTCCTCTGAAATCATTATCTACGCCACCAAGCCCCAGATCCTCGATTCAGTGCTAAAGGAGACCGCCCAGGGTCTGGACATGTCGAAGCTGATCATATCCATTGCTGCCGGTGTCCCTCTGGCCGCCATTGAATCCTGTCTGGGCAAGACCCTCCGGCTGATCCGGGTCATGCCCAACATCTGTGCTTTTGTCAAGGAAAGCGCCACGGCCATCGCCGCAGGCAGCCATGTCATTGACGATGACATCCAGGTGGCCAGGGCCATATTCGACTCGGTTGGAAAAACAGTATTCATCAAGGAGAATACCCTGATGGACGCCTTTACGGGTCTGAGCGGAAGCGGACCGGCCTATATCTTCATGATCGTCGATGCCCTGGCCGATGCAGGGGTGAAGATGGGCCTGTCACGGAAAGACTCCCTGTTTCTCTCCTCCCAGACGGTTCTGGGTTCTGCCAAGATGCTCCTGGAATCCAAGGAACATCCGGGCCAGCTCAAAGACAGGGTGACATCCCCGGGCGGAACCGCCATTGCCGGCATTCACACCCTGGAGCAGGGCGGACTCAGAACAACCCTGATCAATGCTGTTGAAGCGGCCACCAAACGCTCCACGGAGCTGGGCCAGATCATGATGAAGAATTTCGGCGGGAATTCGAAGTCATAGGTGTCCAGCAGAAACAGTCGGATTATGGATTAAGATGCAGGGTGGAAGGAACAAGGTGGGGCCGTGCCTTGGCAAGACGCCGGATCCCCTGCACGGCTCCCCGGCGGAGGGGTTCGTACTCCAGGTAATTGCCCTTTTCGTCCACGTAGGACAAAAGAATGTTGGCATATTCCCCGGCCAGGGTTTCGTTCATTGCCATGATTTCACCCATGGCTTCAGGGGCTCCCCAGCCGATACCCCCGGACTCGTCGTTGAGGCTCCACATGAGGCGCCTCATGACGATGCGGGCCGATTCCACGTGGGTGTCGGCCATGGCGGATACCACCTTTCCCATGGCCCTCACAGCCCTGCGCTGCAGGGCGAGGTCAGTGCTCTGCAAAAAGGAAATAAGGGGTCCGACCACAGCCTTGCCGTCCATGGAAAGGATCGCTTCAAGGGCGGCACCTTCATCCGGCTGGGTCAGAAGCTCATGAACCCGGCGCTTAATCGTCCTCATCCCAGCCAAGGCAGTCCCCCCTGCAGGTTCGTATGATGGTGTCAATCTCTTCTTCAGGATAGGCGTCAAGGTCCAGAATCTCCACATAGCCCGCATCGTTCATGCGGAAAACCCGGGGGCACAGTTCCACGCAGATGTCACACTTCACGCAATCGCCCAGATCGATAACCGGCTTTTTCATGGCCTGCTTCCCTGATCTGTGCCGTGCCCATGGCTGAACTGTTTCTCGTTCCACCAGCCCTTGCGGATGTGGGCATCCTTTTCCTTCTCGGCCAGCTGCTTGAGTTTAAAGCCTGAATCGCGAAGAACCCCATAGAGAATCCCGCAGCTTGAATCTTCCCTTTCCTCATCCCCTTTCTGGGCCAGGACAAGCATGGCTTCAGCAAGCTCCAAAGTTTTCATGATGTTGGTGTCACATTTCTTTTTCAGCATGGGAAAACAACGCTCTCCGGCACTGTGGTTGATGAATTTACATGTCGCCTGTTTAGGAAACAATGCACCAACCATGCCACAGACCCCCGGTTGGCTGACCCGGAGCCGGGCCCCCGCCCAGGGACAGACCAGTCCGGCCTTATGCCATGGAAAAACCCGGCAGAGAAGAAAAAATGGCTGTCTCCCCACAACCCGGCATGTCTCACCCAATCCACTTGTGTCTCTTGTCCCAGACATCATGAGACAGAACTGTTCGGGTCAGCCCATGGCCGGAAACCGGGTGAGACTGAACAGGACAGGTTGGTTCTTACGAATTTTTTAGATAAAGCGTTCACCGTTCAGACTTCCACTGGCCCTTCCATCGACTGTATTATCAGGGCGTTAAAGCAGTTTACTACAGCTGCAGACTCAAATGCCCCGCCAACGACAACATCACAGATGTGAACCCTAGGGCCTGATGGCTTTGCGCAGTGAATAAATTGACAGGGACTGGCACAAAACTTGCTTTTTTATCTTAAAAAACAATTGTATTGATGAATTTCGTCCATTCGGTTATACCGGAAGAATAAAGCCAGATGGAACGCATTTCCTCAATACCTAACATTTTCAAAAAGTTCGGAGGTTATCATGGATCCTGTTTTTCTTTCCAGGCTTCAGTTTGCCGTTGCAACCATGTTCCACTTTCTGTTTGTCCCCCTGACCCTGGGGCTGTCAATCATTATTGCCTACATGGAGACCCAGTACGCCAGGACCGGTGACAAAATCTACCTGAACATGACCCGGTTCTGGGGCAAACTGTTTCTCATCAACTTTGCCGTGGGTGTGGTCACGGGCATCACTCTCGAATTCCAGTTCGGGACCAACTGGGCCCGGTACTCCGAATACGTGGGAGATGTGTTCGGGTCCCTGCTGGCCATTGAGGCGTCGGTGGCGTTTTTCCTGGAATCGACCTTTATCGGTATCTGGATCTTCGGCTGGAAACGCCTCTCTCCCAAGGCCCACGCCATCGTCATGTGGCTGGTCGCCGCTGCCGGCAACATCTCGGCCATCTGGATCCTCACGGCCAACGGCTTCATGCAGCAGCCGGTAGGGTACACCATCCGCAACGGCAGGGCCGAAATGACCGACTTCTGGGAGCTGCTGTTCAACAAGTTCAGCATCCTCCAGATTTTTCACGTGCTTCCGGCAGCCCTGGTACTGTCAGCGTTTTTCATCATGGGTATCAGCGCCTATCACCTTCTGAAAAAACAGAACATAGAATTTTTCACCCGTTCCTTTAAAACAGGCCTGGCCTTCGGCCTGGTGTTCTCCATTGCTGTGGCCGTGGAAGGAGATCTCCACGGAACCCATGTGGCCCAGGTTCAGCCCGCAAAACTGGCTGCCATGGAAGCCCACTGGGAAACCCAGGCCAAAGCCCCCATTGTCCTGGTTGCCTGGCCGGACCAGGAAGCCGGAAAAAACCTGTATGAATTCGGCTCCATCCCAGGCGCCCTGAGCTTTCTCGGTTACCACGATTTCAGCGCCACGGTCAGGGGACTGAACGATTTCCCCAAAGATGAGCGCCCACCCGTTTTCCTGACCTTCCTGGGATTCAGGACCATGGTTTTCCTGGGGACCCTGTTCATTCTGCTCACCCTTACCGGGTGGATCAAACGAAAACGCCTCCTGGACAGCCCCGGGTACCTCAAAATCATGCTCTGGGCCATCCCCCTGCCGTATCTTGCCATCGAAATGGGCTGGATGCTGGCGGAGGTGGGCCGTCAGCCGTGGATCGTCTACGGCCTGATGAAAACCTCCGATGCCGCATCGGCCACGGTGACAGGGTACCAGGTCATGGTATCCCTCATCGCATTTATTGCTGTGTACGGGCTGCTGGGCGCCATCGGTTTTTACCTTATGGCCAAAAACGCAAAACAGGGCCCGGTGGCGGAAAAGATCTGACCCGGAAGGGCTTAGGCATTGACCTTGATCATCAACACGGATATAAAGTAACAACAGGAGCGACGAATTATGGTACTTCAGACAATATGGTTCTTTTTGTGGGGTCTGCTTTGGGCAGTATTTTTCATGACGGACGGGTTTGATTTCGGTGTGGGGACCCTGTACCCCTTTCTGGGGAAAACAGAAGAAGACAAACGTCAGATGATCAACTCCATCGGCCCGTTCTGGGACGGTAACGAAGTCTGGCTGATCACTGCCGGCGGCGTAACCTTTGCGGCGTTTCCCAAGGTCTATGCCGTCATGTTCTCAACCCTTTACGCACCGCTGCTGCTGATCCTGTTCGCCCTGATCCTCAGGGGGGTCGCCTTTGAATTCAGGGGCCAGATCAACAGCCCGGGATGGAAACGGGCCTGGGACGTGTGCATATTCGCAGGAAGCTTTGCGCCGGCCCTTCTCTTTGGTGTCGCCTTTGCCAACATCTTCAGGGGAATCCCCTTTGACGGCCAGGGCATGTATCACGGCAACCTCCTGATGCTGCTCAACCCCTACGGCCTACTGGGAGGCGTACTTTTCACCCTGCTCTTCCTGGTCCACGGAGCCATCTGGCTCGGCATGAAAACCCATGGCGACCTCCAGGTACGGGTAAAGGCCCTGACCGGAAAACTGTGGCTCGCACTGGTCCCTGTTGCCGTGATCTTCCTGGTTGCCAGCTGGTTTGCCACACCGCTCTACGACAATTACAGGTCCATGCCGGCACTGTTCATCATCATCCTTGTCACCGTGGCCGCCCTCCTCGGCATTCGCTACTTTCTCGCCGGCGACAATTACTTCAAGGCCTGGATCGCCTCTGCACTGACCATCGTGGGTGCGACCTTCTTTGGTGTGGCCGGACTGTTCCCGGCTCTGTTCCCATCCCTGATCAGCCCTGACTTCACCCTGACAGCGTTCAATGCGTCGTCCAGCCCCATGACCCTGAAAATAATGCTGACAGTGGTCGTCATTTTCATCCCCATCGTCATCGGCTACCAGATCTGGGCCTATGCCCTGTTCAAGGGCAAGATGACAGAGGGTGAAATGGAATATTAACCGGCTCAAAGGAGTTAAAGACACGATGAACATCGATAGAATTGTATTTGCCGTTGCCGGCAGTCTTATTCTGATCAGTATTATATTCGCAGTATCCCACAGCCTTTACTGGCTCTGGCTGACGGCCCTTGTGGGAGCCAATATGACCCAGGCCGCCTTTACGGGATTCTGTCCCCTTGCCCTGATCCTCAAGGCAATGGGTATCCAGCCCGGCAAGGCCTTCTGAACAATAAATGTAATTGATGGACTTGAACCCCAATAACCCTAGGAGAATGTGCAATGAAAAAATACGTTTGTGATCTGTGCGGCTATGTCTATGATCCGGCAAAAGGTGATCCGGACAGTGGTGTTGACCCCGGAACCGCGTTTGAAGATCTGCCGGACGACTGGTCATGCCCCATCTGCGGCGCCAGCAAAGACGACTTTTCCCTGGAAAGCTGATCCCGCCAAGCAGCGTTCAGTAAGATAAAGCCCCCGGGATCTCTGAGATCCACGGGGGCTTTGTGCTTTTCAACAACGGCAGGACCCCGGATCGATAACGGATCGATAGCTACACCGGCTTGAGGAACTCATCGGCCGTCTGAACAGCCTTATAATAGGATTGATGCAACACCTCCTGGTCCAGTTTGAAAAGGCTGCAGCAATCTGCCAGCTCTTGCCATTCCCCACGGATAAAATGGGTGACAACCTGGTTCAACTCCTTGAAGTGGTTATTTTTTCCTTCGAGAGCCAGATTTATCCTGGATGAAAACGGCAGCTCTTTTACAATAGCTTGCATCGGCATTTCCAGCATGGCGTCAATACGGCTGAAAAGCCCCAGGGTAAACAGCTCTTCCTTTGTGAAATCAGAACCGGCCTGCTGCCCTACGGCCTCACACATGCATCCTGTAATAATCGATGTCTTGATGATCTCTTCGGGCTTGCCCTCGGCCAGCCCTGTTGCGGCAATCAGCATGACAAACTGGGTGATGTCCTTTTGCCCGAGCATGGCGATGGCGTCCCTGACCGATTCTAGGGGATACCGCCTCCGGTAATAGGCTGAGTTGATAAATTTCATGAGCTTGAAGCTCATGGAAACGTCATCCCGGATGGCCCGGGTAACGCCCGGGAAATCCATGTCCGCCTTTGAAACCTGGGCCATGAGCCGGATCAGGTTGTTCTTTATGGATGGAATGCTATGGTTGGACAGGACTCTGGGCTTTTCAAAAAAATACCCCTGGAAATAGGTGCATCCCAGGTCCAGGGCCTTTTCAAATTCATCATAGGTTTCAATTTTCTCTGCCAGGTAGCTGAGTTTGAAGTCTTTGTTCAGCCGGGTTATCATGGTGCGGATCTCATCCAGGGAGGACTGCCTGAAATCAAACTTGATGATATCTGCCTGGCGGATGAGGGGATAAAGGGATTCGGCCAGGACAAAATCATCCAGAGCGATGGTGTATCCCTTTTTTTTCAGTTTTTCCACAGCCTGAATTGTTATCCGGTCAGGCCGGACATCCTCAAGGATCTCGACGACCACCTTGTCCCTGGGAAAAAACAGGGGGATCTGCCTGTCTATGAGGGCCTGGGGGAAATTGATGAATACCGGACGGCTGCCCAGGATATCTTCAATTCCCATGGAAAAAAAAGTGTTGGACAAAAGCCGGAAGGTTGCTGTATCCCCGTCCAGATCAGGAAATGAATTGGCAATCCCGTCACGGAACAGAAGTTCATACCCGTAGGTTTTTCTGGACCGGTCCAGGATGGGTTGCCTGGCCACATAGACCTGCATTGTCTTATCCTCCGTTATGGTCCAGACCTTTGCCTCCTGCCGGATCTCTCGAACTTACCGGGTAAGGCAGGAGCAGAATTGCCGGAAAAGGTCCTTGCTGTACCGCCCCCCGATCACTTCATCCTTGATAAGCTGGAGGGCGTCAAAGGCTTTCTTGACTTTCCTGAAGGCCTTTTCCCGGTTGATCAGGGGTTCAAAACTGTCGATGAGACCAACAACCTGGCTCTCAAAGGATATCTCGGTGGCACCGTCGGGGTAGCCGCTGCCGTCGATGCGCTCGTGGTGTTCCAGGGCGACCCTGGCAATGGAGCTGTCAAAGGTCGTATTTTTGCTTATCAGGTCATGGCCCTGCCTGCAATGGGTCTTGTACACATTGAATTCTTCGTCGGTCAGGCGCTGCTCTGTTTCAATGAGAGTACGGTCCACTTCGCTGGTACCGATGTCATGGAGGAGCGCGCCAAGTCCTATGCGTTTTGTTGCCATCTCGGAAAGCCGGTGGGAGATGCAATAGACTATGCTCAACGCCATGACGTTCACGGAATGGTTCACGATTAACCTGGACGACCCTGAAACCCTGGACAGGGATTCCAGGAGTTCCGAATTACGGGAATAACCGGAAAAAATAATTTCAATGGTTTCAGGCAGGGAGTCCTGGGACGGTCCCGGGTTTGCCAAGGCCTCATCCACGATTTCACACAGTATTGCTTTCACTGTATTCACACCCTTGGATGCAACACTCCTGGCCAGATTGAAGTTGAGGACCTTCTGGATTTCCCGTACCGCCAGGTCCCTGTCAGACATGGCCACAAACAGATTCGTGTCTTTGACCTCGTCAAACCGCGACTTGTCCATAAGATCACCGGCCTTCTTATACAGCACGTAGCTGCCTTCCGCTGACTGGCAGTACAAGGCCACGTTTTTATAAAACTGCCGCTGGGATTGTCTTACAAGGATATACTCGTTCATTGAAAATCGCTGCCCTTATCATGATCCTGAAATGTTATTGTTCAGCGGCGCCTGCCTTGCCCTAAGCACTCCATGCCCACCGGCCTTGAGCCCGCTGAGGAAATGGAATGAATATATGAATTCAACACCATGACAGCAGGAATGTCAACAATGAACTCCCCCGGCGATCCTGGGGCCGGGATAACATTTACCCAGGACAAAAAAAGAGCACCTGCTTTTGAATGCGGGTGCTCCGTGGTTCATAAGGGTATCCTAGGCTTCCAGCTCCTTTTTGAGCCAGTCCCGTATTTCGCCGTCCACCGCATAAACACCCTTGTGTATGCCCGTGGTGGACATGAACTTCTTTTCCAGTCGATCCGGCAGCCTGAAGGTGCCCAGCTCTTCGGAATCAAACCCCCGGCGCCGCATCAGGGTGACAATGGGCGGGTTTTTCCAGGAGCTGATGACAAAATAAATGGTTTCGTTGGAATTGTCCCTGGAATTATAATAGGCCTGGCCCCGCAGAGGTCCCCATTCCAGGTGAAGGGCAATCGCTTCTTCCGGGGTCATGTCCCAGTCCAGGGAATTCAGTATCTTCAAGTTGTTACGAATGTCTTTGAGTTCCATATCCACCTCCATGGGTTGTATCCGGGTCCCTGTTCCAGGGGCCGCTGACCTGATCCTTGCGTACAGGAGTTTTCAACGGTAATAGATGCAAATACCATACCCTTGGTCCCACAGAATTCCCGTGGATGGAAAAATATAGTAATAATAATGAGTTGTCTTGTCATTCCCCATGGATTCAGGGCCTTATCCGGAAGCTGCGCACCACTGACAATAGAAAATAAGAGGCTGTGCCAACCTGGTGTCGAGACACTTGTGCCTCAGGTGAGGCATTTGTCCTGTCACCTGAAAGATCTGAACCGATAAAGGACAATTGACTGCGGATTGAAAAGGCGACAGCGCTGCTGTCACATCTGTCTGAACAGGTGGGCGAAAGTCCGGCTCACGGTAAGCATTTCCCCGACTCCTTTGAGCCGGACGACATGCCGCCCTGTAAGTGAACGGCTGACATCGGCGATATGGCGGACATTGACAATGGTGGACCGGTGGATCTGCCAGAACAGTTCCGGGTCAAGTTCCAGAACCAGCTGTTTGATGGGAGTGTTGATCAATGATTCTCCGGATAATGTAATGACTGTCGTGTATTTTTCTGATGCCCTGAAACAGGCAATATCATCCACGCTGAGGAGCCGGAGGGTGTCCCGGTGCTGGACAGTGACCCATCGCATGTACTGTTTTTTCACCGGTTCTCCCAGTCGCTCCATCAGCCTTGCCATCATGGCGGACACCCGTTCAGGCGAAGCCTGGGAAGCGTCATCGGCCAGGTATTTCTTCAGGCGTGCCACGGTCTGCTCCAGCCGTTTGTTGATGACAGGTTTCAGGAGGTAATCCACGGCCTCGTTTTCAAAGGCTTCCACCGCGTAATGATCAAAGGCTGTGACAAACACGACCCGGCATCTGCCTGCCAGGTTCTGGGCCACCTCAATCCCGGACATCCCCGGCATTTTAATATCCAGGAAGGCGATGTCCGGGTTCAGGTCGTTGATCATGGACAGAGCTTCGGGTCCGTTTCTGGCCTCGCCGATTATGACCAGCTCGGGCCAGGCTTCCTTTAAACGCAGTTTCAGGTAGGACCTCAGATGCTCTTCATCATCGGCGATGAGGGCTTCAGGATTTTTTTTCACAAGGAACCTCCAGAATTACTGTAAGGCCCGGACCGTCATTGGGCTCAAGGATCAGGCCGCCGCCGGAGCCGTACAGGGACTCCAGGCGTTCCTGGATATTGGATAATCCAACCCCCCGGGTTGATGATGTGGGCGAAAGTCCCTGGCCGGTATCGGACACCCGGATCTGGACCCGATTTTCTGTCCTGGCCGCCGTTATGGTCAGGCAGCCGCCGTCCACAAGCGGATCCAGGCCGTGTTTGATGGCGTTTTCGACCAGGGGCTGGATCAGCATGGGAGGGAACTCCAATCCATCGAGATCTTCGGGCATGGTGATCTCAGCCCTGAGCCTGTCCCCCATCCTGACCTGGTGGAGCTGTATGTAAGCCCGGATCAGTTCCATCTCCTGCCCCAGGGTGGAGGTGCTGCTCCGGCTCTTGTCCAATGCCGCCCTCAGGTAGCGTGTCAGGTCTGTCAGCATTGTCTTTCCCCTGTTAACATCGGTCTCGAGCAGACTGATAATGTTTGACAGGGTATTGAACAGGAAATGGGGTTCCACCTGTGCCTGGAGAAGTTTCAACTGGGTCTGGGCCGCCTGCTTTTCCGTGGTCTCCCGTTTCAGACGCTCTGCCTGGATCTCCAGGTGTGCGTGGGAGAGCCTGTGGCTGGAGATGAAAAAATAGGAGATGATACCCCCGAAGAACAGGCCAAGCAATAGCGTCCTGAGGAGATTGGAAGCCAGGGAAAGTGTCTGCGCGGATCCCTGGCCGGACAGGAACACCCCGATGACCAGCCCTGCCACGGTGCCAAGGATAATGGCTGACAGGAGCACAAGCAGTCTCATTCCATCCCTGCCCGGCTTCAGGAGCCGGAACGAGCATCCGATGGCCAGACATATGGAAACCCCAATGGACTGGGAGATAATGAGAACGGGTACAAACGGTCCCTGGAACAGATCTGTGACGTAAAGGAAACCGGCGATAAAAAAGTTAAAGACAACGGTCAGCCCAAGGGTCTTTGCTCTGTGCCCTTTCATGAATGCGGAATCTGTCCAGGGATCCCTGGTCACTGAAGGTTTCATGTTAACTCCTATAGCATTGTTTATTCCGTTTTTCAAACAGCTTGAATGGCAGATTGACGGCTGGTCAGAATGTGATCTCAAGTCCCAGGGTCAGCCGCCGGGTGACAAAGGTGCCGAACTCGGTGCTGGTGCCGCCCGCATTCATGGTTGCCATGGCAAAGAGTTCCAGATGGTCACCCACAAACCAGCCCATACTCCCGAAAACCTGGCTGGAACCATCGTCCAGGTTGAGCACCCACCGGCCGGTGAGATCCAGCACGCCCCGGATGTCCGAGCGGACCGCCTGGATCATCAGGTAATTCTGCCGGAAAAACCTGAGGCCCGGATCCGCTGTCAGAGACAGGATGCCGGATGCCTGCCCGGCCAGGGCGCCGCCGCCGGCATAGGCTCTTCCGGCATCGGTACGCAGGGAATAAAAGGCATCAGCCTCTTTCTGGTCATAACCGGGGCTGTTGAACAGGTATTCAACGGTCAGGGTCGTCCCGTTCAGAAGCGTGTGGGATCCCCCCAGGAGAAGGGCACCCTGGAGGGCATTGTCCTGGGTCATGATCGCTGCCATGTCAGCGTTCAAGCCATTGGGTGATTCCACAGGGTACAGGGAATCGGAACCCTGCTGCAACAAACCCTCCAGATAGAGAAGCGTTGCATCCGACACCACCCATCCCCCGAATGCACCGATTCTGGTTCGCTGACCATGGGATACGACAATGCTTCCATTGGACGCACCTCCGGCGACATCGAGTTTCAGGGCAACGGTATCCGGGCTGTCATGACCGGGAGCAGGACCATGGCTGCCGGGACCTGCGATGAGTGAGGCGCTCCAGGTGTCAGATCCGACCCAGACAATCCTGGCAAAATCCTTGCCCCGAACCTCTTCTCTGGGGGAAAGGCGTCCGTTGTCCGTAAAAAACGGGTTGGATACTGAACACAGAAACCCGGGTCCCCACTGGAGATTCTCCCTGCCAACAGAGACATACAGCCTGTCATTCATGGAGAACCGGGCAAGCCACTCGTTGACAAACACATCTGCCCCGTGGTCGTGGCCGGTATCATCAACTCCGGCGTCCCATTGGTCCAGAGCAGCCCAAACCCTGGGCTTGAGGCTTAAATAGACCCCGGGCAAGGTCAGGCGGAAATCTGGCCTCAGCTCAAACCGGAAAGCCCTCTCCGGCAGATGAAGAAAAGCGTTGTCCGGATTCTGGGACGAATCTGCCGGGGATTGGACCTCTCCCTTGCCAAGCAGCCGGAGCGTATAATCCAGGTTATCCTTGAGCAGTCGCGAAAGATCACACATTGCGTTTTCCTCAAAAGGCTCACCTTCGCCATCATCCGGAACAGGGTTCCCGGCGGCCCATGCCCAGGACCATGAACCAGACCCTGCCAGCAGAAACCAGAAGATGATTGCCATCCGGACAAAGCATTTCATGCCCCCTGTGGATTCCATGGAATCACCTCACCAGCAGGTTCAGGTTAAAGGCCGCATCAGGCACTGGTTTCACGGCAATATCCGTGTAGACCAGGGTGGTGACATCCGTTGTGACGGTCTCATCCCGAATGGTCATTGACGACACAAAGGGAAGGGTCCTCCCGTTTAGCACGATGCTGTTTCCATACTGGAACACGGCGCTCTTGAAGGGTCTGCCCGACACGGTATAAAAAATTGCCTTAACACCGGTTCCACGGCCCTTGGATACCCAGTACCGGATCCTGTCATAGGTGGTCTTCTTATCCCTGGCAACAAGGTCCAGAACAAAGCAGTCTTCCCCTTCGGCCGTGCCGTCGGACATGGCAATGACCGTGTAATCACCGGCATAATTGGTGGAGGCGATATCTCCATAGGAGGCCCCTCCCATCAGCTTCTGCCGCGGGGCAATGGGCACCGGCTTTTTCAGCCCCGGCTTGATGAACCACATGTTCCTGTCCTGCATCAGCAGTTTCTGCCCCCTGACCTTGGCCGGAGATCGGAACTCGGCCAAGCTGTTCAAATCCTTTGCCGTCAATCGCATCAATCGCTGCTGAGTGAGTCCGTTTTCACTGGAATTCACGGCAATGGTCCATTCCATACCGGTGCTGCTGCCCCGTGACAGGTCCGCCGTTGCCAGTATCTGGTAAGGGTCAGACTGAACTCCGGCCAGAGCTGCTGCCTGACCGGCCATCATAACAAGAACAGCAGTAACACGTGTCAATAGGAAGTATCTGTAGCTTTTCATGAATGCTCTCCTTTGGGTTGAATCAGGTATGCCCCAACGCCTCTACAATGGACTGCCGTGCAGCCCGGCGTGCCGGGAGTATGGCTGCCATAAGGGACAGCCCCACCAGAAACAGGGTCAGCATAGCCATGTCCCTGGGAACCAGATTGACGATCAGGGCCACGGAAGACGATGAACCCGGGGGCGTATAGGACGGTCCCGCGAAAAGGATCATCCCCCAGACAGCCACGGTCACACCCAGCCCGGCAAGGCAGCCAACCAGGCCCAGGAGCCCCCCTTCCAGGGCAAACACGGTGCTGACCCCCCGGCGTTTGAGCCCAAGAGCCCGCAGGGTCCCGATCTCCCGCGTCCTCTCCAGGACCGCCATCCCCATGGTGTTGATGACGCTCATCACCACGATGACCAGAACAATGCTGAAAATAAAGGTAAAGATCATGGTGAACATTCCCCGGACCTGGTTGTAGAAGGTAGACAGCTCGGTCCAGGTCCGGATTTCCACATCAAGCCCTGATCGGGCCAGGGCCTGTTCCAGCCTCTCCCGCACGGGCCCTGTGCTCTTCCAGTGATCCAGGAGGAGAATGACCCTGTCAGCCCGGTCCGTATCGTACAGCTCCTGGGCATAGGCAAAGGGAATCCGCATGTACTTGTCATTGGTGGCACTGGTTCCGGTGTTGTATATACCCGAGACTTCAACACCCAGGGCATTCATCTGGCCGTCCAGGGTGTTGGACAGAATAACAGCGTCGCTCCCGGGCTTCAGGTCCAGGTTGGCTGCAAGATCCTTTGCCATTTCAACCCCATGGGGCCTGTCATCACTGAGCAGGTTTCCGGTAACGGGCCGTGTTGAGGCCCAGGCTCCCTGGATGATCTTTTCATCACCGGGCACGACCCCTTTTGCCAGAAAAACAGTGGACAGACTGCCGTTGCTCACCAGGCCAGAAATATGGAGTTCCGGCGTCCCCAGGATTACCCGGGGTTCAGCCCCGGCCACATCCATGATGGTCCTGACATCGTCCGGGGAAAGGAGAAACGCCTTGGGGTCCATGGCTCCGTGCTCTTTCCACCCTTTTTTGAACACGCTCAGGTGGCCGAGCCCTTCACCCCGGATGGCCGATTCCCTGAGGCCTTCATAGGTGTTGTCCGTATAGCCCCGGAACAGCGTGATGGCTGCAAAACCGACGGCAATGGCCGCCAGGGTCACAAACGAACGCCGCCGGTTCCTGAAGATGTTGCGGCAGGCCATGATTATCCATTTTCCCATATCAGTTTCCTCCGTTGATGATGGTTCCGTCTTCCAGACGGATAAGGCGTTCCACCCGGTCCAGGAGCCGCTGGTCATGGGTGGAGAAAACAAAGGTGGTTTTCTCCCGGGTATTCAGGTCATGCATCAGGCCGATGATGTCCCTGGCCGTGCCAGAATCCAGGTTGGCAGTGGGTTCATCGGCAATGACCAGGGCAGGCGAACCCACCAGGGCCCTGGCTATGGAGACCCGCTGCCGCTGACCGCCGGACAGCTGGTCAGGCCTGTGCCCGATCACGTGACCCAGGCTCACATCGCCTAGACGGGACAGTGCCTGTTTTTTTGCCTCTGACCGGGAAACGCCCCGGATCTGAAGCGGGAGCATCACGTTTTCCAGGGCCGACAGCACCGGCACCAGGTTGAATCCCTGGAAAACAAAACCGATGGTACGGTTCCTGAGCTCGGAGAGTCTGTTGTCGGACAATCCGCTCAACGATTCGCCCTTGAGCCTGACCGTGCCCCGGGTCTGCCGGTCAATGGCGCCGACCAGGTTCAGCAGTGTTGTCTTGCCGGACCCCGAGGGTCCCCAGACAGCCGTGAACTCACCGGCTGCAATGGTCAGGCTCACGCTTTTCAATGCATGGACAACGGTCCGGCCAAGGGTGTAGTCCTTGTCAACTGTTTCAATTTCAACAAGAGTCATTGTGTCCTCCGGTTATGGGTGTCATGGCAGCCGGAAAAGCCATCCTTCCGGAGGATGACCTGCATCAGGCTGCCGTATATGCAGACACGGTAGCGCCATTAAAATTTTCCGGCAAACCGGAGGCGACGAACTGGAAAAAACAGGGGATGAAATGAATAATGGAGGGTTAAACCGGATCAGAGTTTGCGGTATCCCATCCGGAATTGAACTGTATCGAGGTGCCGGGCTCTTCCAGCGCCTTGAAACTGCTTCTTTCCAACAGAGATATCGGGAAACGGGGGGCGGACCTAAATCCATCCCTTTTCGGCAGTTGCTGATTCATTGGGCCCGGCGGCAGTCTGGGCCTCCTATACCACGGGATGCGGAACCGAGTTTTGATCTGTAAAAAAAGCAATTCCTTACCGGTCAGGAGACACAACCCTGACCGGCAAGGACACGGCATGTTGACAAAACATGGATCTCATGCCAGGGACAGTTTCCTGTCCGCGGTGATGGGGCCGCAGCAGCATCAGGCCTGTTTGTAAATTATGGTTCCAACGTGTTCTCCATCAAGGGCCCGGGAGATATTGCCCGGAACCAGGCCATTGATGATCTGGACCTGGTCGATCACCTCACTGTTTTGAATGATCTCCAGGCACGGACGCTCAATGACAAGGTCATCCTGGTTGCGCGCCATCAGGTCCCGTGCACCGATTTCAGGGATGAACTCGGCATCGGGATTCTTTTTCGGATCGTCGGTATACAGACCGTTTTCATCTTTGATGAACAGGACCCGCCTTGAACCGATCAGGTCGGCAAGAACGATCAGTCCGACGTCGGTCCTGTGGATGGGAATCCTTCCCTTTTCAGGTTTGATTGCAAAGTAAAAATAATGCTTTATGCATATTTTTCAATACGCTCAATGATCCACTGCTGAATATTGGTCCCGGGCTCGAGATCATCCCGGCTGATTTCGGCCCTGGCCATGGTTTTATGGCCGCCTGCGCTGCCGTATTTCCCAAAGGCCTTTTTTGCCAGGTGTCCCGCACTTTTGCGGATCCCGTCATTGCGAAGGATAATGACCAGCTTATCCTGGTACAGACCGGAAACAATACTCCAGTGGACCGAAACGATCTTCATGAAAAAATCGGCTGTGATCACGCACTGGTCAGGGTTGGAAACCTCTCCGGCATGGGAGAAAACCATGTTGTTACGCAGTATCCTGTACCGGATGGCCTGGGACAGGTGGTCGGCATCCTCATCGCCCAGCTCGGCCTGTTCGATGCGTTTCAGGAGATAGGGATTGGCATACTGGTACAGGTACTGGAAAGCCTTGACATCTTCCAGGGCGGTATGGCGGAGAAACCCCCCGGTATCGGTCTTGATACCAAGAACCAAGGCGGTGGCCAGTTTCTGGGAGGGTTTGATGCGGGCAGCCTTGATATACTCGGCCAGAATGGAAGAGCAGGATCCGTACTCAGGCCGGATGTCGTTGTATTTTCCCGAGTCGCAGGACACAGGGTGATGATCGATGATCACATCGCAGCGAAACTCGGCAAAGCATTCGTGGTGGTCTGGCTGGGAGTCCACCACCACCACCTGGCTGTACTGGTTGCCGGAAATCTCCTTCATGGGTCTGATATCCGGGACCAGCAGCCGGATCATGGCCAGGTTGTCAGGCCTGCTGATGATATTGAAATGGCTGATAGTCACCTCTGAAGCCCGGCGCCACAGGAGCCTCTTTACGGCCATGGCGCTGGCAATGGCGTCCGGGTCCGCATTGATGAGCACAAGGACCCTGGAGTCCCCTGAAAATACTGAATAAAATTTTTCAAGCCTTGCTTTCGCGACCATAAATCACCCGGGTTCCCATACTGAAAAACAATGTTAGAACAATAAACATATATCCGGCCACAGCCAGGAGCGCAACAAAAGGGAAAACCATGCCCAAGGGCGCCAGAACCAGGGCTGTAAGCCAGTGAATCCCGATAACGGTTCCGGAATGGAGCCGGATGGGAAAATCTTTGTACCGGCAGATCACCGACAGCCCGCAAAGATTCCAGCCGTACAGGGAGGCAAAGGTATGAAAACTGAGCAGCCACTTGGTACGGACAGGATCATACCCCGGCGACATCTGCAAAAGGATATAGGCGATGCCGGACACTGCAGTCATGATCAGAAAACCGATACCCGAAGACAGAAACTGTTTCTGCTGAAGCTCCTGGCCCAGTCTGACATACAGGGTAAAAACAGTTATCACGGCAATAAACAGGGCAGAGGTGACCACGATCTGGGGATAAAACCGCTCAAACAGGATGAACACAAAAAAAATGATAACCCCCAGGTTGATGACCCAGAAACAGATCACGGCAAGGATCCCGGTCAGGGAGTCCCGGGGGGCCTGGATCATGGAAAAGATGACCGACAGGGTGATCAGGGAAAGGGGAAAGGAAAAGCCCAGGAAAAAGGTGTTCAGGGCCAGTTTTTCCATGACCACCCAGCGGCCGTATTCATTGTTGATGATAATGCAACTGGCCATGAGGATACCGATGGAAAGGCACAGAAGGGATGCCTGGTGAAATTTTTCGGACACGGGTACCCGGAGGGTGAAAAAAGCTTTGGGGAAAAATGAAAACCGCCTGATCCGGATACTCTCGACAATGGCGAACATGGCCAGGGACAGGGTGATGGTGACAGGATAGGCATTGAAAAACGCTGACAGGGCATACACCAGGGACAGGACCAGGAAGGTGATCACCCTGGGTGACAGACGGTCCAACTGCTCGGTGTAGGCCAGCAGGATGGTTCCACCGGTGCACAGGTTGAACAGAAAAATATGGAGACGTTCAAAATCAAATCTGTCAAGGGGGATGTATTTTTTTGCATACCCGAAACACAGGGCTGTAATCATCATGGTGCTGAACACGAGTTTGATGTTGCGGTTCATGGGATCTCCATGGATAACGCCCGGGACAGTCCGTTCAATTCATATCCGGGCTCAGTTAAATGCATAGTCTGTTTTTCCGAGCAGGTTGCCCAGGGCTGTTTCCAGCACCGGGTGACAGAAACCGAATCCCGAGTCCATGAGCTTTCCGGGAAGGACCCCGGTACTGGTCATCAGGACCTCCCTGCCCATGTCGCCCCAGAGAAGGTCGATGAGCGGTTCAGGGATGGCAAACGGGGCACGGCGGGCCAGGGCTCCTGCAAGGGCACGGGTAAACCCCGCGTTGGTCACCGGGGATGGAGAAACCAGGTTGACCGGGCCCTGAAGTCTGGAACTGCCCATGATATGGTAGATGGAATAGATCAGATCATCAACGCTTACCCAGCTCATGCGCTGCCTGCCGTGGCCTACCCGGGCACCGCACCCGGACAGGAACGGGGGAAGCATGCGCTGCAGGGCTCCGCCCCTGGGCGTAAGCACAACACCGATCCGGGCAAACACGGTCCGGATACCGGCCCTGACTGCGGGCTGGGCCTCCTCTTCCCAGAGCCTGCAGACCTTGGAGATGAACAGGTCCCCGGCCGGATCTTCCTCTGTGACCTGCCTGGTTCCGGCCTCCCCGTAAAAACCTGTGGCAGACGCCGTGATGAACACCGACGGCCTGGGTTTCAGCCTGCTGATGGTGTTGGCCAGAAGGGCCGTGGGCAGGACCCGGCTCTGGATGATCTGTTTTCTGCGCTCCGGGGTCCACCGGCCTTCACCGATATTGGTCCCGTTCAGGTTGATGACCGCATCAATGGGACCGGCATGGGATAAATCCAGAATCCCGGATCCCGGATCCCAGAAAACCTCATCCCGGCCCGGCACAGGCCGGCGCCGCACCAGGCGTATCACCCGGTGCCCCCCTGTGGTGAGAAAAGGGATCAATGCCGAACCCAGGACCCCTCCGGCCCCGGAAATAAGGACCGTTACCGGTTTGCCAAAGGCCCTGTGGCGTTTCAGGTCCTCCCGGGTGATGGTATGGCGGTATTGGAACATCCTGGTGATCTGGTCCCGGACAAACCGCGTCCCGACCGGTGGAAGACGCACAGGCAGGGCGTATTCGACCCTGTCCTCCAGGAATGAGGCGTGTTTGTCAAAAGGGACAAACACATGGGTGTGCTCCCATCGGGAAAAGGGCCCCCTGACCAGGCGGTCCCGGAACCGGACTCCCTGGACATACTCCACATGTTCGGCCTCCAGGGGCATGGGGATGCCCATTACCATCTGCTTCATCCGGACCCTGGCTCCGGCCTGGATACCTCCGGTGCTGTGAATCTTTGTCAGATGGATCCACGGGGGGGTAAGTCTCTCCAGGGCCCCCGGCCTTTCGTGCCAGGCGAAAAGGTCCATGGCCGATGTATCAAACCCGGATCGTTTTACAAACAGATTTACGGTCACATCCCCTCCTCCATGGTTGCCTGCCATGGGTCAGCCTATGCTTTTCCGCTGGATTTTTCAAGACAGTTTTTTCCAGCACCCATGACCGGGATCTGCCGCACGGCACAGTACTATTGACAAAGGGAATCCGGTTCGTTAGAGTAAAACCTCATCGGCAGGACCAGCACTGATATGTGTACGGAGAAACCCATGCCGAAGCCTTTATCCGGCAGGCAATCAGGATACCTTCGGGAAGCCGGGAAGATCATGTATTTCTCAAACCAGTCTTTGACATGGCAGTCCTGGGCAATGCCGCCAGGGAAAGACTGAGGGAGTGACCCCATGACAACCCCATCCAAGACCCTGCTCATCATCGACGATGAACCGTCCCTGCGCAGGAGTGTCCGGAGCTTTTTCGAGGACTTTAATTTCCAGGTTCTGGAAGCACCCGCCGGAAAAGCAGGCATAGACCTGTTCCGATCGCACCGTCCGGATGTGGTTCTACTGGACCTGAGGATGCCGGGAATGGACGGTGTTGAGGTAACCCACATCCTGCACAGGGAAGCACCGGACACCCCCCTGATCATTGTTTCCGGAACAGGCATCATCGACAACGCCATCCAGGCCATCCGGGAAGGAGCATGGGACTATGTGACCAAACCGATCCTGGACATGGACGGGCTCAAGCACGTGGTGGACAAGAATCTGGAACGGGCGGCCCTGATTATGGAAAACAGGGAATACCAGTCTGCTTTGGAGGAAAGGGTTCGTCAGAGAACAATGGCCCTGAATGCCGCCAACCAGGAGCTCAATGAAAAAGAGCAGATCTTCCACCTGCTGGCAAAAGGTATCACAGGCATCACCGAGCAGGAACTGTTCAATGCCATTGTCAGGACCTGCGCGGACATTTTCCATGCCCAATGCGCCATGATCGGAAGCCTGAAAGCCGGAAGCAACACCATTGAAACCTACGCCATGATCAGTGGCGGTATGTTCATGCCCAGAAAATCCTATCCCCTGGAAGATACACCCTGCCAGGAGGCCATCAGTTCAGGCTATGCCATTCACCCCAAACAGGCATTTACCCGGTTTCCCCTGTGTAAAGACATCTATGACGGACCTGTTGAGGGGTATGTGGGCGTTGCTCTCAAGGACAAGGAAGGGAGGCCCATGGGGGTCCTGAGTGCCTTCAGCACCCAGCCCATGACCTTGCCGGCCTTTACTGTGGAAATCCTGGATATCCTTGCCAGCCGTGGATCCGCGGTTCTGGAGCGGCATCTGGAGGGCATCATCAAAAAACAGCTTCTGGAGAGACTCCAGCAGGCCCAGAAACTGGAGGCCGTCGGCACCCTGGCAGGCGGGATCGCCCATGACTTCAACAATATCCTGTCGCCCATCCTGGGGTATGCAGAACTTCTCCGGCTCACCGTGATCGGTGACGAAAAAACAACAGAACGGATTAACGGCATCATCAATGCAGCCCACAGGGCCAAGGATCTTGTCCAGCAGATCCTGACCATCAGCAGAAAGAAAAAAACCCGGAAGCAGACCCTGAGCATCCATCCCATTCTCAAGGAAGCCATGAAAATGCTCCGGTCTACCCTGCCCACGACCATCGAAATCCGGGAGAGGATCAATCAGGCCTGCCCGCCGGTTCATGCGGATCCGACCCAGATCCACCAGATGATCATGAACCTGTGCACCAATGCCTTCCACGCCATGGAAAACAAGGGAGGCGTCCTGGAGGTCACCCTGGACACCCATACCCTTGGGGCGGACAACACCATGATGGCCTTACCCGGAGAGTATTTACTGCTGACGGTAAGCGATTCCGGGCACGGCATTGCCCCGGATATCATTGAACGGATTTTCGACCCCTATTTCACGACCAAGGAGGAAGGCAAGGGAACGGGACTGGGACTGGCAGTGCTCCATGGAATCGTGAGTTCCCACGGTGGCTGCGTCAGCGTTGACAGCCTGCCCGGCAAAGGAACCACGTTCCGGGTTTATCTGCCGATTCCGGAAAACCTGAAAACAGTCATGGAAAACAGCGATGACAGACAGACCATCATCAAGGGTTCCGGACATATCCTGGTGGTTGATGACCAAAAAGAAGTCCTGGATGTCATGGTTTCCATGCTGAGCCGCATAGGGTATGAAACAACGGCCCTGACAGATGCCACAAGAGCCCTGGAACTGTTCAGGGCAGCACCCGGCAGCTTTGATATGGTGATCACCGACCAGACCATGCCGAACCTGCCCGGAGACAAACTGGCTGAGAAGCTCCTGGCCATCCGTCCGGATCTGCCCATTGTCCTGTGTTCCGGCTATACCTCCCTGATTTCAGAAGAACAGGCCCTGAAAATAGGAATCAAGGTCTTTGAGTCAAAACCCATAGACCTGTTCAAGCTGGCCCAGATCACCCACCGGCTGCTCCACGGTGAATCCGGTCTGGAGCCGGCCTGACAGTCGACCCCGCTCCGGGGCCCCATGCCCGACCAGGCTAGCAGGCCTGCCCTCTGGCTTCCAGGGCTAATTTTTAATGTGACACTCAGAGCATTTTACCGGCCCTGTTTTTTTGCCGGCTGCTTTGGTCTCCTTGTGGCAGGCAATGCACTTTTCGTTCATGACTTGCTTGTTTTTCAGGGAACCCGCCTGTTTTGCCTTGAGCACGGCACCGGGTTCCTGGGGGAACAGATCGTGGCAGGCCTGGCAATCGGTCAGGGTATCCTGGTGAATCTTATGGGGAAAGGAGATATTCCCCCGGCCCCCGCCATCAAGGGAGATGTTCTGTGCACCCCGGTTCTGGCCGGCCACGGCAATAACGGCAATAAAAAGCATTCCTGCAACTATTGCCATTCCTGGTAATTTCATGATTTTCAGTAATTTCATCTTTTTTCCCCCTGTTGTTTTCAACTCCGATCACCAAGACATATGGATGACCGGCTGTTCACACTGCCTGGTCCGGCTGTGGCCCGGAGTCTGTGATGGGTGCTGCCAGAAAAACCCGCGTACCATTATTTACCCGGGACTCGATACGGATATCGGCATCCAGAAGCCTCAAGCGTTCGGATATGGAGTATAATCCGAAACCGCTGATTTTCCCCGTGCCCGTGTTCAAGATGTCAAACCCTCTGCCCTGGTCTTCCACGGTAATCCATATCCGGTCTGCCTCCCTGCCGATGGCCAGGGCTGCCCTTCCGGCCCCGGAATGCTTGATCGCGTTCATGAGCAGCTCCCTGACAGCCCGGAACAGGACCTCCTTGATGGTTTCTCCCAGGACAAGTTCTCCCTGGATGTTGTTGGTGTAAACAATAACAATGTCATAGTTCTGCATCATGTCCTCGGCCAGCCATCCCAGGGCGATGTCCAGGTCAAAATCGTGGAGAATGGGTGGGCTGAGCTGATAGATGATGGCCCTGACGTGCCTCATGGATAGTTCAAGGAGTTTCAGGATTTCTGACATGGACTGGTTGGAGCAGGTTTCGCAACCTTCCTCCCGGGCGGTTTTCAGCTTTGATATGCCCGATGCCAGAGTCCGGGTGACAGTGTCATGGAGGTCTTCGGCTACATTTCTGCGTTCCCGCTCCTCTGCATCGAGCAGGTATTCGTTGAGAACCTTCAGTTTGGCACTCTGCTCTTCAGCTCCCTGGCGTGCCTCCTCCAGTTCCCTGGCAGTCTGTTGATTCTTTTCCATCAGATCATCAATGGTCTGTTTCAGGACGCCAATGGCGCTGAAAACCTGTTTTAAGGGGTGGTCTGGGGCGACATCTTCCCGGACAGTTCCCAGGGCGCTCCAGTTGATACCCTGGATATGGTCCAGAAGTTCTGCGATATGGAGATTCTCAAGGCTCTGCAATACCTTTCCCACCCCTGGAGCAGGTACCGTATCCAGGACGGCCAGGGCACGCGTAACTGCTTCCTTGTAAGTCTTGACAGACCCCAGAGCATAACGGCTCCCCCTGGTCAGGCAGAACCAGCGCATGGAAGCAGAGGTGTTGAAAATCCAGAAGCCCTTGAGTCTGCCCGCGGTGAACTCATCAACAATCAATTCCATGAGCACGGACCGGATGGTTCGTGACAGGGGCCCCTTGTACAGGGCATGATCGATGATTTCAACATGGCCGTGCTCAAGACCGGTTTCGGACAGAATACGCTGACGGTGCTGGAGAAATGAGATAAGGCCTTTGTCCGACGCCTGTCCCTTGATCTGGCTCAGCAGGATACGTCCCCCGACAATACAGAATGAAACCTTCAGAGACCCGGTCAGGGGGATGGATTCCCAATGGTCCCTGCGCGCAACAGCCAGTCCGGTTACCGGACATGTCCCTTCAGGCAATGTCATAATCTGCTTTTTTGTCCCCCTCCTGTCCCCTGCCTCCGGCGTACGCCTATCCTGGAACACGAACCCGTACCGGTCCTGTCCTTGGCTATGACATATGTTTTATGGTCTGTAAAGGCCGGGAAAAAGGGCCGGGAAAAAGATTATGCAGCCAGGGGGAACCCCCTTGGCTGCATAAAAAGACTTTACCAGTTTTCACACAAAAGTTCAAAATAACCCGTTGGTTTGACACAGGCAGGACATTTTTCCGGAGCCTGGCTGCCCGTATGCAGATATCCGCAGCTCAGGCACCGCCATACCCGCTCGTCATCCCGGGCAAACGCCCGGTTCCCCTTGAGATTGCCTGCCAGCCGCCTGTAGAGTTTTTCGTGCTGACGCTCGGATACACTGATGGCGTTCAGGGTATCGGCTGCCCTCTGGAACCCCTCTTCCAGCGCGATACGCGCGAAACCCGGATACATGACCGAGTGGACAAAACGCTCAAGATCCGCGGCTGAAATAAGATTGGCAACGGTATCCAGGATGACGCCTGCCGGAAAGGTCCACGTGATTTCCAGCTCCCCACCGTTAAAGAACTTGAAGAACCTCAGGGCATGTTCGCATTCCTGGTCAGCTGTTTCGTCAAACAGTTTTGCAATCTGAATATACCCTTCATCCCGGGCCCGGGTTGCAAAAAAATTATACCGGGTCCTGGCCTGGGTTTCCGCTGAAAATGAGATCAGCAGATTTTTTGCCGTCCTGCTCTCCCGAAACTTTACCATGGGCTTCCTCCGGACTGTCTATTCCTTAATGATAATGGCTGAGGCTCCGCATTCGGCTGCAGCACGGCGTACAATATCCTCAAGATGTTTGGGAATCACGTCAAACTTCACGGTTGAGCGCAGCTGATCTTCGTCATACTCAAACACTTCGGCGCAAAGTTCGTTGCAGTTCCGGTCACCCATGCATTGTTCAGTAATGGTAACTTTCATTTAACATCTCCTTGTTCTGTTAAAAAAATATTCGTCGTCAATACGCTGCCAGTAACACGCCTAACTGTATCCGCGAAAACCGAATCCGTCAAATCATAAATCACGGATTTTGGCAAAATTCTCCCGGGCCTCACCGCTAATGCCGCATCCAGGTATGAAACCGCTCGATCCAGGATAGGAGGGTTACCGGGATATGGGCTTTTTTCCATGCACCGGCCGCATACTTGTTGGCTTCGGCCAGGGTCGGGTAGATATGGATCGTCCCGAGAATCTTGTTCAGGCCCAGGCCGTGTTTCATGGCAAGAACAAATTCGGCAATCACTGTGCTGGCATGGCTGCCCACGATGGTAACGCCCAGGATGGTATCCTTTTTCGGCGGTGTCAGGACCTTGACAAAACCATGGGCTTCGGAATCAACAATGGCCCTGTCCAGGTCGTCCAGACCATACACCGTCACCTCACAGGCAATACCCCGGACCTTTGCCTCGGTCTCACTCAATCCCACCCGGGCCACCTCGGGGTCCGTATAGGTTGCCCAGGGAATGGTACGGTAATCGACCCTGAACTTTTTAAACCGGCCGAACAGGGCATTGACGGATGCGTACCAGGCCTGGTGGGACGCCGTGTGGGTGAACTGAAAGGGACCGGCCACATCTCCGGCGCAAAAGATGGTCGGGATGTTTGTTTCCATGAAATCGCCGGCTGCCAGTGTTCCGCCCGGACGCACCCGAACGCCCAGGTCTTCCAGGCCCAGACCGTCAAGGACCGGGGTCCTTCCCAGGGCCAACAGGAGCGTGTCGAATTCAACCGCAACTTCCTGGCCACCGTGGTCGCACACCAGCACAGGCCCAACGCCCCCGGATTCAGGCCGGATCTCACGTGCCGCATGGCCGGTCAACACCCGGACGCCTTCGGAAACCAGCCTTTCCCGGATAAAATCAGCCACATCCGGATCTTCCCGCTTCAGGATCCTTGGCCCCCGCTGTACAAGGGTCACCCTGGATCCGAGCCGGGCAAAGGCCTGTGACAATTCACAGCCGATGGGACCTCCCCCCAGGACAAGAAGCCTCCCGGGCAGGGTCCGGATCTTCCAGATGGTATCCGAGGTCAGGTAGTCAATGGCCGCAAGCCCAGGAAGATCCGGGACCATAGGTCTTGCCCCGGTGGCGATGATGATGGACCGGGTTGTGAGGCGTCGCCCGTTTACCTCAACCTCCCAGGGAGATTTCACGGACGCAAGCCCCTTTATGCACTCAACCCCCAGGCCGGTGAACCGCTCAGCGGAATCATGGGGCTCAACGGTCCGGATGATCCTGTGGACACGGTCCATGACCTCTGAAAACTCATAATCAATGGTTCCCTTGCGAAATCCGAATTCCCGGGCCCTGGCCGCATAGGAAAGCATCTTTGCGCTGCGCAGCAGGGCCTTGGAGGGAACGCATCCGGTATTGAGACAATCCCCGCCCATCCTGTGGGCCTCGATAAGGGCCACCCTGGCCTTGACCGCTGCCGCTATCAAGGAAGCCACAAGACCGGCTGAACCACCGCCGATGACAACCATATTGTAATCGAACCGGGCAGGCTTCTTGAACCTGGACAGGGCTTTCCACGACCGGACACCGGAGCTCAGTTTTTTTGCCAGCAGCGGGAAGAGACCCAGAAGGACAAAGGCAAACACCAGACCTGGGGAGAGAATTCCCTGGAGCGAATCGATCCTGGCAAGCTGGGTCCCGGCATTGATGTACACCACTGTGGCTGGAAACATGCCCAGTTGGCTGACCCCGTAAAATACCGGCAGGGATATGGGGGTAAGCCCCATGACCAGGTTGATCACAAAAAACGGGAACAGGGGGACCAGGCGCAGGGTAAACAGGTAGAAGCCCCCTTCGGATTCAACACCCTGGTTGATGATTTTCAGTTTGTCCCGGAACCGGTCCTGGATATAATCCCGAAACAGGAACCGGGACACGAGAAAGGCCAGGCTGGCACCGATGGTGCTGGCAAAGGAGACCATGACCACGCCGGTCCAGAGCCCGAACAGGGCGCCGCCGAACAGGCTCATCACTGTGGCGCCGGGCAGGGACAGGGCTGCCATCACAATGTAGATACCCATATACCCGGCCAGGGTCGCCACCCGGTGCCGCGCATAGTAGCCCTGGAACGATTCCAGGCTGGATTTCATGTAGGCCAGGGAGAAAAACCGTTGAAAGTCTCCCAGGAAAAAACCGGCCACAAGGCCGATGGCGGCCAGCAGGATCAACCCCTTGACAATCTGTTTTTTTTGCATCCGGACACGCCTCCTGAACCTAAAAACCCGTCAGGCTTCGATGGCCTGGAACTTCTTCATGAATTTGCGGTCAATAAAATCCTTGAGCTTAAAGGCAACCCTTCCATCCATGACCAGCCAGCGCTTTTTGAGCACGCCGGTGGAATCGCCCAGGTTGAAGATGAGCAGGTACTCCGGACCGGGATCAAAGGGCTTCAGGGGTTTCCCTTCAAGCCCTGCCATGAGGTTGTGATACAGGATGGGATTCTGGCGTACCGCATAGACCCCGACCTTGTCCAGGGGGCTGTCCTTGAAGTAGATGCAGTCGCCCCCGCCAAAGATCTCCGGGTGCTCGACGCACTGAAGATAACGGTTGACCAACAGGCCATGGTCGGGTCCTGTGGGGAGCCCCGATGCCTCAAAGATCCCTGACGGCCGCACGCCCAATGCCATGAAGATGAAATCCAGGGCAACGGTTTTACCCGAATCCAGGGTGATCCCGCCGGTTTTTACCCCCTTGACATAATCACCCTCGTGCACCGCAATACCCCGTCTGGTGATGGAACGTATCACCAGTTTCCGAACCCTTTCCGGGAACCGGGGCATGTACCGTTTCCCGGCAAAGATATGGATCTTGGGCATATGAAGGCCGTTGGAACTGGCCAGGCGCCACAGGTTCCCGCCGATTTCCGCAGAGGAGGGCCCGCCGCCCACGATGCCGACGCGGATGGATTTTTGGGACATGAGTTCCTTGAGCCGGTCCCTGGCCTCCATGAGTTTCTCAATGGGCTTGACCGAATAGATGTCCGTGGCATCTCCGGACACGATGGTCCGCGGGACATGGCTTCCTGCATTAAAGGAAACCACATCATAGTCAACGGTCTGACCGGAATCGAGCAGTACCTGCCGTGATCTGGGGTCCACCCGTTCAGCCTTTGCCAGGATAAAAGTTCCACCCTGCTTTTCCACAACATGGCGGGTGGCGAACCGGATTTCCCCAGGGGTGTAGGTGCCGCCCAGCATCCCGGGTCCCATGCCCGAATAGTAATGAAAGTCCGACGGCCCGATCACGGTGACCCGGTGGCCCTTTTCCCTGAATTTCGAAATATTGGCCAGGGTGACCATGTGGGCGTGGCCCCCGCCCACCAATACCAGATGTTTTCCCATCACTGCCTCCTTCAGATACTGTCCATGAGATTTCCCAGCTGCACAAGATGCATCTTCTCTTCCCGGGCAATCTGGGTCAGTATGGCCTGACCGGTTTTATCCCGGCTCCTGTCCGATACCCGCTGGTACATATCCAGGGCCTGGGCTTCAATGGACATGGCCAGGGAGATGACATGCCTGGGGTTCTCCAGGTCGGGCTTGAAAAGATCCACATACTCCCGGGTGGTCAGACCGCCTTCGACCGCAGTTTCCACAATGGTGCTCTCAAAGGTTTCCCGGGACAGGGTTTTGCCTGAAAGACTGTTGTAGTGAGCCAGGAGGCTTTCCTGGTGACGGACCTCGATTTCCGCCAGCTTGTCGAACAGACCCTTGACCTTATCATTGGCCACAGCGCTTGCCATGGAAAGATAAAAGTCCCTGAGGCCCTGCTCCAGGGAATAGGCAACGCCCAGGATATCCTCCGGCCCTTCCTTGCCCGAGAACAGCGCAAGGCCCAGATCCTCCCTTCCCAGGGCTGTTTCCCCGTTCCAGGCGCTGATGCCGCCTGCCATGTTCATCACCTTGGTAAAGCCCTTGCCTGAGAGCATCTGCGCAGCAACCCGGCTGCGCCCTCCCACAGCTCAGTACACCATCACGGGCTTATTCGGATCCATCTCCCCCAGCCTGTCGGTCAACTCGGGCAGGGGAATGAGCTTGGCTCCGGGGATATGCTGCTGTTCATACTCCGAGGGCTGGCGCACATCCAGGAGCGTGAACTCCCGGGATGTGAGATTGGCCATGAAGGATTTTGCCTGGTCGGCGTTCAGGGATTCCACAGGGGTAAAAAACTGTTTCCATCGCATGACTGAAGCTCCATTGCACATTTGCACGTTTGCACATTTGCACGTTTGCACGTTTGTTTTAGCTGAATTCACAGGTTGGTGAAAATCACAACTGAAAACAGTTATACTATTTCCAGGCCAGGATGAACAGACCTGATTCTATTTTTCACTGCAATCAGTGCCGAGTGCGGACCCTCCGGTGATTTCAAACCTGCAGCTCCCATGAAAAAAATAGCTGTTCAACCAGATTTTCAAATAAGCTTTCATATCCTTAAAAGCTTAAAAATGCATAAATGCATAAAAAAATGGCATAATACCGGCCCGGTAACCTGTCCCCCCTCTGAACACGGGCGCCGGCTGACGTTTTGCCGCGCCGGGCTAAACCCCAGGAACTGCGGGCAAGTATGTCCTCAAACAGCCTGGGCTTCTTAACGCCCGGCACGGCAAAACGCTTAACCGCCTCTGCCCTTAACGTTCCTACGGGGGGACAGGCTACCGAGCCTCTGCTCTCGACACTCCAAACAAACCCGGCATGACAGGAACAACAGAACCTGAAATTTTCCCCTTTCAGACTTTTTAAAAACTGCCCTGATGAAATCGGGGACGGAACTTGCGACAGCAGAGCCCCGGCGGGCTGCCCCTCTCCCGGGACGTCAAGGGCCAAAGGCGATAAGAACTTATGCACTGACGGACGTTAAGAAGCCCGGGCTGTTTGAGGACATACTTGCCCGCAGTTCCCGGGCTTTAGTCCGTCGGGGCGGTTTAATACCTTTTCCTGATAAACCTTCTGCCCTTGGATGTTCAACTGCGCGCACCTGTTACAGTGATGGGAACCCCTGGCTGACGGAAATTTTGACGGGCAATTTACAGCTGGACTTTTTTTTCGGTACACCTTAGGTTATACCTGCTGAAACAAATACATGGGGATAAGGAAATCACCTAATGACAACAAAAACAAAGATACGCCTGGTTTCATGGAATGTGAACGGACTCAGGGCTGTTCTCAACAAAGACTTCTTCTCAGTATTCCAGAGCCTGAACCCGGATGTGCTGGCGCTTCAGGAGACCAAACTCCAGGAAGACCAGAGAACCGATGACATGATCAGCCATCCTGGTTACGAATCTTTCTGGTCCTATTCAACCGTAAAAAAGGGCTACTCCGGGGTTGCCGCATACACGCGTATTCCTCCAAGGGCCGTCAGGCAGGGCATGGGCATCCCGGCCTTTGACAACGAGGGACGCATCCTGGAGCTGGAGTTCGAAAATTTCACCTTTTTCAATATCTACTTTCCCAACGGACAGATGAGCGATGAGCGGTTAAAATACAAACTCGATTTCTACACAGCCTTTCTCGAACATCTGAACCGTCTCAGAAACCAGGGAAAGAGCCTTATCATCTGCGGGGACTTCAACACGGCCCACAACGAGATAGACCTGAAGAACCCCAAGACCAACCAGGACAGGTCAGGATTCCTGCGCATCGAACGGGATGTCCTGGACCGGATCGTGGCTGACGGGTATGTGGACACCTTCCGGCATCTGTACCCGGACTCCGTCAAATATTCGTGGTGGTCCTATCGCTTCAATGCCCGGAAAAACAACGCGGGCTGGCGCATCGATTATTTTTTCGTCACACGGGATATCATTGACAAGGGCTGGATTACCAGTGCCTTTATCGACAACGACATCACAGGCTCAGACCACTGCCCGGTGGGCCTGGACCTGGAGATTTAGTCCGAGGGGCCGTAGCCGGGGTCATCTCTGCCGGGAGCCCTTGACAGGACCTGCGGCAACCAGGTAAAGCATGGCGTTTCCCCGGGAGAGGGACAACAGATCGGCCGCTTCAGTATCGTAGAAGGCGCCGATACCGCAGGCCCCTTCACCCAGGGCCGTTGCCGCAAGATAGATGCGCTGTCCAAGACGGCCTGCGTTGATCATGGCGTACCGGTACCCCCTGGGACCCAGGGCTGCATCCAGACCCTGGAGATCAGCCAGAAATACCATATGCAGGGCCGCGTTCTTCAGCCACTCCTGATCAAGACAGATGCGGGCCATAATCCCGGTAAAGTCCCCGGGCATGATATTTGTAAACCCGCCGCCATCCGGATCAAGCACGTAAAATCCCCGGCCAAGTCCTTTGATGCCTCCGGAAAAAAAACCCGTGGCTGTAAACGGGAAACACCGTTGGGCCTGGTCCCGGCCCTGTTTTCCAAACCCTGCCGTTGACCGGAGAAGATCCATGGCAGGTTCCCAGGTCCAGTCGCCGGTATGGTAGTTCCGCCTGGACCGCCTGCCAAGGACGGCTTGAACAAAGTCATGCATTCCCGATGAAACCCCTTGCCCGGGCAGCGCATAGTGCATACCCTGCTTACCGTTTGTCAGGCGCAGGGGAAAAGGCAAGGCAGGATTTGTGTTTCCGCTCGGAGGCACTATTGTGCGGCCTGCCGTGTAAATGTCTGACAGGTCACTGTAGATGATTTCCCTGCAGGGCGGGGGGATCTCCCTGGCTCGAAGGGGGTTGCGGGTTTCGGTGTCTGGAATCTCGCAGCCGGGGCCCACCAAGTCCACCCTGGCAAGACAGACCTCCCGGGCCATGTCTATGCCCAGGTACCGGGCCAGGGCGGCGTCATCAAAATCGTAAAACACACCGGATCTGATATCCAGGGACCGGGCCCCGAGCACAAGGTTCTCGAGGATATGGCCGCAGTCAAGGAGCAGGTAACGGAAGGCCCTGTTTCTGTACTTCCAGGAACTCCTGAAAAAGGTACCGGTGATCACCAGGGATATCCGGGGGGCTGCAATCTCCGGATCCCTGGAGGACCTTGCCGTGGTCTGGAAAGGCTGCAGCGGTTCCGGTAACTTTCCATGGTCCCTTGAGATAAGCCTGAGTGCCCAGGCGTTGAAGTCGCAGTAGTAGAGCCCCGGCTCAATCCCCGGAACCGACCGGACAGCCGCATACACATCGCAGGGATACAGGCCGCCGGCTGACGGAGCTGTTCTCTGGCTCCCTTTTGGAATTCCGGTCCAGGACAGGGACGTATGACCGCACCCCAGGGCCAGGAGGGTGGCCAGGGTCTCCAGGGTGATTTTTCCGTCGTGTGAATCCCGGGGACCCGATTCTGGGAAGAGGTCCCAGAGATCTGTTTCCGGTATGGAACCTGCCAGGGGAAGGGGAAGGGTTAGAAGCGGCTGGTATTGCTTGTGCTGGAGGGGTGCGTTGTTCCAGTCAAGAAAATGGGGGGAAATCCTGTGGCGCTCATAACCGGTGAGCTTGTGGTACCCGTTACCTGTCATGGTCATGGTCAGAGGTCTCCGTCAAGGCAATGGTGAATGGGGTGATTAAAAGATCCGAAGGATGCCTGCTGCTCGTTCCCTGTACTTGCCATCCAGGGAGACGGTGCAAGGAAAAGGAGGGTTAACCCCGCACCTATCATGGGAAATTCAAGCAGCAGGCATGGGTTGCTCCGTTAGGATCAGAGCTCCCTTCGGTCAGCCATGTCAACCAGAACCCGTTCCCTGGCCTTGTCAATGCCCAGAGCTTTGCGTTTCTTGTCAATATGGGCTATCATCTTCTGGGCCATCTTGATGGGATCGACCTCATGATCCCATTTCCCGAGACCCTGCTCCTCAAGCCCCTGGAACAGCAGCTTGTGGAATTTTGTTTCCTTGACAATGGGGAAGGTCACCCCAAAAATAGTGTAAACACCCGATGCCACAAAATACTGACCGATGGCAATGGCCTTTTCGCTCATCCACTCGGGGGCCGCCCCTGCCACGGGCAAATCTGCCAGGCTGTTTCCCAGGCCTCCCTGGGCTACCATGGCCGAGGCTGCGATGAGAATCCTGGAGTTGTCCACACAGGAACCCAGCCCCAGGACCGGCGGCATGCCGACGGTTTCACACACTTCCCTGAGGCCCGGGCCTGCCAGGTAGGCCGCTTCCGGGGTGGCCAGACCAGCCTTGGTAATGGCGATCTGGGCACATCCGGTAAGAAGAACGAGGACATCGTTCTTGATCAGCTCCTGGACAAGCTTCACATGCACATCATCCTGCTTTACCCTGGGATTGGTGCACCCGACAACACCCGCTACACCGCGGATTCTGCCGTTGATGATGTTCTCGTTAAGGGGGGCGTACCCGCCACGGAACGACCCGCCCAGCATGTACTGGATATATTCGTGGGAAAAACCCTGTATCCCCTGATTTACGGCCTTGGGTATCTCTATGGGATGCTTTCTGTTTCTGAACCGGGAAATGGCTTTGATCACGATCTCATCGGTGCATTCCCTGGGATTGTGTTCGTTGAACTCAATGTGAACTGCCCCTTCGATGTGAGCCCGGTAATTGGTTGTTATCAGCGGGGTGTCATAGCACTGGGCTACCGCTGCCAGGCCCTGCTTGATGCACTGGATGTCAACCGCCATGGCATCCACGGCTCCCGTGACCAGGATGGCTTCGGTTGATGAGAAGTTCCCGGCATGGGGGACGCCGTGTCTGGCCATCATCTCGGCCCCCGAACAGCACATGCCCACCAGGTTTATCCCGGCTGCACCGGCGTCCTTTGCCGCCTGGACAAAAGAGGGTTCCTGGACCGATACCAGCATGGACTCGAACAGGTTGGGTTCATGACCATGAATGATGATATTCACCTTGTCCTGTTTGAGAACCCCCATGTTCACGCCCACATCAATGGGTGACGGTGTTCCGAACAGGATGTCCGATATCTCGGTCGACACCATGGAGCCCCCCCACCCGTCGGACAGGGCGCACCGGCTTGCCTGTTTTGTTATGTTCTCATAATGCTGGTCCACACCCATGGCAGTTCTGTGCATCATCTCCATGACCTCGCGCATGGCTCCCCTGGGCACGATGCCCAGCTTCCGCCATGTATCCAAAGTGGCTCTGGGGGCCCGCTTGACAAAGGGGATCTCTCCCTCCACCTGGGTGTAGGTCCTTTCCAGTTCCTGGTAAAGATCGGTTGCTATCTCCTTGACCGTCCTGCCCTGGGTTTCAATGCCGATGGATTTTGCAACGCTTTCCAGTTTAAAGGTGTCTTTGATCTCGTAATCCAGAATTTTACCGTTCACCACATCCCTGAACAGTTCCAGCATTGCCATGCCGTGATCGGTATGGGCTGCCGAGCCTGCTGCCACTGCCCTTGCAAAATTTCGGGCCATGATGGTGTCTATGGTTGCACCGCAGACGCCTACCTTACCATAGGGATCCCGGGAGTTCAGGCGGCAGGGCCCCATGAAACAATGCTTGCAGCAGGCTGAATCGCTGCCTATGGGACACGGTTTCATGTCAGCGGCCCTGTCAAAATTCAGAACCACTCCGTCCCGTCTTGCTTTGGCGATCATCTGGGCTGTTGAGTCACACGACGTACAGTCCTTGGGATCTGCCAGGTTTTTCTTTTTATCGTCACTATCGGCCATGGGTAACCTCCTGAAGGTTTAAGCCTCTGCTGTCTATCTGAAATCCGGACACGCGGCTGCCCAGAGATGTGGCGCAACACAGCTTACCGGACACTTGCTGCCATGGCAGTTAAGATAATGCTACATTGTAGCATGTCAATAGAAGCAGCCGGACAGGAGAAGGTTCTGCCAGGTGCCGGAACGGTCAAATGGAGGGGGTTTTTTAGTTTTCCAGGCAGTTTAGTATTTCGGCTGCGCACAGGCCCTGGACATGGCACGGAGAAGTGGCTCAAGACGGCTCCGGTGTTCAGGCGGGACCATGAGCATGCCGGATTTCCGGTTTTGGATCAGGCCGGACCCGGAGCCCGGATTCAAGGGGTCACGGACCAGGGCCGGTATCATGTCTGAAAGATTGCCGGAAAAACCCCGGGCATCCAGGTTCTCGATAACCTGCATGAAAACCGTATTCACCGTGAGGATATACGGCGGGACACGGGCCGGCTCGAGATCGGAGCAGGTTTCTTCTGACACAAGGCACCTGCAGCCAAAGGGTCTGGCTCCATACACCGGGCACAGGTCACAGGTCAACAGCGGGCAGGCTCCCCATGATGGGTTGTTCTCCTCTTCGGGAGGCTGGCCGCCGGACAGGCAAAGGGCTGCATATCCGTTGATGGTCAAACCGGGGCAAAATTTCGGGGTTTCCCGCAAGGGTTCCATCCTGGCCAGCAACGTGTGAACCTGCCCCGGAGACAGGGACCTGAGGAGGTACCTCCCTTCCAGGGATGTCAGTGAGACATTACAGGTGCAGCAGACCGAGCATCCTTTACGGCAGGCGATCGGTATATCCTTTATGACGTCGTCATAAAGGATATACAATTTTTCCAATGCCACCAGTTCAGGTACATCGCCATAATCCGGAGTCATGATCCTCACTTTCGGGAAACCCATCTATCGTTTGACTTTTGGCGGGCATTTTAGCATAATCCTGGACTACATCAACGACTATTTCCTTTAGGAGAATTCCCATGGCAGCCACTGTTTACCATATCGACTTCTCGGCAAATTCAAGAGAAAACCTTCCCGACAAACTCCAACGGCTCATTACCACGGCAGGCATGAACGCGGTACTGGCCAAGGGGGACATTACCGGCGTAAAACTCCATTTCGGTGAAAAGGGGAACCTGGCCTATATCCGTCCGCCCATTATCCGGAAAATTCTGACAACGATCCGGAAAACCGGGGCAGTTCCCTTTCTCACAGACGCCAATACCCTTTACGCCGGCACGAGGAGCGATTCCCCATCCCACATTGCCACGGCCGTGGAAAACGGTTTTTCCTATTCCAGCATGGACAACACCCCCATTATCATTGCCGACGGTATCAGGGGCAAGAGTGAGACCGGGGTTGAGGTAGGTCTCCAGCATTGCGCCCATGTGTATATCGGATCGGAAATTGTTGCGGCCGATGCCCTTGTCTCGGTGGCGCACTTCAAGGGGCATGAACTGTCAGGCTTTGGCGGCACCCTGAAGAACCTGGGCATGGGGTGCGCATCCAGGCGGGGCAAGCTGGACATGCACTCCAATGTCAGCCCGAAAATCAAAACAAAAACCTGTATCGGATGCGGTGAATGTGCGGACCATTGCCCTGGGCAGGCCATTGTCCTGGAGAACCACAAAGCAGCCATTCAGCCGGAGAAATGCATCGGGTGCGGTGAATGCATTATCCGGTGCCCGACCCAATCGGTGTCCATCCGCTGGAACCAGACCATACCCGTGTTCCTGGAAAAAATGATGGAGTACACTGCCGGGGTGCTCAAGGGAAAAGAGAACAAGTCCTTTTTCATCAATGTGATTTCAGAGGTTTCACCGGGCTGTGACTGCCTTCCCTACAACGATGTTCCCATTGTCAGGGATATCGGGATCCTGGCGTCCACGGACCCGGTGGCCATCGATCAGGTTGCCGCAGACCTCGTCAATGCCGAACCGGCTCTCCCGGAGTCATGCCTGAAGACCAATACCGCCCCGGGTCAAGACAAATTCAAGGGCCTTTACCCGGATGTGGACTGGGAGCTGCAGCTTGCCTATGCAGAATCCCTGGGTCTTGGAACACGCGCCTACGACCTGATGAGCCTTGACACCCTGTCATGGAAAAAGCCCACAGCCCATTAAGCCGAAAAATGACGCGTTACCCAACCGTTCCGGTAATGCGTCACGTACCACGGTTCCCGGACAATCCATGGCCATGGCTTATCATACGGCTGAATAACGACTACCGGGCTGGTCATTTCTGAACACGGCCAACCTTAAAAAAGCCGTTATGCCACATACTTAATCCAGGCCGAAAATACCACAAACGTCTGTTAATCAGGGCCGGGTTCCGAGATCCCAGAGGATTGAACCCCTACCGCACCGGGTTCACGCCTCCAACCCAAAGGAATATGGCATACAATTTGCTTTGATACAATGACCGGTGATAATTACAGGGTTTAATCAGCTCGTAAACGTCTAACCTTTTTAAGGTGATCCAAATGCGGTACAATGTTATAAAATATACAGTTATGGTTGTTATTGCGGGACTTCTTACCCTGACAGGTCTGGTGCCGGACAGCGTAAAAGACGCTGATGGGGCTTGAGGGGTTCTATCGCTGACCGTGACCGTCAGCCCAGCCAATTCCGGCAGCATCAAGTTGGACTCAGCACCCGTTACAGCCTTTCCCTCACTCACGTCATATTCGGTTGTGAGCAACCCAAACCTCGAAGCCATAGCGGCTCCGGGCTATATGTTCAGCGGATGGACCGGTGGCGTCAACACCGCCCAGAATCCGGTCGACGTGCGCATTGACTGCGCCATTGAGGTACAGGCCAATTTTGTGCCAGCCCCTTACCGGGCCTATATCAGCCACATCACCAACGGTTACACCGAGTGGAAGGACTTCCTCCAGGTGGACAATCTCGGCGGGACAGCCGCCAAGATCCAGATCGTGCTGTACGGAAGCGATGGGAGCCAGATATATCTCGGCGAGCAGACCACCAACCCGTTCAACCGGTCGCTCATCAACCTGAAAACCCTGAGCAACAATGCCCAGAGCGGGATGGTGACCTTCAGCAGCGACCAGCTCCTGCTAAGGCTCTCCCAGGAAAACCTGATCGGCGGCGGGATTACCGAATTCATCCTGCCGGAAACCCTGGGCACATCCCTGGGTTACTTTTTCAGCGATTTTACTCCGTCCCTGCAATACAAAGGACTTGCCCTGACCAATTTCGGGTCCCAGACAATGACCGTAACCCTCACGGCATTCGGCAAGGGGCTCAACCTCGGCAGCACATCAATACTGCTGGGCCCCAACGAGAAAGTCATCGGCACCCATGACGTCTGGTTCCCCGCAGTTGATGTTGATGACCTTCAACTGATCCAGGCCACAACCAGCAGCCCGAATCTGACCGGCATCGCCCTGACCGGCAACCAGAGCGTTCAGCTCCTTGTTTTCACACCAGCCGTGCTTCTCAACTGACCCTTTCAATCAGACAGGGGAAAGCGTTTTCATCGCTTTCCCCTGTCTGATTTTCTTCTAGTATCACCTTCCGGAAAAAACCGCCAGAACCCTGAGACCGCATCACCACTCCCACTGTTCCATCTTCCAAATTAATGAAAACACGGAGACATTATTCTGAGCAGAAGACAGACCCGACGAGGTCCTATCTGATTCCTGGAAATTGTCCGGAAATGAACAAAAAATGTCGTAACCCGATATAAAAGGAACAGGCCATCACCCTCCTGGACATTTCTATATAGAGATAATTTCTCCGGGGTGGTCAGGGGAAGCGACCGTCAGTGTGGTGCAGGCCGTGTCCAGACATTCCCCCACGGTCCGGAACGCCATGTCCGGGGTGTTGTTCTGCTGGCTCAGGTGGGCGAGGATAACGTGGCGCAGGTCTTTGGAGCGTATCTCGGTCAGCATCTCCCGGGTATCGAGATTGGACAGGTGTCCCGTACGCCCCTTGACCCGCTGTTTGAGATACCAGGGATAAGGACCGTTGATCAGCATGTCGGAATCGTGATTGGCTTCCACATACAGGATGGCGCATCCCTTGAGATGTTCTTTGACCAGGGTGGTCACAACACCCATATCCGTAGCTATGCCGATTTTTGCGGATTGATGTTCCAGGGTAAGTCCCACCGGATCTTCTGCGTCATGGGAGATGGAAAAGGGCTTGATGGCGATATTGCCAATTTTAAAGGAAACACCGCATTCAAAGTGGCGGACATGATCCAGCCTGCCGAGCTTTGAAGATGCGGCCCGGCAGGTTTTCTGCGTTATGTAGACCGGAATGTTGAACCGACGGCTCAGCACCCCGGCCGATTGCACATGATCGTTGTGCTCATGGGTGATGACAATGGCCGTCAAGGTGTCTGGCGTGATTCCCCTCAGGCGCATGCGCTTTTCCAGCTCAACGCCCGAGAGGCCCGCATCGATAAGAATGGAACTCGATCCGCCCGACACTAGGACAGCATTCCCCCTGCTCCCACTGGCCAAAGGGCATATGGAGAGCCGGGTTTCTGGCATTATTCTTCCAGAGCCTTGCAGCTGAGACGTATCTTGCCGTCCCTGGTGACTTCAAGGACCTTGACTTTGATGACATCACCTTCGTTGACCACATCAGTGACCTTTTTCACCCGGTGAGCGGCCAGTTCGGAAATATGAACCAGACCGTCCGTCCCGGTTTTGATCCTGACAAAGGCACCGAAATCGGTGATCTTGACAACCTGGCCTTCGTAGATCGCACCCACTTCAGGATCCAGGCCGATGTCGGAAACGATCTTGGCAGCGGCCTGACCATCTTCCAGGTTTTCTGCAGAGATCTTGACCAGGCCCGAATCATCCACCTCGATGGTGGTATGGGTCTCGTTCTGGATGGAGCGAATCATCTTGCCTCCCGGGCCGATGATTTCCCGGATCTTATCGGGATTGATCTTGACGGAAATGATCTTGGGAGCATGGGGGCTCATCTCGGCACGGTGGGTATCCAGGGTTTCCATCATCCGCTTCAGGATGTGAATCCTGCCGGCTCTGGCCTGGGCCAGGGCCTTTTCCATGATGTCACGGGACAGTTCACGGACTTTGATATCCATCTGGAGGGCTGTTATGCCGTTTTCAGTACCGGCCACCTTGAAATCCATATCCCCGAAGTGGTCCTCGTCACCCAGGATGTCGGACAGGATAACCGTATCGGTTTCATCCTTGACCAGGCCCATGGCAATACCCGATACCGGTGCCTTTATGGGAACTCCGCCGTCCATCATGGCCAGGGTTCCGGCGCAAACCGTACCCATGGACGAACTGCCGTTGGACTCCATGACTTCACCGACCACACGGATGGTGTATTCAAAGGCATCTGCTCCGGGAAGCACTTTTTCCAGTGCCCTGGTGGCGAGATTGCCGTGTCCCACGTCCCTGCGGCTCGGTCCCCCAAGCCGTTTGACCTCGCCCACGGAATAGGGAGGGAAATTGTAATGGAGCATAAACGGCCTGGTTTCTTCACCGGTCAAAGTCTCCACCCGCTGCTCATCAGGACCCGAACCCAGGGTCAGGATACCCATGACCTGGGTCTCACCCCGTGTAAACAGGGCTGAGCCGTGGGGTCTGGGAAGCAGCCCCACCTCACAGGTGATGGCCCGGACCTCGTCCATGGCCCGGCCGTCTATTCGTTTCTTTTCACGCAGAACAATGGTACGGCAGGTTTCCTTAACGAGTTTGGTAAAAAGTTCCCCAATTTCCCTGGACCTGTCGCTGAATTCGGACCCCAGATTTTCAATCAGGGAGGCCTTGACCTGCCCCAGGCCGTCAGAGCGCTCCGTTTTCCCTGACGTCTGGACCGCCTTGTGGACGGCAGCTCCGGCCAGATCCCGGACCTTGGCGTAGAGAACCTCATCAACGGCCGGCGGCGGAATCACGCGTTTGGGTTTTCCCAGGGCCAGTTTGAGTTCTTCCTGGATGGTGATAAGGGGTTGCAGGGCCTGGTGGGCAAAATAAATGGCATCCAGCATTTCCTGCTCAGGCACGATTTTGGCACCGCCCTCCACCATGATAATTCCGGTTTTTGATCCCACGACAACCAGCTCGATGTCACTGAGTGCCATCTGGGCAAGGGTCGGGTTGGCAACAAACTCGCCGTCGATCCTGCCGACTCTTACGCCGGCGATGGGGCCGGCAAAGGGGATGTCCGACAGTTCAAGGGCAGCCGAAGCACCGACCAGGGCAAGGACATCGGGTTCGTTTTCCTTGTCCATGGACAGTACCGTTGCAATGACCTGGGTCTCATAGGCATACCCTTTATCAAACAAAGGACGGATGGGCCGGTCAATGATGCGGCAGGTCAGTGTCTCTTTCTCACTGGGGCGTCCGATCTCCCTTCTGAAGTAGTTGCCGGGGATCCTGCCTGCAGAGTAAATTTTTTCCTGGTATTCCACGGAAAGGGGCAGAAAATCCACGGTTTCCTTGGCTTCGCTGGCTGAAACAGCCGTGACAAGCACCATGGTGTCGCCGTACTGCACGATAACAGAACCGGAAGCCTGCTTTGCAATTTTCCCGGAACTGATGGTGAAATCCTTGCCGTTGAGTTGAGTTTTTACTATTTTTTCCATAGGTTCTCCTTTAAAAAAAAGCGGCCCTGAAGCATCTTTATACAGAATAAACCCGCATCTCCAGCATCAAAGTCGATGTTGATGCTGCATATGCGAACTTATTCAGGTATCTGCCAAAGAGTTGCCGCCCATTAAGAATAAACGACCAGCACCCGGTTAAGCAGGTGCCGGTCGTTGCCATCACTTATCGTCTCAGTCCAAGTCTATCGATCAAAGAACGATACCGGGTGATATCTTTCTTCGTCAGATAGTCAAGAAGCCGTCTCCGCCTTCCGACCAGGATCAGCAGACCCCGTCTTGAATGATGATCTTTCTGATGCACCTTGACGTGCTCGGTCAGATAATTGATCCGATGTGTGAGAAGGGCCACCTGTACTTCAGGCGATCCCGTGTCCGTGTCGTGGAGCTTGAATTTATCAATCATCTCCACTTTGTCTTCTGAAAGTAAAACCACTTTACTGCTCCTTTATTTGGAATAATAAATTTCGGCATCTTTTCCCATGCCGCCCCTTTCTGGCTGACCATCCAATATTCCATTCAGACGGTAAAAACCGGGCCGGCAGTGGAATGCCACACCGTGAAATTCCTGCATTCGCGGGTTGCAATGCAAGCGTTCCATGGTAACCGTTAATCATTAAAAACGCAACAATAAATATAGGAATCACCGGGGGAAACATATTCCAGAACAGCCAGAAGCTCCCCGGCACTGTCCAGAACCCTGACATGGGGCACCCGTGAAACCAGGGGTTCCATGGCCAGGACATTATCCGGAATCGGCTGACCGAACCGGATAATCCGGGTGAGCTCCGAATCAGCCCGATACGCCGGCATGGGCTCCAGGACCTGGGCCATGGGAATCACCCTGGCTTCAATATCCCCGGGCGACATCCCACCGAGATCCGACAGCGTAAGTGCATCATCCACCGTAAATCCGCAGGTCTCAACCCGCCTTAGAGAACACAGATGCCCACCGCACCCAAGATGTCTGCCCATGTCGCGGGCCAGGGTCCTGATATAGGTTCCTGCTGAACAACGAACTGAAAAATCCACGAACGGGAGGCTCACAGCTGACACATGAATACTGAAAATCTCTATGTCCCTGGCAGGCTTTTCCACGGGTTTTCCCTGGCGGGCCAGACGGTACAGGGGTTGCCCCTCGTGCTTTAAGGCGGAAAAGACGGGGGGCTGCTGCTTCTGGGGACCTGTCATGGCCCGGGCAACCCGAATGATGCTCTCAGTATCAAGGCTTTCCACCATACCCGGCTCCGACCGCGAGACAACCTCTCCGGTCAGGTCCTGGGTATCGGTCTCAACGCCCAGATGGAGCCTGGCAAGGTAGGTCTTGTTACCCCCCAGGATAAACCTTGATATCCGGGTCCCGCTATTGATTCCCAGGAGCAGAAGACCTGTTGCAAAGGGATCCAGCGTTCCGGTGTGACCGACTTTTCTGGCACCCAGGCCATGTTTTACCCGGGCAACAACCCTGGCCGATGATAACCCTTCGGGCTTATCAACAGCTAACATTCCATTGATCATAGGTCTTTAATCACAGGTCTTTGTCTGTCTTCCCGTCCCCTGAAACAGACTGGAGCAGTGCATCGATCTTGGATCCCTGATCAAAGGATTTGTCATGGACAAATTTCAGATCCGGCATATACCTGAGACCCAGCTTCGGGGCGATCATCTTTTTGATAAACCCCTTGGAGCTTTTGAACCCTTCCATGACCTCTTCCACCCGCTCCTGGTTTCCGAACACAGAGAAATAAACATAGGCGATTCTCAAATCCGATGTCAAGCGCACACCGCTTATGGTCGCCAGTTCAATTCTGGGGTCCTGGACCTTTTTCTGCAGGAGCTCGGACAAGGCGGTCTGTATGGCTGCCTGAATACGCTCGGATCTCGGGTACGGCTTCATTGGCCCATCTACTCCATCTTGGCCTTGATCTCTTCGATTTCATAGCACTCGAAAATATCGCCGACCTTAATATCATTGAATTTGTCTATGCCAATACCGCATTCATATCCCTGGGTGACCTCTTTGACATCATCCTTGAACCGCCTGAGGGAAGACAGGATGGTATCGCATTTGACCACACCGTCCCTGAGCAGACGGATCTTCTCACCACGTGCAAGCTTGCCGTCCACAACAAAGGACCCTGCAATAGTCCCCTTGTTGGGAATCACAAAGGTATCCCTGACCTCGGCCCTGCCAAGGATGTTCTCATGGAAGGTTGAAGGCATCATGCCGGTGATGGCGGCCTTGATATCATTGATGACATTGTAGATGATATCATAGAAGCGCATGTCCACATTCTCTTCCTTGGCCATGGCCCTGACCTTGGGGTTGGGCCGGACATTGAACCCTATGATAATTGCATCGGACACTGCGGCCAGGGAAACATCGGACTCATTGATGGCACCGGTCCCGGAATGAACGATCTTGATATTCACTTCATCCTGGGCAAGCTTCATGACCGATTCGTTCAGGGCTTCCATGGATCCGTTGACGTCGGCCTTTATGATGAGCTTCAGCTCCCTTATTTCCCCGGCACCCATATTTTCAAAGAGCTTTTCCAGATTGGCACGGCTCTTTTTCGCCAGTTCCTTGGCCCGCTGCTTCTGCATGCGGTAGTCACTGATCTGCTTGGCATCTTTTTCCGATTCCAGGGCAACAAATTCATCTCCGGCTTCGGGAACTCCGCTGAGCCCTACGATCTCAACCGGTGTGCTGGGCCCTGCCACGGTTACGGTTTCCCCGGTATCTCCCACCATGGCCCGTATCCTGCCCGAATGGAGTCCGCAGACAACGGCCTGACCTGCCTTAAGGCTTCCCTGCTCAATCAGTATGGTTGCCACGGGCCCCCTGCCCACATCCAGACTGGCTTCGATGACATGGCCTGTGGCAAGCCGGTTCGGGTTGGCCTTTAATTCAAGGACCTCTGCCTGGAGAAGAATCATTTCCAGGAGATTGTTGATCCCGGTTTCCGCTTTTGCCGAAACCTTGGCAAAAATAGTGTCTCCACCCCATTCCTCGGACACAAGACCGTGGTCGGCAAGTTCCCTCATGACCCTGTCCGGGTCTGCCCCTGGTTTGTCCATCTTATTGACTGCAACCACAACCGGGACACTGGCTGCCTTGGAATGGTTAATGGCCTCGATGGTCTGGGGCATGACACCGTCATCGGCGGCAACCACCAGCACGACCAGGTCCGTTACCTTGGCTCCCCTGGAACGCATGGAGGTAAAGGCAGCATGGCCGGGTGTATCCAGAAATGTTATCATGCCCCTGGAACTCTTAACACTGTAGGCGCCGATGTGCTGGGTAATACCACCGGCTTCACCGGTAACAATCTTGGATTTCCGGATAACATCCAGCAGAGAGGTCTTGCCGTGGTCGACATGCCCCATGATGGTGACAACCGGAGGCCGGGGAATCATCTTGTCCGTATCGTCCTGCATGTCACGGGCGCTGATGAACATATCCTCTTCCAGGGAAGCCTTTTCAACTTCATACTCGAATTCTGCGGCAACCAGACAGGCGGTATCATAGTCTATGGTCTGGTTGACCGTGGCCATGACGCCCAGCCCCATGAGCTTCTGGATCATTTCATTGGCCTTGATACCCATACGTTTGGCCAACTCTGACAGCTCGATGGTCTCGTCTATCTTGACACGGCGCTTGATGGCCTTGGGGATGGTGATCTGGGTTTTCTGGTTCTGGACCTTTTTGGCTTTCTCGCCTTTTTTGCGGCCTTTTTTCCCTCCGCGCTCCTTTTCATAAAGGTCTTTGCCCTCTACAACGGATTTGCGCTTCTTGAAAATCCCTTTGCGGGCAACATCGTCGAACACTTTCTCCTCGATGACACCCTTCTTTTTCTTCTCCTTTTTCCGCTTGCTCCGGTCATCGGCGTTCTTTTCCGATGGCTCAGCCGGGACATCAGGTCCGGGGGAGGCAGCCTTTGAAGCTATTTTAAGTATCAGCAGTTCCTCGGGCGAGGGAAGAACCGGCTCAACTGTCTTCGGAACATTGGAATACGTTGGTCTGACCTGAACAGGCTCCAGGGAACCATCACGGTTTCTTACCTGGACTTCAGGGCCGGAAACACGACCTGCGGGCCTGGCCTTGGGGGTTGGGATGGGTGGTGGAACCGCCAGCTTGATTATCTTTGCCGGCTCGGTCTTTTTCGGGCCCTTCTTCTTTTTTCGCTTCTTGTCCCTGGCATCAACACCTTCAGCAGGTTTTTCAGAATCGATGGCTTCTGTCCTCGGCATATCTTGCTCTTCCTGATCTTGATCCTGATCCATGGTGATTTCTTCCGGAGCAATAGTCTCCGGGGCCTGCTCATCATCGTTTATTGCCTGCGTCTCCACGGCTTCCGGGTATCCGGCCTCTTCTACCGGGTTTCCATCAGCTTTGGGCACATCGGATTCCGGATTGCGGACATCCTCTTCCCTAGTATCAACGCCGACCCCGTCATGGGAATTACTGGCTGCCACTCTGGGTTGGGGCTCATCCTGTTCCATGGCCTCGACTGCTGGCGGGACGGTTTCAGCTACCGGTGTGACCGGGGGTTTTATGATCCTGGCTGGTTCATCAGTCCTGCCCCGCACAATCCTGGCATGTATGTCGGAAGGTTCCCGGATTGACTCTGTTTCATCCTGGGCCTGGGGCTCCCGGGTCTCATCAGGCTCTGTCTTTTTTTCCACGACAGACTTGTGGACTTTAACAGGGGGTAATTCACTATCATTACCGCCCGGAGAGATGACAAGGTCCTTTGCCTCCTGGGCAACCGGGGCAGAAGGTGTGGTTTTTTCTACCTTAGTGTCATGCCTGCGCCTGCGGATTACAGACGACCTTACCCTGATCTCCTCCTGCCGTTTTTTCCCGAACAGGTTTTCCTTGATCTGGGCTACAGTCTCATCTTCCAGAGAGCTCATATGGCTTTTCACTTCTATGTTCATAGCCTCAAGCTTTGTAAGGAGCACTTTGTTCGACATATTCAGCTTTTTGGCCAGCTCATATACCCTGATTTTTGCCATCGATTCCCCCACGTGTTTTCGTCCCTTTTTCTATGCGTTAGAACTCCACCCCATAACCCGTCACGGACCGCTGTGCGTCGATCAATCGTCCGCGGTATCCGGGTCAGGACTGCCGCCATTCTCATCCGCTGCATCCTGCTCGGATGCATCTGTATCCGGCAAGTCATCCCGGCTTTCTGTCTCTGAAGAAACAACCAGATCCCTGGCCGCAGCAATCAGCCGCTCGGCCTCGGCCTCGGTTATTCCGGTCATGGAACTGATATCACCGGGCTCTGCCGATGCAATCTCGCTAAAGGAGCTAAATCCGCTCCGGTACAGCGTTTCCGCCATGACAAGGCTGACGTTGGGAATGGTCATCAGCGATTCATATCCCTGCTTTAGTTCACTGCTGTATTCATCTTCACTCATGACTTCCAGGTGCCATCCGGTCAGCTTGCACGCCAAGCGGACATTCTGACCGCTTTTACCAATGGCAATGGACAAAAATTCATCCGGGACAATGACATCCATGCTCTTGTTTTCTTCATCAATGATGACCCTGGATATTTCAGCCGGAGCAAGGGCGTTGCACACGAACTTGGCCACGTCGGGGTTCCAGGGAACAATATCGATCTTTTCACCCCGGAGCTCCTGGACAATGCTCTGAACACGGTTGCCCTTCATACCAACGCAGGCACCCACCGGATCCACATCCGAATCCGAAGAGCTGACTGCGATTTTAGTCCGAACCCCGGGTTCCCTGGCAGCTCCGCGTATGGATACAATACCCTCGGCAATTTCGGGAACCTCTGTGGCAAACAGTTTTGCAACAAAATCAGGGTGGGTGCGGGACAGGAGCACCTGGGATCCCCTGGATTCCTCGAGAACATCAAGGATAAGAGCCCTTACCCGGTCTCCCCTGCGGTAGGTTTCCCGTGGCATCTGTTCCCGGGTCGACAGCAGGGCTTCAGCCTGCCCAAGATTGACGACGATATTACCCCTGTCGATTCTCTGGACAATGCCATTGATGATTTCACCTTTCTTATGGATGAAATTTTCATACACGGCGTTTCTCTCGGCTTCCTTCATCTTCTGGATGATCACCTGCTTGGCGGACTGGGCGGCAATTCTTCCGAACATGGCCGTATCGACTTTGATGCCAAGGCTGTCACCCTCTTCACAGGCAGGATCGTACCTTAGTCCCTCTTCAAGGGTCAGCTCCACGTCCGGGTCCTGGACATCCTGGACCACTTCTTTGAACTGGAACGCCTCAACTTCACCGGTTTTGTCATCATAATGGACTTCAATATCAGCCCTGGGCCCGAGCTTTTTCCTGGCAGCCGACTCAACTGCCTCCTTAATTGCAGCAATGAGCACGGAGGTATTGATACCCTTTTCCCGCCCTACCTGCTCTATCACTCGTTTAACGTCTGTAATAAGCATTATTACTCTCCGTATGTGCCTGCAAGCTTAGCTTTACCGATGGCTTCAAACCTGATCACCACCGTGTCACGATCAAGGGCCAGCTCAACCGTACCCTCACTGAAACGTTTCAAAACTCCTGTAAACCGCTTTCTTCCATCCATGGGCTCATCCAGCTCGATGCGCACCCTCTTTCCCATGAACCGGATAAAATCCGATTCCTTTGTCAATGGCCGGTTGGGCCCGGGTGACGAGATTTCCAGCCGGTACGAACCCAGATCATCCATATGAACGTCAAGGACATCCCCAAGCAGACGTGTTATATGGACGCAGTCATCCAGGGTGACGCCGCCGGGTTTATCAATGGTAAACCGGATCAGCGGACCGCTCTGGGCAGAAAGGATTTCCGTGTGAACCAGCTCCATGTTTTCAGACTGACACAGGGGCTCGGCAACCGCCCTCAGCCTGGTGATCACAGATGATTCACTGGATGATTTTGCAACCATTTTTACGGAAACTCCCCCTGGCAAAGCCACCTGAAACCCCGTACCCCAAAAAATAGAAAAACGGGCAGATGCCCGTTCCCTGATGCACAACACTAAAATCCAAACCACAATAGTTCTTTATGATTCAGATTAAAATTCCATCATTTGAACTCAACCATGGAACACTTTACCTGCCTTATGCCAGCGGTGTAAGCCCTGGCACTGATTATGCTGGAGCGGGCAACGAGGTTCGAACTCGCGACACCAAGCTTGGGAAGCTTGTACTCTACCAACTGAGCTATGCCCGCACACTAACGCCAGAAGATACCGTAAAGTTAATCTGTTGTCAATACCTATTGTATAAACTGCGGATACTCTGTCTGCCCTGGGCGTCAGGCTGGCAGATCCGCTTTGAACTTTTCAATCAGGGTCCTGGAAACATGATCATGAAGCCCCTTGATCATTTTTTCCTTGAGAGTCTTTTCCCAGGACCGGTACACGATCCTGAAAGACAGGGATTTCTTTCCCTGTTTCAACGGAGCACCCTGGTACACGTCAAACAGAAGCACGTCCTCCATGAGGGACTCCTTGCCCTTGAAGGCGCAGAGCTCGGCCATGACAGCGCCTGCCTCTGTATCTGCATCCACGATAATGGTGATATCCCTGGCAATGGACGGATACCTGGGAAGAGGGCCGGTCATGAGAGATTCCGGAACAAGGGAAAGCAGCATCCCCATATCTATTTCAAAAACAAAAACATCCTGCTTCAGGCCGAAATTTTTCATTACCTGGGGATGTACCTGTCCGATACTGCCGAGGATTCCGCTGCCGCAGGTCATCACTGCACCTGCCCTGGTTTTGAAATAGGGGCAAGCGCTGGGCTGCGATTGTGAAAAACCGATGCCGTCCACATGGAGACCTGCAAACAGTCCCTGGACAACACCCTTGAGATCGAAAAAATCACAGGACTGGGGTTTTGAATGCCATGAACCGGGGGTTCGTGACCCGGTCCACATCCCTGCCAGCATCTCTGTTTCAACGGGCTGCTTTCCCGGCTCTGTTGCAAAAAACACATTTCCGCACTCGAACAGTCTAAGGGAATCTGTCTGCTGGGAGATATTCCGGCGCATGGTCTCCAGAAGCTGGGGCAAAAGGGAGGTCCTTAAAACCGCCATGTCTTCTGAAATGGGGTTCAGAATAGACTCCACGGACCTCCTGGGGTCCTGGGGCCCGAGGCACAGGTTGTCACAGGAACGGGGTGATGTGAAGCTGTAGTTGACAGCCTCGCTGAATCCGAATCCATTCATGATATCCCGGATGCTGCGCCTCAGGGTGATGCGGGGAGACACCCGCTGCCGCCGGGCAGGAATGGCCGGGAAACTGGTCTTGATGTTGTTGTACCCCCACAGCCGTGCAACCTCTTCGGAAATATCCTCGGGACGTGAAACATCTACCCTGAACGAGGGAACCCGGACAACAAGATTACCCTGTCCGTCCTCGTCCACACCAAAGGCCACGGATTCAAGAAGGCCACGAATTTCCTGTCCCGAAAGCTGTGTCCCCAGGCGGCTGTTCAAGAACGCCGGGGATACGCGGATTTCCACGGCAGGACTTGCCAGGGGCCGCTCATCGATAATTCCCTGGGCCATTGTGCCCCCAGAAAAGTCGGCCATCATGGCCATGGCCCGCTTCAGGGCCGTGACCGTACCTTCGGGATCGATGCCGCGTTCAAACCGGTGCGATGCATCGGTGCTGATTCCTGAACGTTTGGCTGTCTTACGGATAGAAATGGGATTGAAATACGCGCTTTCAATGAGGACCCGGGTCGTTGAGTCAAGAATCTCGGAATTCTCCCCGCCCATGACCCCGGCCATGGCCACAGATCTTTCACCGTCGCAGATCATGAGCATATCCGGCTCAAGAACATGGTTTTTGCTGTCAAGGGTAGTAAAAGAAATAGGCCCGCCTGCCCGTTTCACCTCGATCCGTCCCTGGGCAAGAAAATCAAAATCAAAGGCGTGCAGCGGCTGACCGGTTTCCATCATGATGTAATTGGTTACATCAACGATGTTGTTGATGGGGGTCAGTCCCACGGCCTCAAGGCGCTGGGCAAGCCATGCCGGAGAAGGCCCGACTTTCACATCCAGGAGCAGCCCGGCGGAATATCTGGGGCACAGCTCAGGGTCAAGGATGTCCACCCGGGCCATATCATGGATGGAAACATCTCCCATGGCCCCTTGAGGAAGATCCGAAACAGGAAGCGTCAATCTGACAGGAGGATCCTGGAAAGCCGCTACTTCGCGGGCTATACCGATGACGCTCAGGCAGTCCGGCCGGTTCGGCGTCAGATCAATCTCAAAAACTGGATCCATCAGGGAAAGGGCCTGACTGATGGGCGTACCCGGCATCAGATCCCTGTCACCCAGATCCATGATGCCCGAAGCGTCGGAATCCAGACGCAACTCGGCCGCACTGCACAGCATGCCCTCGGATACGGCCCCCCTGAGCTTGCTTTTTTTGATCACGAAGTCCCCGGGCAGCTCAGCGCCGACAAGGGCGCAGGGCGTCAGCATTCCAGCCCTGACATTGGGAGCCCCGCAGACGATGCTCAGGGATTCACCTCCGGCATCAACAGTGCAGCAACTCAGGTGGTCGGCTTCCGGATGCTTTTCCACAGTTTTCACCCGGGCCACGACAACCTTGTCAAGGTAACTGAAACGGTCGTTGAAGGACTCAACCTCCAGCCCGGTCATGGTAAGTTTTTCCGCTATCTCGGAAGGCCCGGAGGTAATGGCGGCAAATTCGCGTAACCAGCTTAAACTGACTTTCATATCAAAACTGCCCTAAAAAGCGCATATCGTTTTCAAAAAACTTCCTGAGATCATCAATGCCATACTTGAGCATGGCAATTCGTTCAACCCCCATGCCAAAGGCAAAACCTGAATACATGGAAGTATCATATCCCACATTCTCGAATACAGCAGGATGAACCATTCCCGAACCCAGCACTTCAAGCCACCCGGTGTTGGAACAGATCCGGCATCCCTTGCCCCGGCACATGACGCACCGGATATCCACTTCGGCCGATGGTTCAGTGAACGGGAAGAAACTGGGTCTGAATCGGAGCGAGGTATCGGCATCGAACATCTGATGAACAAATGTTGTCAGAATCCCCTTGAGGTCGCCGAAAGACACGTTCCTGTCAACCAGGAGCCCCTCGACCTGGTGAAACATGGGAGTATGGGTGATATCCGAATCGCATCGGTAGACCTTGCCCGGCGCGATGATTCTTACCGGCGGTATGGTCCGCTCCATGACCCTGGGCTGGGTGGGCGAGGTATGGGTCCGAAGAACAATGGAATCGGAAATATAAAAGGTATCCTGCATGTCCCTTGCCGGGTGATATTTGGGAATATTCAGGGCTTCGAAGTTGTAATAATCGGTCTCAACTTCCGGGCCCTCGGCAATATCAAACCCCAGCTTCAGGAAGATATCGGAAATCTCCCTGGAAATCAGGGTGATGGGATGAAGGGCCCCCCGGACAACCGGCCGTCCCGGCAGGGTCACATCAATCCCGGCGTCCTGGCGGCTCAGTTCTCCCTCAAGACGTTCCAATGCTTCCTTGAACAGCGATTCCAGCCTGGCCTTGAGGATATTGGCATCCCTGCCAGCCCCGGGTCGCTCGTCCTCGCTGAGATTGGGTATGTTTCTAAGGAACGCCGTGAGCACGCCCTTCCTTCCCAGGTACTGGGTGGAGATGGCCTCCAGGTCCCCGGGTTCGGAAACGGATTCAAGGCGTTCCAGAACCTCGCATTCTATCTCGCTTAAGCTTTTTTCCACAGCAATCCCCACTGGTTTCAGGATTACAGCTGAGCTGCCGCCCTGGATGCAATCTGGGAAAAACCAGCGGGGTCGGATACCGCCAGCTCTGCCAGAACCTTCCGGTCCAGATCGATATTGGCCAGCTTGAGGCCATGCATAAACTTGCTGTAGGACAGATCGTTCATCCGGGTTGCCGCATTGATTCTGGCTATCCAGAGTTTACGGTAGTCACGCTTTTTGGTCCTGCGGTCACGGTAGGCATAGGACAGAGCCTTGTCCACGGAGTCTGCTGCAGTACGATAAAGATTTTTGCGGCCGCCTTTGAAACCCTTTGCCAGTTTCAGCACCTTTGCCCTGCGACGCCGTGCCTTAAAACCTCTTTTTACTCTCATTTTTCAATACTCCTTGAATCCAAATCTATCCGTTGGGAAGCAGACGTCTGACTTCTTTCATGTCACTGGGCTGAATGATCTGGTCCAGCCTGAGCGACCGCTTCCGTTTCGTGGTTTTTGATGTCAGAATATGGCTTGAATTTGATTTTCTGAACTTGTATTTGCCTGATCCCGTTCTGGTAAATCGCTTTGCAGCAGCCCTGTTCGTCTTTATTTTCGGCATGTCTTCACTCCCTATTTGTCATTTCTCCCAAAAAAAATATAATGGCACAGCCTGCCCTTGGGCGGAATGCGCCACCAAATCAAGGTATTTTTCCTTCAGCATCTCTAAAGGATGCCCCCGGAACAAACGTCCGGGACCTACCCGTTTCCGAAACCTATTTGGGGGCCAGGATCATTGTCATGGTCCTGCCTTCAAACTTAGGCTGCTGCTCAATCTGAGCAAACTCTTCGGTCATCTCAGCGATCTTTGCAAGAACCTCCCTTGCCTGCTGGGCAAGGGTGATTTCCCTTCCTCTGAATACCAGGGTGATTTTCACCTTATCTTTGTTCTCGATAAACTTCCTGATATGCTTGACCTTGGTTTCAAGATCGTGAGTATCGGTTGTCGGTCTGACCTTAATTTCCTTTACCTGGAAACCTTTCTGCTTTTTCCTGGCTTCCTGGTGTTTTTTTGTCAGCTCATACTTGAATCGGCCATAGTCCATTATTTTGCAGACAGGCGGGACTGCAGTGGGGGAAACCTCAACAAGATCCATTTCCAATTCCCCGGCCTTGCGGAGTGCTTCTTCAACGGGCATGACGCCGATCTGCTCCCCACCGGCACCGATAACCCTGACCTCCCGGGCCCGAATATCCCTGTTTATGTTTATCCTGTCCTGATTGCTCTGCTTAGCTATCCTGCACCTCCTGCATTATAATTTACTGTTTGGCCAACCTATGCCATAACACATGGCAACTGGTACTTTTACAATTAAATCCCGGAAATTGCAAGTGGTATTTATTGTGTTCAAAAAAACGCCATTAAACCTTCTGCGCCAGGGTGTAGCGCTCCAGGGCGCTGCCTTTCCAGTACCGGTTTTCCGGGTTCTGGAAAAAGCCCTGGAAAAGCTCGAGACTTTTTTCCCGGAGCAAACCGGGAACTACCGTCATATGACTGTCCCTATACAGGGAAGGCATCCGTGAAAAATCACATCCGGTTCCCCCGCCCATGACATCCTCATAGGCATATACGACTGTTTTTATCCCTGAAAAAACAATCGCTGCAAAGCACATCAGACATGGCTCCATGGTACAGAACAGCACTGCCTCTGAAGCATCGAAATCCCCATCCATGGTTTCAAACGCCTTCAACGCCCTGATTTCCGCATGGTCTATCTCGCTGGGGCGCCCGTGACCCGGGGCCGTACCTGTCCTGGAGCCGGATGAAATGACCCTGCCCTGCCAGGCGATGACACATCCCACAGGGAATTCTCCCCTGGCATAAGCATCCCTGGCCTCATCCAGGGCCTGTTCCATGAATGTCTCCCATCCTTCCTGTTTGATGAGCCCCTCCACCCTTCAACCCGTCAACCCATACCTGCTGTCCATAAATGAAAAATACCTTTACAATTTCCCGGCAATATGCACAATTGTTTTCTTGTCTGCCAGTGACGTTTGATGCAATACTTTTCCTGTGCTTGATCGAAACCCCATGGAATTTTTCCGTGCTGCAGTGGAAAATCGAAAACAGGCATCAGCTTTCCACAGGGAACTGATCAACCATTACAAAGATGGGGGCAGCTGTAAAGAACTAATGTCTTTTATCAAAAAAATTGTCCTTGAGCGACCGGACCCGGCATCGACCCTCGCCCGGGATACGGCATCCGATGGCCCTGCCCCATCTATCCGGGAGCTGTTCCAGGCAAGGGAGAGCGGATTCCTCTCGGAGTTCGCCTGTCCCAGCACCCTTGCCGGCAACCGCCTGAGAGTCGAAGAACCCTGCAGTATCCGCACGCCGTTTCAACTGGACCGGGACCGGATTGTCTACTCCAATGCCTTCAGAAGACTCAAGCACAAAACCCAGGTATTCCTGTCCCCAATGGGTGACCATTACAGAACCCGCCTGACACACACCCTTGAAGTTTCTGAGATCGCCAGGAATCTTGCCAGGGCCCTGCGCCTGAACGAGGACCTGGCCGAGGCCATTGCCCTGGGACATGACCTGGGACATACCCCCTTTGGTCACGGCGGTGAAACCGCCTTGAAGGAAATCTATTCCGCCGATTTTTCACACAACGAACAGAGTCTGAGGGTTGTCGACGTCCTTGACAACAAAGGCCAGGGCCTTAACCTGACCCACAAGGTGAGGGACGGTATCCTCAAGCACTCCAAAGGATTCGGGGATATCATGCCGTCAACGCCCGAAGAAACGGCATCCACCATCGAAGGAAAAATTGTTAGAATTGCAGATATCTTCGCCTATCTGAACCATGACCTGGACGACGCCCTGAGAAGCAAGGTCATCACCATGGACGAGGTGCCATCCGTCTGCATCAGGGAACTTGGCAACACCCATTCCAAACGGGCACGGACCATGATGCAGGAGCTCATTTCCAGCAGCGGCCCTGAGAAAGGAGAATTCCGGCTCTGCATGGGAGAGCCAATCTACAATGCCATGGCCGTACTCAGACAGTTTCTCTATGACAATGTCTACCGATCACCATCGGTGCACGAGGAATTCATCAAGGCAAAAAAAGTGCTGAAAGAGCTGTACCATCACCTTCTCGAAAATATCGACACCCTGCAGAAGGAGCTGACAAAAATGGAAATGGCCGCCTGGGACCCGGCGCAAAACTCCCTTGAAAGGTCTGCGTGCGACCTGATCGCCAGCATGACCGACAGATATGCCCTGGAACTGTACTCCAGGATCTTCTTTCCAAAGCCCCACTACTGATCCGGACCGGATTCCAACCCTGGCAAAGCCACAAGGGACTGCCATGACAAACCCATCAGAAAAAGCCTATTTCGAGCGTTTTGAACAGCTCTTCTCGCTCATGGATGCGGCATGGGCCCGCACAGCCGAAGCCTTTGGGTTTGTGTGCAGGGGGTGCGGGGAAAACTGCTGCGAAACTCTCTTTTATCACCATACCCACATGGAGCAGGACTACCTCCTGTACGGAGCCGGACAAATGGAACAAGATGTCATCGCCAGGGTCCTTGACAGGGCCCTAAATGTTGTCAGTCTTTCGGGCAGGACCGATCCCGGAGTCAGCCCCCCCAGGATCATGTGCCCGCTCAATGAAAACGGACAGTGCATCCTGTACCGGTTCCGTCCCATGATATGCCGAATGCACGGCATTCCCCACGTGCTGCACCGCCCGGGGGCAGAACCGCTCCCGGGTCCGGGATGCAGGGCAGGGGAACCCCTGTTCCGGAAGCCGCACATCCCCGTATTTGACCGGACCCCCCATTATACCGCCATGGCGGCCCTGGAAATGGACTACAGGAAAGCCTTTGGAAAAACCGGAAAGGTCCGCCTCACCATCAGCCAGATCCTCATATCCGGCATAGGCAGGCTGGCCTGCAAGCTACCCAGAAAGTACGGCGAAACTGAGGGAATGGATATCTAGTTCCGGGACACAGGTGTTACAGAACGCCTTCGGGCATGGGCGGCACGGGACTTGCGCCCAGAACGTATCCGCCGTCCAGGCGGATGACGCTTCCGGTCATGAACGGTGCATCCCGGATGATAAACAGAACGGCCTTGACCACATCCTCCAGGGAGCCTGTCCGGCCCATGGGGGTATGGTCCAGGATCGCCTGCTTCTGTGCATCTGTAAGGACCTCCTCCCAGCCCCGGGTCCCCTGGGCATGGCGGGTCTCCACGATCCCCAGCATGAGTTCGTTGACCCGTATGCCGGGAGCACCCATACGGGCCCAGGTTTCTGTCAGCAGGGACACGCCCCGGTTGGCCGCGGCATATCCGTCGTTGAAAACCGCTGCGGCGGGACCGGTCCTGCCCACCAACCCGGCAATGGAGGAGACGTTGATGACCACACCGTTTACAGAGAGCTGGAGCAGGGAAAAAACCGCATCAAAGACCCACCTTTTGGCACGAAGTGTTGTTGCCATTTCCAGGTCCCACTGCTCCTGGATATAGGCTCCATGAACTTCAGGCCAGCCGCCCCTCTCGATATTGTTTACAAGGATGTCCAGCCGTCCGTACCGCTCCTGGATGGACCGGGCAAGTCCTGCCACCTGGTCCGGGACCAGGAGATCGACGGTAACAATCATGTGATCCGCACCTGTCCCGGCAAAGGCTTTTTCCATGTCCCCGTAACTGTCCTCCCAGTCATGGCGGGTCAGGACAAGCCTGGCCCCTTCACGGGCCAGGGCAAGTCCCACGGCTTTTCCGATCCCCTTGACAGCCCCCAGAACCAGGGCTACCTTCCCTTTGATTTCCATGCCCTTACCCTTCCTTTTTCCTTAACTATACTGGCCTGTTGCAGTCCGGTCACCGATTTTACATACCCACACCAAACAGCTGATCCTTGATCCAGGCTATACCCAGGTCCAGAAGTGCCACATCATCGGTTTTTACCCGCTCCAGTATTTCCGGCGGAACCTGAACCCCATCCAGAAGCCCGTTCCGGAAAATTTCATCCCGGAAGGTATCCAGGTCGTAACAGGCCAGGTAGAACCGGTCGGCCTGGGCGCCCTGGAGCTTACCGGGCATGATCCGGTTCTTGAGGCTGACCAGTTCCATGAGCTTGTCATTCATGGCGTTATACATGCCCACGTCCTGGGCGGCTATCCAGTCCTTCACCGCAGGGCCCTGATGGACGTCGAATCCCTTGCAGTGGGGCTCGCGGACAACTGCGTAATATTCGGTCACCCGGCCGGTTTCCCTGGACCTGGAAACGGCCCTGGCAAGGGGGTAAAGACGGCAGGAGGCCGGCCTGTCTTCATATACTGCACACCCCCGCTCTCCGGCAAACGGGCAGACATGCCCTGTCGCGGGATCGGGTTTGAACTCCACCATGGGAAGCCCTGATTCCGGACCATGGTGCAGGGATGTATAGGTTTTGAGAAACTGGTGTGATGTCATGCCCAGGCGGGTTTTCAACCTCAGGATATCATAGGGCATGAGACACTGACTGATATCCCTGCAGCACTCGTTGAAGCATCCGTTTTCAGGTGCGCAACAAAAACAAAACATCTCGTTCTGGGAAACCGGAACCATCTCATCATTCATGGAAACTCCCTGCTCGGTTTTAAAAATCCAATTGCGTTTTTAATCCGCACCGCCAGGATAACGGATTTTCAGATTTGCATTTTTACCATATCTTGTGCAGAACTGCAACCATCCACAGTATATGTTGATGTGTCTTCTCCCTATATAAATGATCCTTGAATTAAAGAAAACCCCATGCCAAAAGTACTTGACAAGGGGTATTGACGGGTGCTACCTTCCATACGTTTATGTGAGGCTGGGCATGATAATTCTTTGTCCAGGTCTTGCTCCGGGATGAACAGGCCGAAGTCTAAAAGGCCTATTTTAATACAAAGTGCGGCAGGCCAACGCCCTGCCGCGGCAACATTAACAGCAGTTACTGGGATCTTTGCCGGTCTCGGTACCAAATGTAAGGGAGGTATTTTAAATGCCATCTTTTGTAATCGCAGAGAAGTGCGACGGCTGTAAGGGTGGGGACAAGACAGCATGCATGTATATCTGTCCTAATGACCTGATGGTTCTTGACCCTAACGCAATGAAAGCATACAACCAGGAGCCCGATCAGTGCTGGGAATGCTTTTCATGCGTAAAAATCTGTCCGTCACAGGCAATTGAAGTAAGAGGCTACTCCGACTTCGTACCCATGGGAAGCAACGTTGTTCCGATGATGGGTACCGAAGACATCATGTGGACATGCAAATTCAGAAATGGTGTTGTAAAACGCTTCAAGTTCCCCATCAGGACCACTCCTGAGGGTGAAGCCAACGCTTACGCAGCCCTCAAAGGCAAAGACCTGAGCAGCGCCCTTCTATCAACAGAAGAAGCTGATGGTTATGCGCTCCCAGTTCCCAAAGAACTGGCATAAGCGACTGTCGTTTATTTGACCAAGACACTATTACAAATACTTTGGAGGTATAATAATGGCATTACCGAATAAGCCTGTTGGTGAGCTTAAATGCGTAAGGGATCCCGAAGTTGACAAGCGCGATGTTGACATACTGATCATTGGTGGTGGTATGGCTGCCTGTGGTGCAGCCTTTGAAATCAAGAAATGGGCTGCCGAAGGCACCAAAATCCTGCTGTGCGACAAAGCTGCTCTTGAGAGATCAGGCGCCGTTGCCCAGGGTCTTTCCGCAATCAATACCTATGTTGGTGAAAACAAGATTGAAGACTATGTCCGCATGGTAAGAAACGACCTTATGGGTATCGTCCGCGAAGACCTGATCTATGACTGCGGCCGTCATGTTGATGATTCCGTCCACCTGTTCGAAGAATGGGGACTTCCGGTCTGGAAAAAAACCGACGACGGAAAGAACCTGGACGGAAAAAAAGGCCAGAAAATGGGTACGCTGAAAGGCGGAGCCAAGCCTGTCCGTACCGGTAAATGGCAGATCATGATCAACGGTGAGTCCTACAAGAGAATCGTTGCAGAAGCCGGCAAGCTTGCCCTGGGCACTGACAACATCATCGAACGCTGCTTCATCGTTGAACTTCTCAAAGACAAGGCAGATCCCAGCAGAGTTGCCGGTGCAGTTGGCTTCTCTCTGCGCGAAAACAAAGTATACATCATCTCAGCCAAGGTTATGATGGTTGCCTGCGGCGGCGCTGTAAACATCTACCAGCCCCGTTCAGTCGGTGAGGGTAAAGGCCGTGCCTGGTACCCCGTATGGAACGCCGGTTCCACCTACACCCTGGCCCTCAGGGCAGGTGCAGAACTTTCCATGATGGAAAACCGTTTCACGCCCGCCCGCTTTAAAGACGGATACGGCCCTGTTGGTGCATGGTTCCTCCTGTTCAAGGCCCAGACAGTAAACGGCCTTGGCGAGAACTACGCAGCCAGTGCAGATGCCAAGGCAGAGCTGGCAAAGTACGCTCCTTATGGAACTGCCGCCATCACCCCGACCTGCCTGAGAAACCATCTCATGATGAAAGAGTACAAAGAGGGCCGCGGCCCCATCATCATGAAAACTTCTGACGCCCTCAAAAAACTGGGCGAGACCATGGACAAGAAAGAGCTCAAGCATCTGGAATCAGAAGCCTGGGAAGATTTCCTTGACATGACCTGCGGCCAGGCCAACCTGTGGTGCGCAACCAACACAGAGCCCGAGAAAAAAGACTCTGAGATCATGCCCACCGAACCGTACCTGTTGGGTTCACATTCCGGCTGCTGCGGTATCTGGTGTTCAGGTCCTCAGGAAGATTGGGTTCCCGAGTCCTACAAATGGGGCTACAACAGAATGACCACCGTCAAGGGTCTGTTCACCGCCGGTGACGGCGTTGGCTGCTCAGGTCACAAGTTCTCCTCCGGTTCCCATGCAGAAGGCCGTATCGTTGCCAAGGCAATGGTACAGTTCCTCAAAGCCAACCCGACCTCCGGCGGTTTCAAAGAGACCGACGCAGAACTGGTTGACATGGTTTACAAACCGGTCCGGAACTACCTGGATAACTGCGCTTACACAACTGCCCAGGATATCAACCCCAACTACTGCAAACCGTCCGGCATGGCCATGCGTCTGATGAAGATGACCAACGAGTACGGCGGCGGTACAGCAACTTACTACATGACCGGCGGAAAAGCCCTTGAGATTCTCATGGACAACTTCGCATACTTCCGTGAAGACCTTGAGAAAATTGCTGCCGGTGACCTGCATGAACTCCTGAGAGCATGGGAAATCAACCATCGTCTCTACACTGTTCAGGCACATACCCGTCACATCCAGTTCCGTAAAGAGTCCCGTTACCCTGGTTTCTACTACAGAGGCGACTTCCCCGGACAGGATGATGAGAACTGGTTCTGCTTCGTTAACTCTACCTACAACAAAGAGACTAACGAGTGGTCACTGAAAAAAGTTCCGTACATCAAGATCATCTCTGACTAGTATCAGAAACTGATCGTTTCAGGAACATTGTTCTGAAATCATAACCTCCAGGCGCGTCGATCATTGCGCCTGGAGGTTTTTTCAGATTCTGGTGCTCGGGAATTTCACTTCCTGTCTCCTTCTGAAACTCGTGGGACTGGAGACATGAAACGCGTCCATTTCCAACGGGTTGCATGTCTCGAGTTCCACTTTTCAAGGAGACAGGATGCCGGATTGACATGTCCTGGTTCCCGGCATCCTTATATTTTTATTTTAATCATTTTTTTATGCACGGAGGGACAGCATGACAACAGATAATTCAGCCCCGACCAGCGGGAGCATTATGGTAGTAGGCGGCGGAATCGCCGGCCTGACCACTGCCCTTGAAGCTGCCGAAGTGGGGTATGAGGTCTTCCTTGTAGAAAAGGAACCTTCCCTGGGAGGAAGGGTATCCCAACTGAAGCAGTATTTCCCAAAGCTCTGCCCGCCAACCTGCGGACTCGAGATCAATTATCGTCGCCTCAAAGACAATCCCAAGATAAAGGTATTTACCCTGGCAGAAGTTGAAAGCGTTGAAGGCAGTGCCGGCAATTATAACGTGAAACTCCGTCTCAACCCCCGTTATGTAAACGAGAACTGCACAGCCTGCGGCGAGTGCGCCAAGGTCTGCGAGTCCGAGATATCCAATGAGTTCAACTTCGGCATGAACCGCCAGAAAGCCGCCTACCTCCCCCACAACATGGCTTTCCCCCAGCGTTTTGTCATGGCTCCATCCATGAGCGCCGACGACAGGGAAAAGGTCAAGGCGGCCTGCAAATATGACGCAGTTGATTTTGACATGCAGGCCAAGACAGTTGATTTCAAAGTGGGCGCCGTTGTCTGGGCCACCGGTTGGAAACCTTACGATGCTGCCCGCATCGACAATCTGGGTTTCGGCAGATACCAGAACATCATCACCAACATGATGCTGGAGCGCCTGGCCTCCAAAAACGGTCCAACCCAGGGAAAAATTCTGCGTCCGTCCGACGACAAGGCTCCCAAGACCATCGCCTTTGTACAATGCGCAGGCTCCAGGGATGAAAACCACCTGCCCTATTGCTCCTATATCTGCTGCATGGCTTCCCTGAAGCATGCCACCTACCTGAGAGAGCAGTATCCGGATGCACAGATCACCATTTACTACATTGATCTCAGGACACCGGGCAGAAAGTACGAAAACTTCTACAAAAAGCTCAAAGATGACAAAAAGGTCTGCTTTGTAAAAGGGAAGGTTGCTGAAGTCTCAGAAGAAAGCGGTACCGGCAACATAACCCTGGTGGCCGAAGACACCCTTACCGGTGAAAAAGTTAGGCAGACGGTGGATCTGCTGGTTCTGGCCACAGGCATGCAGCCCAATGCAGCCGTGGACAAGCCCAATGCGGATCTGAAATTCAACTCAGACGGCTTTATCGTGAATGACTTCAAGAAGGGCGGCATGTTTGCAGCAGGATGCGCCGCTAAACCGGCAGACGTTGTCACATCCAACCAGAATGCAACCGGCATGGCCCTTAAAGCTATTCAAACGCTGGTGAGGAGGTAGAAAATGGCCATGAAAAAGAAATACGGAGTATATATCTGCACAGGCTGCGGAATAGGCGATGCCCTTGACGTGGAAGCTCTTGAGAATGTACCCGATGAAGAAGGCGTCAATTACACAACCCACCCGTTTCTCTGCTCCAAGGAAGGCGTTGCCCTGATCCAGAAGGATGTGGCTGCGGACAAGGTAAATGCCATGGTTATCGCGGCCTGTTCCCGCCGTGTCAACTTTGACGTGTTCAAGTTCCCCGGCTGCATCATCGAGCGGGTCAACCTCAGGGAAGGCGTGGTATGGCCCCATTCCCGGGAAACCTATCCTAAACTGACCGAAGATCAGAAAGACAGTTCCGAACATTTTGACAGGGTTCAGATGAAAGCCGAAGACTACATCCGCATGGGCATGATCCGTGTGGAAAAAGTCAACTTGCCCGAACCCTACAAGACTGAGTCCTATTCCAAGAAGATCCTGGTTCTCGGTGGCGGCGTAACCGGTATTTCCGCGGCTCTTGACGCTGCAAAAGCCGGGTATGAGGTCACCATCGTTGAAAAAAAGGCCCAGCTGGGCGGCTATGCAGCATCCATGAGAAGCCAGATGCCGGTTCAGGAACCCTTTGAGAAACTGATTCCAACTGTCATCGGAGAAAAGATCCAGGAACTGTCCCAGTACCCCAACATCCAGGTCAAAACCAGCACCGAGGTTGCCCGTATTGCAGGACAGCCCGGTGAATTCACCGTGACCTTCAAGAAACCCGGTGAAAAGATCCCCTTTGACGTACCCTTCCCTTTGCCTGTGGAAATGACCTTTGATGAAAAAGGCAAGGAACTGGATGCCGAAGCGCAGCACGCCAAGTACCTGGAGTACAATCAGGGAAAAACAGACATCCTGACCCTGGATCCCGATGGCGAGCTCTATGGTGCCGTGATCCTGGCTGCCGGCTGGCGCCCGGACAAACTCGAAGGCGAAGCCTACGCCCACCTGGGCCTGGATCTTCCCAACGTCATCACCAATGACGAATTCGAAAAAATGGCTGCCAAGGGCAAGGTAGTTCGTCCCTCTGACGGCAAGGAAGCCAAGTCCGTAGTTTTCATCCAGTCTCCAGGAAAAGATGACGACGATTCCGACTTCCCCTACTGCGGCAGCGTAACCAGCCAGGTAGCCCTGAAGCAGGCCAAGTATGTCAGAAATGACTATCCCGACGGCAAAGCCTACATCATCTACCAGCACATGAGGACCCCTGGTCTCCAGGAGAACTTCTACAAGAGCATGCAGCAGGACAACGGCATCTTCATGACCAAGGGTACGGTTACCCAGGTATCCCAGAACGGTTCCGGCCTCATGGTTGAAGCCAAAAACACCCTGCTCGGCAAAGAGATCAACATCCCTGCAGATCTGGTTGTCGTAGCGGCAGGTATGGTTCCGGCCACCGTGGATGATCCTGTTGTCAACCTGGCCTACCGTCAGGGTCCTGGTTTCCGTGACAATGATATCTTTGGCGGGTATGCCGATTCCAACTACATCTGCTTCCCCTACGAGACCCAGAGAACAGGTGTGTACGCGGCAGGCGCCATCCGCCGCAGCATGACCATCGAAGAGTCCATGGAAGATGCAACCGGTGCCGCCCTGAAAGCCATTCAGTGTATTGAATCCGCCGGGCGCGGCGTAGCTGTTCATCCCAGGTCCGGTGACATGACCTTCCCGGAATTCTTTTTCCAGAGATGCACCCAGTGCAAACGTTGTACGGTTGAGTGCCCCTTCGGCGCCCTGGATGATGATGCCAAGGGTACTCCCAAGGCCAACCCCACCCGGTGCCGCCGTTGCGGAACCTGCATGGGTGCGTGCCCCGAACGTATTATCAGCTTTGCCGACTACAGCATCGACAGTATCGGTTCCCAGATCAAGGCCGTCAAGGTACCGTCCGAAGATGACTATGATGAACCGCCGTTTAGAATTCTGGCCCTGGTCTGCGAGAACGATGCTTACCCGGCCCTGGACATGGTCGGCATGAACCGTATCGACTACTCACCCGATGTACGCGTTATCCCGGTTCGCTGCCTAGGTTCCGTGAACTCAATCTGGATCAAGGACGCCCTTGCCCAGGGGATGGACGGTGTAATGCTCGTTGGCTGCAAGCATGGTGACGACTACCAGTGTCACTTTGTCAAGGGCAGCGAACTGGCCCAGGTCAGGGTCAACAAAATCGGTGATGCCCTTGCCAGTCTGGCCCTGGAGAATGAGCGCGTACGGTTTGAAGAGATTGCCATTGATGAATATGACAAGCTCCCCGGATTGCTCAGTGATTTTGTCGCGGAGATCGAAGGCCTTGGACCAAACCCCTTCAAGGGTTTCTAACATACCACAACTACTGAACTTAGGAGGTATCACAGTATGACTGATAAATACCTTGTGCAACCGGACCTGGCTTTCATAGACACCGTTGTGGGGCTTGGCGCAGAAACCCTGAAAAAGTGTTTCCAATGTGCCACCTGCTCTGTTGCGTGCCCGATTGCACCGGAAAACAGCCCGTTTCCCAGAAAAGAGATGATCGCAGCATCCTGGGGACTCAAGGACAAGCTCATTGGCTCCGCTGATATCTGGCTGTGCCACGAGTGCGGTGATTGTTCCGAACTGTGTCCGCGCGGTGCCCGGCCCGGTGATGTTCTTTCTGCCCTTCGGGCAGCGACCATTACTGAATATGCCCAGCCCAAGGCTCTTGCCAAGGCTGTCCAGGATCCCAAAGCCCTGCCTGTTCTTCTCGGCGTACCGGCTCTGTGGTTTGCCCTGCTGGCTTTTATCACCATGAATTTCGGGGAAACCATGACCCGGATCTTCCATGGCATAGGCATTGAATGGTCTCACGGCGGCCATGATGTCATCGCCCAGGCGAACTTCATGTCCACCTGGTTCGTCGACCTGACCTTTGTTCCATTGGCAGCCTTTGTGGTCATCAGCTTTGCCCTGAACCTGAAGAAATTCATTTCAGCCATCCATGCCAATGCAGTGGCTGAAGGCAAAACCGATAAAAAAGAGATCGATCCCAAGGGATTTCTGCAGGCCCTGGTCCGCGTAATCCCCACCGTGATCAAGCACGAGAAATTTAACCAGTGCGAAGCCAACCAGGACAGGGCAACCGCCCACATGATGGTCCTGTACTCCTTTATCGGACTGTTCATTGTCACCAACATCTTCTTTGTGGTTCTGTACCTTTTCAGCATTCCAGGACCCTACTCCCAGCTTAATCCCGTTAAATGGCTGGCCAATATCAGCGGCGCGGCCCTGGTCATCGGAAGCATTCTCATGATCAAAAACCGTCTGGGAAAAGAAGATCAGGTCAGTGCCTATAAAGACTGGTATATTCTCGGTCTGGTCCTGGGCCTGGGTGCTACCGGCCTTTTGACCGAAATGGCCCGCCTGGCCGGTTTTGCAAACCTTTCCTACTTCATTTACTGGCTGCATCTGATCGCCATATTCAACCTGTTCGCATATCTGCCGTTTTCAAAAATGGCACACCTTGTCTACCGGTTGACAGCCATGACCTATGCGGAGTACGGAAACCGAAAGTAAACCGGTTCAAAAACCCTTACCGGGTTTTGTAAAGAATGTTAAATGGGCAGCGAAAAATTTTTCGCTGCCCATTTTTTTTTCTTGCTTTTTTTTTTTTCACATTATATAGTCCAAATTAAAACTTGCCAAAAATGTTTGTTTTGTCTCACTTGTGATTCAAAACAAATTTTGTAAAAGCCCAACTGTTGACATTTTGAAGGAGGTAGAAGTTTTGGCACAAGGAACTGTAAAATGGTTTAGCGACAAAAAGGGATTCGGGTTCATTGAGCAGGATGAGGGAAGTGACGTCTTCGTACATCATACAGCCATTGACATGCCTGGATTCAAAACCCTTTCGGAAGGGGAAAGGGTAACATTTGATATCGAGGAGAATGATAGAGGGCCGGCTGCCAAAAATGTCAAAAAACAGTAGCGGCTTCACGCGCCAGCGAAAGACAGATTTACAGTATTAAGCACATGAAGGCAGAGAAGAAATTCTCTGCCTTTTTATTTACCAAAAACTCCGGTTTCAGCCAATGCATCAATTTCAGTTCCGGTGTAACCAGCCTGAACCAGTATTTCCCTCATGCTGTCGCCGGCCCTGAGTCCGGTGTGCTTATAGGTGGGTGAAGACGCTGAAAACCTAAACGGCGAAGCGACCTGCTTCTGGATTCCGCCACCGGGTTTCGGCACTTCAACAACCATCCCCCGCGCCCTGACCTGGGGGTGGTCAACGACTTCGGACGCTGTCAGGACAGGCTCCACACAAACGTCCAGTCGTGCAAACTTTTCCTTCCACCAGGTGTAGGGGCGGGAGGCAAAGATAGCTGCGATTTCAGCCTTGAGTTTACGGGCCGAATCCGGGGAACCTTCCTGCCCCATGGCAATCAGGTCCTCCCTGCCCATGGCATGGCAGAACCCTTCCCAGAATTTTGTTTCAAGGCTCCCGACCGAGAATACACGGCCATCGGATGTCTGGTAAAAATCGTAGTAGGAGCCGCCGTTGAGCCATTCCTGTTCCGGCCCCGGGTTTTCACCTGCGACCAGGTATTTACTCAGGTTCAGGGTATTCATATACAGGGAGGCATCCAGCATGCTGATATCCACATGCTGCCCCTGGCCTGTGACATGCCGGTGTATGACGGCAGCCAGGATTCCGGTAATGGCGCCATAGGAGCCTCCGGTTACATCGGCTATCTGGACCCCCATGGGAGACGGGGCCTGCCCGCTTCTTCCAGACGCTGACATGACGCCGGCAATGGACAGGTAGTTGTTGTCATGACCGGCCCTGTCCCGCCAGGGTCCGGACTGGCCGTACCCTGTGATTGAACAGTAGATGATATCGGATTTGACCGATTTCAGGGCATCATACCCGATGCCCAGCCGATCCATCACCCCGGGCCTGAACTGCTCCACCACGATGTCATGACTCAGGATCAGGCGCTTGACAACATCCTTCGCCCCGCCCTTTTTCAAGTCCAGTGCAATGGATCGCTTTGAACGGTTCAATACAGAATGCCAGGCTGAAAACTCACCATCAAAAGGGGGGACTCCCCGCATTAGATCGGGCCTGCCCGGGGCCTCGACCCGGATGATGTCGGCACCCAGGTCAGCCAAGGCCATGGTTGCAAAAGGCCCGGGAAGAAGTGTTGTAAAATCAAGAATTTTGAGACTTTGCAATACGGGTGCCATGGGTTACCTCTCTATACCGTCCCGGGCCAGGATCCCCCGGGTGTAATAGTGCTTGATCTCTTTCATCTCAGTTACCAGATCAGCCCTTTCTATAAGCTCCAGGGGAGCCCTGCGTCCGGTAAGAACCAGTTCGGTTTCCCGGGGCTTTTCTTCCATAAGTGCCAGCACGTCCCGGGTTGAAATAAGGTCGAACCAGATGGCGACGCAGATTTCATCCAGGATGACCAGGAAATAATCTCCCGATGCCATGACGGCTCGCACCCGCTCCAGCCCCTGGGCGGCGTGCTGACAATGGAGGGGCGTTACCTCTTCTTTGCGGAAGCATCCCTCATCCCCGAACTGTTCGATATCGATCCCGGGAACCAAAGCCAGGGACGAAAGCTCCCCATAGTACTGTCCTTTCATGAACTGACCGATGAAAACGCTTTTCCCATGGCCGGCAGCTCTCATGGCAAGGCCCAGGGCTGCAGTTGTCTTTCCTTTGCCATCACCGGTATAGACATGGATATATCCCGTGTTCATCATCTCCCCCCAGAATTAGCAGAACCATTTCCCATGAGCAGCTCGTACATTTTCAACCTTACCAGGGCGCTTTTTGTGTCGGTGACGCCAGGCAGGGCCTTGAGTGCCCTTTTTTTCAGAAGCCTGTACTCGACGGCAAACAAAGCATCCAATGCATCACTGATGTTGTTCTGGAGATCAAAAACACAATTCCTGGAGTTGCCAGGTTTAAAGACAAAGGGCAGTTCAGGTTCAAGCCAGAGCTGGTAACTCCTGCATTTCCGCCTGACCATGCAGCGTCTGCACCTGTACTCCGGAACAACATTCATGGCTTTTCTGAAACAGTAAACTGTCAAGGCACATCTTCCTGCAACCGGTTAGTCATTGCCCGCCCTCTAATTATTGCCACCCAAGGATCGGAAAGGTTACTGTACGTTTACCGGAAGCGGCATGTCAAGTCCCATTTTCCATGTAGCCTTTACAATACCGGGATACACAAGGATCCCCCGATAACACGCCGTGGTCTGCAGGCAGGCCCCGGGATCCGTATTGATGGCATAAAAACGCTTATCCGATGGATTTTTCACGATTTTAGGTTGACTTGAACACACCGGAGCCGATACAACAGAACGATGAACCCTAAGCAATGGAACCACACAGATCCCGTCATCAGAACGGATCCCATGGCCCCTGCGGCCTCTGACCACTGCACTCCGCTCACCCATTACCATGAAAGGAAAATGCCATGACATATGAAACCATCCTTTTTGAAAAAGTCGACAATCTCGGCATCATCAAACTTAACAGGCCCAAGGTGCTCAATGCCATGAACCTGCAGCTCTGGCATGAAATGCTGGATGCCCTGGACGCAGCACTCATTGATGACGATATCAAGGTCCTGATCTTCACCGGAGAGGGCAGGGCTTTTTCCACCGGTGCCGATCTAAAGGAATCCAGGAGCAGATCTCTTGAGGCATACAGGACCTACCTGATGTCACTACAGGAAGCCTCCCGAAAAATCATCCGCTTTGATAAACCGACCATTGCGGCCATCAACGGCTATGCCCTTGGATCCGGGTATGAGCTTGCCCTTGCCTGCGATATCCGTATAGCAGCCAATGAAGCCCTGATCGGCTCACCGGAAGCCCGGGTCACCTCGTCGGTAACCGGAGGGGCCTTCCGCCTTCTCCAGAACCTTGTGGGTCCCGGCAAAGCCCGTGAACTCCTGTTCACGGCTGAAAATATCACCGGAGAGCAGGCTGCTGCCATCGGACTCGTAAACCGTGCGGTCCCCCTGGACAGACTCATGGAGGCGACCACACAAATGGCCGGAAAAATTGCCGCCAACTCATCCTTTTCCATTTCGCGTATCAAAAAAGGACTCCTCATGGCCCAGGGAGAAGCCAGCCTGGAATCCCTCATGGATTATGAAATAGAGGCCTGTCTGGCTTGTGTCTCCACCAAGGAGAGACTTGAATCACTGACGCGGTTTGAACTCAGAAAAGACTAACCGGATCAAAAGGGGGTTCCTGAATGCTTGACAAGGTACTCAACGCAACATCGGTGGCTGTTATCGGCGCTTCCAAAAACCCTACCAAAAGGGGCTACCAGGCCATCAAGACCCTTCTCGAGGAAGGGTATGAAGGCAAAATTTACCCGGTTAATCCCAAGGAAGATTTCATCCTGGGAATCCCCTGCAATAAAAGCCTGGCCGACATCCAAGGGCCTGTAGATCTGGCCCTGATCACCACCCCGGCCAGGACCATACCCGGCATTCTCAGGGAATGCGGGGAAAAGTGTGTTGCCGGGTCTGTTGTTATTGCCGGCGGTTTCCGGGAACTGGGCAAAGAGGGAAAGGCCCTGGAACAATCCGTTGTCCAGGCAGCAAGGGATTCAGGGGTTCGGCTCATCGGCCCCAATACATCCGGCATGATCAATTTTAAAAGCAACATGAACCTGGTAGGCATCAGTGACGCGCCCAGGGGCGGGATAGCCCTATTGTGCCAGAGCGGCAACATGGCCCTTACCCTGATTACCGAGGCAACCATCGGCAAACACGAAGGCTTTACCTACTATGTGGGCGTGGGCAATGAGTCGGATATCAAATTCCACGAATATCTCGAATTCTTCAAGAACGATCCGGAAACCAAGTCCATTCTCATGTATGTGGAAGGGATGAGCCAAGGCCGTCTTTTTCTCCAGCAGGCCTATGAAACAACAAAAAGAAAACCCATCATTCTCTTAAAAAGCGGCAGGTCAGCGTCCGGGAAAAAGTCCGCAGGGTCACACACTGGCTCCCTGGCCGGGATAAGTGAAGTGGCCAAAGCTGCCTATGAACGGGCAGGCATCGTCGTCATTGAAAACTCCGACGAGCTGTTTCCGGTAGCCGATGCCCTGACAAGCCTGCCCCCCATCAAAAACAACAGCATCGCCATCCTGGCGGACGGCGGCGGCCATGCAACCATCGGGGCAGACCTCCTTTCCGATTACGGCATTCAGCTGCCCGAGCTCTCTGAAAAAACCAGGTCCAGGCTCAGGGAAATACTTCCGGACTCAGCATCTGTGCTGAACCCCGTGGATGTTGCCGGCGGTACTGATTCTGATCCCTCCCTGTTTGCCGACTGTGCCAGGATCATCCTGGGCGACCCCAATGTGGGAGGTCTCCTGATCGTCGGCCTGTTCGGCGGATATGGAATCCGCTTTTCCAAGAGCCTGACCTTCATGGAGGAAGAGGCTGCCCACCGGCTTGGGCAACTGGTCAAAAAAAGCAACAAGCCCATTTTAGTCCACAGCCTGTACAGCTCCTACGACTCCCACCCCCTGGATCTGCTCAGGTACTATGACATTCCCGTGAATTCATCACTGGATATTTCCTGCAAATGCATCGCCTCCCTGTGCCAGTATGGAGAGTACCTCAATTCCTACCATGCCAAAACCAATTTCGTGCTCAACTACGGGGCCAAGGCCAAAAAGGCAGGGAATGGGATCATTGCCCAGGCAAAAATGGAAGGACGCAGAATTCTGCTTGAAAATGAAGCAAAAATGCTGATAAGAATGCACGGGGTCAACACGTCGGAGGACAAAATCGCTCTGAGTGAAGACCATGCCGTGGAACTGGCCAGGAAAATCGAAGGCAAGGTTGTCTTGAAAATAGTCTCACCGGATATCCTCCACAAGAGCGATGCCGGCGGAGTCCGCGTCAACCTCAAGTCCGAAGCCCAGATCCGGGTCGCCTATCAGGAAATTCTGCTCAACGCAAGGCGATACAAGCCTGATGCGGATATCCGGGGAATACTGGTGAGCCCCATGGCAGAGAGCGGACTGGAAGTCATTGTGGGAACCAAGATCGACGACCAGTTCGGACCGGTTATCATGTACGGCCTTGGCGGCATCATGGTGGAAATCATCAAGGATGTCACCTTCTGGGTACTGCCCATCTCCCCGGTATCTGCCAAAAGGATGATCGAGGACACCCGTTCATCCGTAATCCTGGATGGCGTCCGCGGGCAGAGCGGGTATGATAAAAAAGCCCTTAAACGGCTCCTGCTCATGTGCTCGGAGCTGATTGAGGCTTACCCGGAGATCCAGGAAATGGATCTGAACCCGGTAATCCTGAACCACAACGGCCTGAACGTGGTCGATGCAAGGATCATCCTGAAGGATGAACCTTGAACTACTGAAACAATGAAAGGAACCATTAATTTGAAGAAAAAAATTGCCCTGCTTCCCGGAGACGGTATCGGTCCCGAAGTCATGGCCGAAGCCGTGAAAGTTCTGGACACCGTTGGCAGAAAATTCGGGTTCACCCTCGATTATGACCACGCCGACGTGGGGGGATGCGCCATTGACAACCACGGCACGGCTCTGCCGGAATATACCCTGAAGATCTGTCAAAACAGCGATGCCATCCTTTTCGGATCCGTGGGCGGACCCAAATGGGAAACCCTTCCTCCGGAGCAGCAGCCCGAAAGGGCCTCCCTGTTACCGCTGAGAAAACACTTCGAGCTCTACTGCAACCTGAGACCGGCCAGGATTTTCAAATCCCTTGCAGCCTCGTCACCGCTGAAACCCGAAATCGTCAAGGACGGGTTTGATATCCTGGTTGTACGGGAGCTGACAGGCGGAATCTACTTCGGCAAACCCAAGGGCCGGGAGGGAACCGGTCCCGATGAAAAAGCCTATGACACTCTGGTTTACACCCGCAGGGAAATCGAAAGAATAGCCAGGAAGGCTTTTGAAGCCGCTCGGTTGCGGCGCCGTATCGTCACATCCGTGGACAAGGCCAATGTTCTGACCTCCATGGTGCTGTGGCGGGAGGTTGTCATCGGGGTTTCCAAAGATTACCCGGATGTAACCCTGAACCATATCTACGTTGATAACGCCACCATGCAGCTGGTCAAAAATCCCCACCAGTTCGATGTCATGCTCTGCGGCAACATGTTCGGGGATATCATTTCCGATGAATGCGCCATGATAACCGGTTCCATGGGGCTCCTGGCATCTGCCAGCCTGAATGAGTCCAACTTCGGCCTGTTTGAGCCTGCCGGCGGGTCCGCACCGGACATAGCCGGAAAAGGCATTGCAAACCCCATTGCCCAGATCCTTTCCGGGGCCATGATGCTCAGGTACAGCCTTGGCCTGCCCCAGGCCGCCGATGCCATTGTATCCGCCGTATCAACGGTTCTGGACAAGGGAATCCTCACCGCTGACCTGACCTGTGACACTGCCTCGGCTGTTGGAACCGCAGCCATGGGCGACGCCATTGTCACAGCCCTGTCCATGCTGCCGTAAACCACAAAGCATCCCGGGGTGTGCTCCTGACCAGGGCAACACCCCCATGGATTTTCATCAGATAACGCTTTATGACGACCACATGAAGCCCCATTGCGGCGAGTGCGCGAACGAGGCCCATGCCGTTGACAAATCCTCCCGCAACAACACCCAGTTTCGGCACAGGAGCAGCCAGCACAAGACACCTTTGTATCGATCGTTCAACCGGCTTTCAAGCAATGGTTCAGTTCTTGATAATAAGACCCTGGCCTGTTGGAAGGGAGGCTATGGCAATCTTTCTAGCGGTTGCGAATTTGTCCATGGCAACCTTCTGGTTACGGTAGCCCACGTAGGCATAGTCATCCAGCAAGATAATACCGCCCGTTACAACTCTATCCCATAAATACTCAATGGCTTCTATTTCAGGTGCAGCGCAATTCATGTCGATATGGACAAAAGAGACAGATTTGCTGTCAATCTGGCTTAGTGTTCCTGGAATCGCTCCCACAATGATTTTAACATGCTTCCACTGGGAAAAATTTTCAATCACACTCCCGGGGTCCGTTGTATAAAATTCGTTGGAAATCCGGTCGCTGTTCGCCTGTGCCACCCCGTCCTCTATTTCCGAACTGCTCAGGCACGCTGTCTCAATACCCCGGAAGGTATCCAGCAGATAGAATACCTTGCCGGTCTTGTCCCAGTCCAAAAATTCCATGATGGCAGAACTCATGAAGCCCTTGTTTACTCCGCACTCCACAAAGTCCCCGCCCAGCCTGTTTGCCGTGTAAGCCGCCCACAGGCCGATATGTACCCGCCATTGCCAGTTGTAATCCTCTCCTACTGCTGTGATCCCCCGGTTGTAGGCTTTCATGAAAGAGGCGTCATTCTCGAATTCATGATTATGGTAACTGGTCAATCCATCTTTGGCATAGGGTTCAGCATCCCTGGCAAGTCGTTCAGGGATATCCGCCCAGAAGGATCGTGCATTGCTCCCTGACTTGACGGGTCGCTTTAATGAAGAAAACCATTTCAAAATTGAAAATTCCATGAACAGCATCTCTCTTCCTAGTAATTGGTGTTTCACCTGCCCGAATGGTAAATCCGGCTGATCCGGACATAGGCTGTACCGGATCCGGACCGATCGCGGGTCAGTGTTCTATCACCGTCATCCGTACCGAATGCATGGGTATTCCAACCAGGCCGTTGCATACCGAACTTGAATGGGACTTGAACATCAAAACATCATGAAGCCAATGGTGCTGGACATGATTCTCCTGTGTCCCCTCGGATACCGCCACATCGATATTGTAATCCCCGACAGGAAGCAGGGGCATCCGGAAAGTGAACTGGCTCTGGAAGCTTTGCCCGTTCTTTATGGTCAAGGGAGTATGCCGGTAGGACACGAATGTGTTGTCCCCAAACAGATACTGCCCCAGCCGATCCTTTACAAAAAAGCCAACTATCGGATTTGTCAATTCTTTATTGGACCTGCAGCGTATTATGAGGGAGACGTCTTCACCTCCGACTATCCATGTCAAAGGATTCCCGGCAGCATCCCAAAATTTTACCGAGGTGATTTCAGCGCCGCCTTCCCCAAAAGAATCAGCTCCGGGTTGGAAGGAAAAAAGCTCCATATCATTGCGCAGATTTGTGCTATTGATGAAATCAAGCCTCATATCCTTGAAATTGCCTGTCTCGCAGTCGTTCTCAATGGATACCCCTGCAGGATGATTGTAATCTATCCTCTGCCCCTGGCTCTCTTCATAATACGCTGCCAGATAGGCCTCCGACACCTTCTTTGGAGAGCCTTGCAGCCGGATCGCACCGTCCTGGAGCCACACCGCCCGGCTGCACAGATTGACAACCGCCCCGGTGTCGTGGCTGACAAACAATATGGTTCCGTGCTCCATGAATTTTCTGAGAAAGCGGAAACATTTCTGCACAAAGAAGGCGTCACCCACGGCAAGGGCCTCGTCAATGACAAGAATATCCGCATCCATGTTGGCCACGACAGCAAAGGAGAGGCGGACCAGCATACCGCTGGAGTAGGTCTTAACCGGCTGATTTACAAAATCACCAATATCTGCAAATGCAAGGATGGCATCTATCTTTTGGTCTATCTCCCCCTTTGGCAGCCCCATGATGGAGCCATAGAAATAGACATTTTCCAAGCCGGTCAACTCCTGATTAAAACCGGTGCCAAGTTCAAGAAGAGCAAGCACCCTGCCATTGGCCGCAACCCTCCCGGAAGTCGGGGTCAGCACACCGGTAACAATTTTGAGAAGCGTTGATTTCCCGGAACCATTTTTTCCTATGATTCCGACTGTTTCACCCTTCATGATATCAAGAGTTACATCCCTCAGGGCATAGAATTCCCTGTGATATTTTTTCCTGAATGGGTGCAGCGACTCTTTCAAACGGTCCAGCGGTGTATCGTAAAGATGATATTTTTTTGAAATACCGTTTATGGTTAAAGCGCTATCCGTCATTTACAGCACATCCGCGAAATGGGGTTTCAGCCGCTTGAAAATCAGTCCGCCGCCCACAAACATTACAAGGGCAAAGCTCCAGAAATAGATGGTATAGTGGGGGTGCTGCCAGAACCATACCTTGTGAATAAAGGTATCCCGGTAACCCTGGATGATATAATAAACCGGATTCAATTTGATAATGGGATGATACCTTTCCGGCAAGAGGTCCAGAGACCAGAAAATAGGCGTAAGCCAGAACCCGAACTGCAACAGAACTGCAATGACCTGCCCGATGTCCTTTAGAAAAATGGACAGGGACGACGTCAGCCAGGATATACCCAGTAACAGGAACAAAACAGCCGGGAAATAATACAGTATCTGCAGCATATACCTGTCAAAGGGGTATTTGTAAAACCTGAACGCCATAAGGATGACCAGTATGAAAAAAACATGGATGAATGCAGCTGACAGGATTTTTACAATAGGCAGGGTGCTGACCCTGAACAACACTTTCTTGACAAGATAGCTGTACTCGAGAATACAATTGCTGGAACTGGCAAAGGCGTCGGCAAAAAAGAACCATGGAATCATTCCGGTCATGAGCCAGAGAATAAATGGACAATCGTTGACCGGCTTTGATTTGAAACCGACTTCAAATACAAACCAGAGCACTGAAATGGTCACCATGGGATGGATAAAGGCCCAGAGCAGTCCCAAATAGGAGCCGAGATATTTTGATTTAAAGTCGCGTTTAGTCAACTGCCATATCAGATTTCTTGTTCTATACAGATCTGTCAGAAAAAAAAGAAAATGTCTGATTATCATATGACTAAACTTTACAGTTCAATGCCTTTTTCCACAGGCTGTAATTTCTAGGCTGTATTACCATGGGACCACCCCTTGCAGCACAGAATCCCTTCATACCACGTTCACCTGGAACTTCCAAGGGCCAATAGACCAGGTTTCCATAAAATTCAGGTACAAGGCCTGGGCCTTAAGGCATCAGCCGGGTCTTGGAGCGGGGGTGCCAACCAGACAACATAAAGGAACCACTGCCAGAACAAAAAAAGGGTTTCAGAGATCTTCTCTGAAACCCTTTAAATTGGTGGCGGGAGCGACCGGGCTCGAACCGGCGACCTCCTGCGTGACAGGCAGGCGTTCTAACCAACTGAACTACGCCCCCGCAACAATGATCTACTATTTAGAGTGGTGGGCGAGACAGGGCTCGAACCTGTGACTTCAACCTTGTAAGGGTTGCACTCTACCAACTGAGTTATTCGCCCACTCAAAAACGAGTCAGTATTTACCAATATTACCTGTGAGTGTCAAGATAAAAATAAATCATTCATCTTTTTTTGGCGCCAGGGCAATGGCCAAAACTTCATCCATCTCTTCAACCAGAACGATATCCAGCTGTTTCTTGATAGAAGCGGGAACCTCAGCCAGGTCCTTCTGGTTCTCCCTGGAAATGATAACCCTGGTAATGCCGTAGGCATGGGCTGCAAGGAGCTTTTCCTTGAGGCCTCCGATGGGAAGCACACGGCCCCGCAACGTGATCTCCCCTGTCATGGCTGTTTTACGGTGAGCCAGGCGTCCGGTCAGGGCAGACACCAGGGCCGTGCACATGGCAATACCGGCGGACGGCCCGTCCTTTGGGATAGCTCCTTCAGGCACGTGGATGTGGATATCCAGTTTTTTATAGAACTCCTCACTGATCTCAAGGGCTTTGCTGCGCGATCTTACATAGCTGACTGCGGCCCTGGCAGACTCCTGCATAACATCCCCGAGTTTGCCGGTGACAGAAACGTTTCCCTTGCCCGGCATGGTCACCGTCTCAATGGTCAGCAGCTCTCCCCCTGCCTGGGTCCATGCAAGGCCGGTAACGATACCGACCTGGTCCCTGGTTTCAACCATCCCGTGCCTGAACGTGTGCTGTCCCAGGTATTTCTGTACCGATGTTACGGAGACGGTATGGCGTTCCCTGGTTTCGGTCTGAACGATCTCCTTGGCAATTTTACGCAGGATGGACGCTATCTCCCGCTCCAGGTTCCTGACGCCGGCCTCCCGTGTGTAATTGCGGATAATGGATAGAATGGCATTCTTGGAAAAAACCACATCCTCAGGGGCAAGCCCGTTACGCTCCAGTTGTTTTGGGATCAGAAATCCGTGGGCAATGCGTTCCTTCTCATATTCCGTGTAGCCTGGAATCCTGATGACTTCCATTCTGTCCTGAAGGGGGGCAGGGATATCATGGAGCGTATTGGCTGTGGTGATGAACAGGATATCCGACAGATCATAGTCCACGTCCAGATAGTGATCATTAAAGGTCTGGTTTTGTTCCGGGTCCAGGACCTCCAGAAGCGCCGAGGACGGATCCCCCCTGAAATCCGCGCTCATCTTGTCAACTTCATCCAGGCAGAACACCGGGTTGTTATATCCGGTCTTTTTAAGGGTCTGTATTATTTTTCCGGGCATGGCTCCGATGTAGGTTCTGCGGTGCCCCCGGATTTCAGCTTCGTCACGAACACCTCCCAGGGAAATACGGGCAAAAGCCCTGCCTGTTGCCCTGGCCACCGACTTTGCCAGGGAGGTTTTCCCGACGCCAGGAGGTCCTACCAGGCATAGAATCGGTCCCCGGATCTTCTTGACCAAAGTCTGGACTGCAAGGTATTCAAGAATCCTTTCCTTGGGTTTCTCAAGGCCGTAATGGTCCTTGTCAAGAATTTCACCGGCATCTTTCAGGTTTGACCTTACCCGGGTCTTCTTGTACCAGGGAAGGCTGATAAGCCACTCGATATAGTTTCTTACAACCGTTGCCTCCGAGGACATGGGAGACATCATCTTCAGCTTTTCAAACTCCCTGCGAACAGCCGCTGATGCTTCCTTGGACATGCGCTGGCGTTTGATCTTATTTTCAAGATCCTGGTAATCCTGGGGCTGATCAGCATCCTCGCCCATCTCTTTTTTGATGGCCCGCATCTGCTCGTTGAGGTAATGCTTTCTCTGGAGCGTTTCCATCTGCTCCTTGACCCTGCCCTTGATCTTCTGGGACATGGCAAAGACTTCCGTCTCTTCTTCTATGAGTCTTAATACCAGGAAAAATCTCTCTGAAAGGCTGGCCGCATCCAGAAGCTTCTGTTTATCCGCGATTTTAAATGGCATCTGGGAGGCAATGGTATCAACCAGCTGGGAGGGGTGGGCTGCCAGTGCTGTAAGTTTCTGGAGCAGCTGCTTTGAGACTGATCCTGAAAGCTGGGCGTATTTCTCAAAGGCCTCCACGGCAGTTCTGACAGAAGCTTCTGCCTCTGCTTTTTCCATGGGCTGATCCTGGACCGGTGTGAATTCGGCAGCAACATAGCCATCTTCTTCAATGAGCCTGTTCAGATGACCGCGGCAATCACCCTCAACAAGGGCTTTCACTGTACCGTCAGGAAGGCGCAGAAGCTGTGTAATCCTTGCTTCAGTTCCTGTATGATAGATATCGGTAACCTTGGGGTTCGCCGTTTCAGGGCTGTTCTGGGTGACAAGAAATATTTTCTTGTCATGCTCCATGGCCTCTGACAGGGCCTTAATGGACTTACCGCGCCCGACAAACACCGGTGATATCATATGTGGAAAAACAACGAGGTCCCTGAGCGGGACCAGGGGAAGTATCCTTTTCTGCAAAACCGGACCATCCGTGTTAAACAATTTTGAGATGCTGATCATCGTTGGGCTTCTCTCTGCTTGTCATGCCTTGATTTTGGATTGCTCAAAGAGAAGAATCGGCCGTTCTTTTTTCAGGACAACCTCTTCACCCACGATACACTCTCTCACATTATCAAGGGACGGAAGCTCAAACATGATATCCAGCATGGTTTCTTCCATGATTGCACGAAGCCCCCTGGCACCGGATTTCCGGGTGACTGCCTCCTTGGCCATGGCAGCAATGGCTTCATCGGTGAACTTGAGGTTGATACCTTCAAATTCAAACAAGCGCTGATACTGCTTGATCAGGGCGTTTTTCGGCTCCGTGAGAATCTTTACCAGGGATGACTCATTGAGCTCTCCCAGGGACGTGATGACCGGAAGCCGGCCGAGAAATTCCGGAATCAGGCCGAACTTGATCAGGTCTTCGGGCTTGAGCCGTTGGAGCAGCTCACCGATGTTGCGGTCCCGGTTGCTGGTGACTTCCGCTCCGAATCCCATTGTCTTGTTTCGAATCCGCCGCTCGATTATTTTTTCCAGACCCGTAAAGGTACCGCCGCAGACAAACAGAATATTGGATGTGTCAACCTTCACAAAATCCTGCTGGGGGTGTTTTCTCCCCCCCTTGGGAGGAATGCTGGCTGTTGTTCCCTCAATAATCTTGAGCAGCGCCTGCTGGACCCCTTCTCCGGACACATCCCTGGTAATGGAGGGATTATCCCCGCGCTTTGAGATCTTATCAATCTCATCGATGTAGATAATCCCTTTCTGGGCCTTTTCCAGGTCATAATCGGCGTTCTGGACCAGAGACAGAATAATGTTTTCCACATCCTCTCCCACGTACCCGGCTTCGGTCAATGCCGTGGCATCGGCCAGGGCAAATGGGACATCCAGAAACCGGGCCAGGGTCTGGGCAAGCAGCGTCTTACCGCATCCTGTGGGACCGATGAGAAGTATGTTGCTTTTCTGGATTTCAACATCATCTTTTTTGGAATCAGCCTCAAGACGCTTATAGTGGTTATAAACAGCAACAGACAGAACTTTTTTGGCCTGATCCTGTTCGATCACATAGGAGTCAAGCACTTCCTTGATCTCCATGGGGGTGAGGTTCTTCTTGTGCTTTTCCTCGATCTCCAGGTGTCCTTTTTCCTCATCCTCGATAATCTCATCGCAAAGGCTGACACATTCATTGCAGATATAGACACTTGGGCCTGCAATGAGCTTCTTTACTTCTTTCTGATTCTTGCCGCAAAATGAACAGAAAAACTGATCATTACCATCATCTTTACGGGTCGTCATGTTACTTCTCCTTTGAAGCTTCAGCCTTTTCCAGCTCTCCTCTGTTGACAACGACATGATCGACAATGCCATAGTCCAGGGCTTCATTTCCTGACATGAAAAAGTCACGGTCCGTATCCTGCGCAATTTTTTCAATGTCTTTACCGGTATGGTGAGCCAGAATCCTGTTCAGGGTATCCCGCATCCTCAATATCTCGTTGGCCTGAATTTTGATGTCCGATGCCTGCCCCTGGGCTCCGCCCAGCGGCTGGTGAATCATTATCCTTGAGTTGGGGAGCGAATACCGCTTCCCCGGTGCTCCGCAGGCAAGGAGAAGCGCCCCCATGCTCGCAGCCTGACCGATGCATACCGTTGCCACGTCGGGCTTGATATACTGCATGGTATCATAGATTGCCAGACCAGCAGTCACGATCCCACCCGGTGAGTTGATATAAAAATTAATCTCTTTCTCAGGATCTTCCGATTCGAGAAACAACAGCTGGGCCACAATAAGATTGGCTATCTCATCATTGATGGCGGAACCCAGAAAGACAATTCTGTCCTTCAACAGCCGGGAATAGATGTCGTAGGCACGCTCTCCCCTGTTACTCTGCTCTACTACCATGGGAATTAAGGGCACGATTCTCTCCTTATATTTGTCTGTTTCCTTGGTTGACAGCCTGCCGAAAACTACTCCTGAGGGCTGTCTTTAACATCGCCATCAATGGATTCGCCTGAGGCTTCGCTGTTTTCTTCAGGCGCCACTTCAGTGACGCTGCCAGATTCAATAATAAGTCTTACAGCCTTTTTTTCAAGCTGCGAATGCTTATAATAATCAAGCTGGCGTTCATCCATCTTGAAATAATTTTTAATGGCGTCCACGGACGCGTTCATCCCGCCAGCAATTTCCTTGAAGCTGGCTTCGAGTTCATCATCGGTCATCTCAAGTTTTTCCTGTTCGATGATCTTGCCCAGAAGCAGATGCCTTCGCGCCTGTTTTTCAGCAACTTCACGGTACTGGGATTTCAGGAAGTCCTTGTTCAGACCCATCTCTTCCAGGGAGATATTGTTATTGGCATAGGCCTGCTCAGCCTCTGCCACAATACCCTCAAGCTCAGCATCTATCATGGCTTCAGGGACTTCGAACTGAACCTTTTCCAGAAGCGTGGTAAAAATCTGTTCACTCATCTCATGCTGAACTCTCTGGGCATATCCCTTGCTCATGTTATCCCGGATTGCTGACTTCAGCTCTTCAAGATCCTTATACTGGCCCAGGTTTTCAACCAGGGTGTCGTCTACCGGCGGAAGAATCTCTTCCTGAATCTCTTTGAGGGTAACTTTATAGGTTACGGTTTTCCCGGCAAGATCTTTATTTTCAGCAGGAGCATCCTCACCATAGGCGACTTCTATTTCCAGCTCTTTTACAGGAACAACACCGATGAGTTTTGTCCAGAAGGCTTCGGGCATTGTATTGCCGCCTACAGCCATGACATAATTTTCAATGAGGGGGGTGCCATCAAAAGGCTTCCCATCAACAAATCCCTGGTAATCGATCAGAACAAAGTCATCTGCTTTCACTGCCCGTTCTTCTTCCACGGACTTCTTTTTGGACATGGTTTTCCGGATCATCTGGATCTGGGAGTCTATGTCGTTGTCCGTTACTTCATAAAGGGTCTTTTTCAGCTCAATTCCCTTGATGTCGAAATCCTCAATTTCCGGCCTGACTTCCACAGTGATATCAAAAATGTAATCCGCCTCGGGATTGAGGTCCGGGGGATCCAGCCTGGGTCCGCCCACAAGATTGAGTTTATGATCCAGAACCGCCTGGGAAAACGCGTCCTGGATCAGCTTGGGCGCCACATCGGCATGCACGTCCTTGCCGAATCTGCTCTCCAGCACCTTCCGCGGAATTTTTCCCTTCCTGAATCCCTTGATGGTGGCTGTTTTTTTCAACTCATTGTAAGCCTTGTTCAGTTCGCTGACCACATCTTCTTTCGGAATTTCAATGTGGAGGACCTTTTTTACCGTGCTCTTGTCTTCGATGGTTAACTTCATTGGTTTCCTTCCGTACAAAAAAGGCTTTTCAGAACGACTTCCCTATCTGGAAGTCTCGACTCCTCAAGCCCTCTTTACAATAGATTGACTGATTGTTGATAAAAATATATTTCTTCAAATAAACTCTTTTTTATGCCATAACCGCCCTAGGCCGCATGCTGGCCCTGGAAATTAAGTTCCACAATAAAGCTACTAAAATAATCTTATTATGCACAGGTGTCAAGAAAATTGAAAAAAGAATTCATTTCAATGGTTTGTGTATTCCTGGCTACCTTAATGTTTCAAGTGCCCTTCAGCGATGCGGCCGGCATCAGGACCGATCGGAAAATCATCGTGATAGATCCGGGGCACGGTGGAACATCCCCGGGTTCCACAACGCCTTCAGGCACCCGGGAAAAGGATATCAACCTCACGTTTTCACGCATGGTGGCCCAGATCCTTGAAAAAGACTTTACCGTGGTTCTTACCCGGACCGATGACATTTCAATGTCCCAGGATGAGCGGACAGCCATTGCCAATCTGAACAGGGCAGACCTGTTTATCAGCCTCCATGCGAAACCTGTTACTGCAAACAACACCGGTGTTTCAATCTATTTTTACCAACCGTCCCAGGACCAGCACAAATTGCCGCCGGACGCCTGGAATTCAGCCCAGGTACCTTACATCAGCCGCAGCAGAGTTGCAGCAGAAACGATCTGCAGGACCCTATCCCCCCAGTCCCGCATTGAAGAATGCACCATGGGAGCACCTGTTGCAGTGCTTTCCGGAGCCGTCATGCCGGCCCTTCTCATTGAGCCATTTTCCATGGCAGGGCTAACGGAGGCTGTTGAAAAATCAGATGATCTCATGCATAACACAGCCCTTGACCTTGCCGGGGGCATTGAGGCCTTCTTCGCCCAGGAAAAAGGCGCAAACTGAATTTGACTTGCACAATCTTGAAATTGATGGTAATTATTCCATCTGTAATTTTTCGGGGCGTAGCGCAGCCTGGTAGCGCGCCTGCTTTGGGAGCAGGATGTCGGAGGTTCAAATCCTCTCGCCCCGACCATAAACAACAGGCCTCTTGGGGCTTCAAGTAATTCCAATCCAAAAATTTGAGATACTCATTTGAGACGTTTTATTTTTTTTTGTGACCTTTTGCCCAAATAAAGCTCAATCCACTCTCAGGCCCAACCTACATCTCCCGCCGCTTCTCCACATAAGTTTTCCGGTGCCATTCGATATCAGACAGGGCAATCATAGAATGGCCAGCTCCTCATCGGACCACCAGCCTGCTCTCAAGCCGGCAAATCATTCTGAACGGAATTACAAAAAAAAGATTTCTGCTCATTTGGGAGTTTCCCGTCCCTGTTACAGTATCTCTCCAATAAAGATTGTTTTGGTAGATCCTTCTTGAATAAATTCAGAAATCTTGATTTAGGAAAATTCAACAAAATTTACTTGTTCCATAAAACTATTAACTATAACAAAATCTTATATAGAATTTTCTCATTGAGTGAATAGTGAAATGACTGGAAATTGAAAGTGACACCACAATTCGTAGCATTTCTTTTTGGTGTCGGAAAGTCAAGATCGAAATCTATCATAACTTTTTAATATAAAAGTATTTTATTAATAATATCATCTTTTCCCTGACACCTTTACGTGAGTTGGGAAATCGAGTGTCACAAAAAATTCCCAGAGGTAAAGAGTCCTGAAATTACATATTCACATTAATTGAGTTTTTTAAACTAAAAATCCTGGGGCTCCATCAGATGAAGTACGCTTTAGTCGGATGAACCAGAAAAACTAATCAGAGCCATAAAATTCTATTGACAAAAGCATAGAACCTGGTTAGATGGTTAATAGGTAACTCGATCAACGGATAGCCGGGTAACTCGATCAACGGATAGCCGGGTAACTCGATCAACGGATAGCCGGGTAACTCGATCAACGGATAGCCGGGTAACTCGATCAACGGATAGCCGGGTAACTATGT
>JAZDGN010000104.1:0-5220 GCA_043806875.1 Pseudomonadota bacterium
TTTCCGCCTTAAGCTCGGCCGTGCGCTCCTCCACCCGCCATTCCAGTTCGTCTTTGGCTTTCTGCAGCGCATGCCTGGTTCTCGTATGTTCTGCGATTTCAAGCTGCAACCGGGTGTTTTGCGCTTCCAGCTGCCGCTGCATCATCCGCAGGGAGAGCTGAGCAGTAATCCGGGCCAGGACCTCTTCAACCTGGAACGGTTTGGTGATATAATCCACTCCCCCCGCCTCAAAGCCCTTGATCTTTGCCGGGGTCTCGCCCAACCCGCTGATGAACAGCACCGGGATATCACGGCTCCGCGCTTCCAGCTTCAGCCTGCGGCAGACCTCGTACCCGTCCATGTCCGTCATCCTCACATCCAGAAGGATCAGGTCCGGCGTCCTGGCTGCCGCTGACCGCAACGCAAGCGCACCTCCGGAGGCAGGGCGTACACGATATCCGTGATCGGTGAGAATCCGTGTCAGCAGCTGAAGGCTATCCAGAGTATCATCAACGACAAGGATCTCGTGCCGCTCTGTCTTTTCTTCTGTATCATGACTCATGGTGTTTCTCCTGGGGAGCCGCTGGCATCCGCGTTCTCTAGCCGTGTCAGCATGTCTGTCTAAAAGTCCTTGAAGTCCTCATCGTGATCAAAGGGGATTACCTGTTCAGGTCTGATTTCACCGGCAGTATGCTTTGTCAGCCTTTTTGCCCTGGGTGCTGCTTTTGGGGTCTTCTTCCGGGACACGTGGGCAATGGCTTTATGATCGCTTCTGCCCAACCGGGCATGGGTCTGTTCTGTTTTTCCGGTCACCAGCTGGATCAGTTCTCCCACATACTCATTGAGCTGCTCAGCCTGGGCATTCATCTCTTCAGATGCACTGGCCGATTCTTCGGCACTGGCAGCGTTCTGTTGAATAACCTTATCCATTTCAGCAACGGCAATATTCACCTGTTCGATACCATTGGATTGCTCAGTAGAAGCTCCTGAGATTTCCGCCACCAGATTTCCGACCTTCACCGTGCTTTCCAGCACCTTGCGGAACGCTTCGTTGGTCGCGATAACAATGCCTGAACCTGCATTAACTTTTTTTACTGTCCCCTCAATCAGAGAAGCCGTATTCTTTGCAGCTTCCGCTGCCCGCATGGCAAGATTTCTGACCTCGTCCGCCACTACGGCATATCCGGCCCCGGCCTCTCCGGCCCGGGCAGCCTCAACCGCCGCGTTAAGGGCCAGAAGGTTGGTCTGAAAGGCAATCTCATCAATGGTTTTGATGATTTTTGAGGTCTCTTCACTGGCCCTGGAAATGTCTTCCATGGAATGGGTGAGCTGCTCCATGGATTCATTGGTAGAGTTCACGATCCGGGTTGTTTCTTTCATGAGATTGTCGGCACAGCCGGCGTTCTCGGCATTCTTTTTGGTCATGGAGGACATCTCTTCCATGGATGATGAGGTTTCCTCTATGGAAGCCGCCAGCTCGGACGCCCCCTGGGCCATGGACTGGCTGGATGACGATACCTGGCTGGATGCGGATGCAACCTGGCTGGCACCTTCACTCAACCCTCCGATGATCCGGTAGATTGGTTTTGTGATGCTCCGGGTCGTCAGCGTGGCAATCATCAGTCCGAGCGCCGCTGCCAATGCGGTGGTTATCATCAATAACAATGCCGCGTGTTTTTCATCTGCATCGGCTTTCCGGGCTGACTTTTCTGCACGCTTACTCAATTCTTCCTTGAATTGTTCCAACTGGGAATTGAGTTCTGACTCTAGTTTTTCAACATTCTCTTCCAGGAATCGGGCCTGGTTAATTTTTCTTTCTTCCAGCAGTTGAATAATTTTTCCCACTGTTTTTTCAAAATCGTTGTGCGCTGCGCCGATCCTGGCAAGCTGGTTCATGACTCCGGTCATCTCTTTTGCCTCTTCTTCAGTGCCCGCAGGGGTATCGTTCAGCATCTTCAATGCCGAGCCGATCTCCTCTTCCACTTGCCCGCCGATATGTTCAAAACGTTCACCATTCTTTTTTACCATCTCTTTTGCATGATCACCTTCCTCCTGGCTGAAGCGGATAACCCTTTCCAGGGCAATCGACTGTTCAAGCTGACTGGTTTCAATCTGAGCCACTGCATTTGCCAGTGGGATGATTTCACCGGACAATGCTTCGATCTCTTTTCCGATGCTGCTGAGAGAGTTCTCGGAGTAAATGGCCAGGCCGGTTAAAATAAATACAATAACGGAGAAACTCGCAATCAGTTTGGCGCCCAGGGTTTTTTGCAGGCTCGTGCCGCCATCCGTACGTTTTACCCGGGCATAAAACAGCGTCAGACAGAAAGCAACAGCGAATACCCCGAGACCTAACACGAAGAACAGCCAGTTGCCCCTGCTCTGGTTTGAAAATTGCTTATCATACGAGACAATGGCCTTCTGGCTGCTTTTCAGATCCCGCAGGATCTTCTCTGCCGCTGCCTGGTCTTCGGCGCTCCTTGATTCATGTGCTGATTCGCCGCCGTGCCCTCCTTGCTCATGGCCGGAAACCGCCATGGCATTCATGGCCCTCAGGGGATCGGCCTCAACCGTCTGCAGAATCCGGGCTACCGGTTGCTCGGGAAGCCACTCAACCCTGCCGCTGCCCACATCATAAATGGCACCAACCACTTTAATCTTTCCGCTTTTGAAAAGCTGGCGGGAAGAAGGGCTTTTCATAAAGAGATCCCGGACTCCCTGCCAGACGTTTTCAATAATTGCATAAGGAATAATATCATCTCCATGTACGCCCGGATTCTGGGCCATGGCCCTTTTTACCGCCGGTATGATGTTGTCCACCAGAGGAGGAATATTACATTCCAGCGCATGGCCTGTACCATTGATTTCATGGGTCACGGCCGTAACGGCTCCGCACTGCGTATGCCCAAGGATAACCAGCACCGGCGTATTGACATGGGCCAGCCCGTACTCGATAGACCCGGCTTCATCCGTATCGATTACATTGCCTGCCACCCGGATAATAAACGTATCCATGATCCCTGCATCGAAAATCCTTTCCACGGGAATCCTTGAATCCGAACAGGTAATAACCGTGGCAAAGGCATAATCACCCTGATTCTTGGTTCCTGCCTCGTGGAGCCGCTCGGAGGTTGTGTTTGGATGTATGGATTTCCCCTCGGCAAAACGCTTATTGCCATCCGCAAGCATCTGGATGGCTTGATCGGGTGAGGGTTTATACGCCAGGACAGCACTTTGGGAAAGCAGTGTCGTTGCAAGGACAACCATCAGAAAAACCAATCTTGAAGGGTTCATTTTGTTTCTCCTTTGGTTATGAATTGATAGGGTTCTCGGGTGTATTTTTCAAGGGGGACCGTTTTTCTTCGCTGTTTAACACCTTATGAATATTGAGAAGAATTTTTACCCCTCCGCCCATCTTGGCCATTCCCAGAATATACTCCGTGTCCAGACGGATACCGAAAGCCGGGGTTTCTTCAATCTCCTCCTCCTTGATGTTCAGCACCTCGGATACTGCATCCACAACAATGCCAATCAGCACGGCGGACGCCCCGGACTCAATTTCCACAACAATGATGCAGGTGCGCTCGGAATAGGCAATAGGACACATTCCAAACTTTAGCCGGAGATCGACCACTGGAATGACCTTCCCCCTCAGGTTGATCACCCCCTTGACATAACCAGGGGTTCTGGGGACCGATGTGATGGACATCATCCCGATGATCTCCTTGACCTTGAGAATTCCGATGCCATACTCTTCTTCGGCCAGGGAAAAGGTCAGGTACTTCCCCTCCCTTGCTGTGCCGGAAGCTCCCTTGGTACTCTCATGCTTCCCGTTCATAATGTTTATCCCCCCTTTTTTTAAAGATTACTATTTCCCCGTGTCCATGGTTCATTGAAGAAGCCTTCAACGCTTTTTCAGAAAACCGTCCGGAATCACGGGAACAGGAGTTTTGGAAATGTCCGGCCTGTGGATGGTGAATTTGAATCCCTCCTTTCATACTCCCCTGTCTCCGGGGTCCATCAATTTAATCAGAACCTCCCGGATATCGCTTAGACCCTGTTCCGGGGATGTTATATACCTGGGGGAAAGGGGCACTGCCCGGGCGAGGGTTTCCCGTTCCATATCCGGGAGAATCAGGACAATTCTGTGTTTCCAGAACAGGTCCATGATTGCAAGGATATCACCCAGATCCTCCTGGGAATCGATGAACAGCAGTGCGATCCCTTCATTGTTCGCCGATTGCCTCAGTTCCCTGGCCAGGTCCGGGACCGAGTTGTGACAGATAAGCACATGTTTCTTGAACAGGGGTTTCAGCAGTGCAAGAAGCTGCTTCCCTGAGGAATTTTCCGGTCTGTAATAGAGAATGCATCGCATAGGTCTGTCCCTGCTTGTATTATGGTCAATGGTTCCAGCCGGTGGATACCGCTCATGAGGATGTAACAGCAAACCATGTGCCACGGAAAAAATGAGCCGTATTCATAAATAATTTAAATACTTATAAATAGCGAGGCATGATCTCCTGTCAGAAAAATCTGACAGAACAAAAGGGGGAAATCATGCCGTGCCCAGTGAAAAATCAAACGCGACAGCCGGATAGCGAATCTTGTGAGGGATTGTCAGAAAAACCGGACAGTCAGGATAATATGACGCCCAATTGATTGAAAATTGACATCAAGGTCCAAGAAATAACGCTGGAGGGAAATGAAATGAAGCACATCCATCTTAATTTCTGGCAATTCTATCACCTGGTAAGTGTAGAACGGTTGTTCCTGTTCACGATCCCTAAGCTGTTGAATCGCTTGGTCAAGTTTAGCCACCAACAAGTCAAAGGCTTCCGAAAAGTACGCCATGAAATCAACCCGTTGAGAAAAATCGCCAGGTGCAATCATCTGTGTTTGCCATATCAAGTGGTTGAGATGGGACTGCAATGATTTCAAAGCAATGCACCTGTGCTGCTGATCTGCTCTGTTACTTCATACCCGAGACGTTCAAGCATCAGTCTCTCAAGCCTGGCAACCGGAAGTTCATCATCAACCAACAGAACCCTTTCTGTGCCTCTTTCCGTGATTTCCATTGTTTCAACAGACACTGTTTGAGCCATTTTTTTCATTATAGGCAGATACACGTTGAAGGTTGTTCCCTTGCCGACCCCACTGTAAACCTTGATATGTCCCTCGTGTTCCCTTACGATACCGTAAACTACGGAAAGACCGAGTCCGGTTCCCTTGCCTTTTTCCTTG
>JAZDGN010000105.1:0-2617 GCA_043806875.1 Pseudomonadota bacterium
AAGAATTTATGGCTGCCCTGGATGGGCTGTTATGGTTACCAAATGCTCACCCAGTTGAAGCACGTTCTGATCTTCCATGGGGGCGGCGTGGGCGGAGGAAGTCTTGTGTACGCAAACCAGCTCCTGGTGCCGCCGGATACCGTCTTTGACAAACCCGAATGGAGCATGCCGGACAGCAAAAAAACGCTCATGCCCTTTTATGAAAGGGCCAAAACAATGCTGGGGGCCAACCCCAGCCCCCAGATCGGTGCTGCGGACAAATGCCTTCGGGAGGTCGGCAAAGAACTCAGGGGAAAAGACACCTTTCATAAAAACGACGTGGGTATCTTTTTCGGCACCCCGGATGTAACCGTCCCGGACCCGTATTTTGACGGCAAAGGGCCTGAACGTACCGGCTGCACCTTCTGCGGTGCCTGCATGATCGGGTGCCCTACCGGCGCTAAAAACACGCTGGATAAAAATTACCTTTACCTGGCCGAGAAAAACGGGGCCAGGATTATCCCTGAAACAGAAGTCACGGGTGTGCGGCCTGTCAACGGCGGATATGAGGTGCTAACACAAAAATCCACGCGGTTTTTCAAAAGTAAAAAAACGTTCCGCGCCCGGGGCGTTGTCTTCAGCGGAGGCGTCATGGGGTCGGTCAAACTGCTGATGAAGTGCCGGCAGGAAGGACTTCTTCCCAACCTTTCCGATCAGCTCGGTAATTTTGTCAGGACCAATTCAGAGGCCATTCTCGGCGTCAAGTCCCATGACAAAACCACGGACTGGAACGACCAGATCGCCATCACGTCCGGCATTTATCCCGATGACACAACCCACATTGAAATGGTCCGGTACAATAAAGGCTCGGACGTGCTCTTGAATCTGCTCACCCTGATGACCGGGGGGGGCGGAAGAATTCCCCGCGTTATCCGTTTCCTGGGCAATATCGTCCGTCATCCAATGCGGTTCCTATCACTGCTGTGGCCCTTTGGCATGGCATCGTCCACCAGTATCGTCCTGGTCATGCAGACCGATGAGAATTACCTGAACCTGGATTACAAACCCCGCTGGTGGCGGCTGGGCGGCATGAGCATGAACTCCACCATCCCCCAGGGGTTGAAACGGGCGCCGACCTATATCCCCATAGCCAATGAAGTCACTGCCAGACTGGCAAAAAAAATGAAGGGAATTCCCCTCAGCCTGATTTCAGAAGTTGCCTTGAACACAGCCACCACAGCCCATATCCTGGGCGGGTGCTGTATGGGGGAATCCCCGGACAACGGGGTTGTGGGAAACAACGGAGAACTGTTCGGATACCCCAACCTGTTTGTTGCAGACGGATCGGTGGTTCCGGCGAACCTGGGTGTCAATCCCAGCCTTACCATTACGGCCCTGTCTGAATATATCATGTCGCAACGGCCACCCAAACACGGTGAACAAAGGATTTAGCACCATCATCGGTCTCCCCCATCAAAGGTGAAGACCAACCATTATATTAATACATGGAATACCAAGGAGAGACCATGAAACACAATCAATCACAACATCATACAGGCAAAGTTGTGCCCACGATGCACAGAATCATGCGGCTGCTAACAGCTGTTGGCGTAATCCTCTTGAGCGGGCTTATCCCACTGTCCGCCATGGCCCAGGATGCCATGTCCCAGCCTGCCCACCCTGCTACGGCAACTGCCAACACGGCAGTCCTGCAGCAGCTGAACTTTACGGACCGCCAGGATTTTGAGGATTCACACCGAGGGTTCATGGGGTCCCGGGACAACCTGATCATCACGGATGAAAAAGGGGGAACGGTCTGGGATACGACCGGGTATCAGTTCCTGTCAGGCGATCCTGTGGATACGGTCAATCCCAGCCTGTGGCGCCAGGAACAATTGAACAACATCCACGGCCTGTTCAAGATACACGATAACATCTATCAGATCCGCGGTTATGATCTGTCCAACATGACACTGATCCAGGGGGAAACGGGCTGGATTGTGATCGACCCTCTCATCAGCACGGATACCGCCAGGGCAGCCCTGGATCTGGCGACCAAATACCTGGGGCAGCGGCCCATCAAAGCAGTGATTTATACCCACACCCATGCAGACCATTTTGGCGGCGTTCGCGGCATTGTCGATGAGAAGGATGTTGTGGCCGGAAAAATCAGGATCATAGCACCAAAGGATTTCATGACCTATGCCATAGCGGAAAATGTACTGGCAGGCAACGCCATGAACCGAAGGGCCTTATATCAGTTCGGCAGTATTGCCGAGCCCGGCCCCCGGGGCGGTGTGGGAGCCGGGCTCGGCAAAGGTATTTCCCTGGGCACCATCAGCCTGATCCCCCCCACCGACACTATCGGAACCACCGGCCAGGAAATGACTGTTGACGGGGTTCGCATGGTCTTTCAGATGGCCAGCGGATCCGAGGCCCCGGCGGAATTCATGTTCTATTTCCCTGATTTCAAGGCCCTGTGCCTGTCCGAGGTGACCAGCCATCACATGCACAACATCTACACCCTGCGGGGAGCCCAGGTACGTGACGCCCTGGGGTGGAGCAAGTACATCAATGAAACCATCGATCTTTTCGGCGATAAGGTAGACATGGCCTTTGCCTGCCACCACTGGCCAAC
>JAZDGN010000106.1:0-75851 GCA_043806875.1 Pseudomonadota bacterium
TCGTGCACCGTTTGATAATTCAGCGGGATGGTCCACCCGGCGCAACCGGCAGCCCTGGCGGCCGGAGAATCCTGGGGCATCTGCAGCAGGGCCACGGCAACGGCTTCAGCCAGGGCGTCCGGAGTATGCAGAACCCTGGCCATGGGCCAGTCCGGGTACTCCCGCGTGGTCAGCAGGTACGGTGTCCCAAGATCCCGGTCATGGAGACGCGGGAACACATAGTAGTCCGCAAGGTCGATCTTGCCTTCGGCGCTGAGAGCTTCCAGGGTATTGGTCCTTACCGTACCCGCATCGGTCTGCCGGTCCCGGACCGCATACACGACCCGGTCATGGGTTTCGTTGAACTTAAGCTCCCGGAAATCCCTGTGGGGATCGATGCCGTTTTCCTGCAGTTCCCGCCAGGCCATGAGCCATCCGCCCAGCGAAGACTCGGAGACCGCCATGAAGGATTTCCCCTTTAGATCGTTCAGGGTACGGATGTCGGTCCTGTCCTTTCGGCAGAAGATAACCCCCCCGTATTTTGTGTATATGCCGTCGCCCCGCTTCTCTTTCAGGGTCACGATACGGCTTGCCCTGTACCAGTGTTCCAGCCCCACATAAAAGGCTGAATTGGCCAGTATAAAGTCGACCTCACCATTTTTCACAACAGGATAGATCTGTTCGTGGGCCAGGGGTACAATTATAAATTGCCGGCCGACCTGCCGGGTGAGATAGTCGGCCGTTGGCGACCAGCTTGCCAGACACTGCTGGGCACCCCGGACTGCCAAAACACCTATTTTGAAGGACCCTTCTTCTGATAGACCGGTATCCGGCTCCCGGGCACCGGCTGTAAAGGCAAGAACCAGGCATGCAAGGACCTGAACCAAGCATCTGCCATGAAGCTTATTCCGGTGTTGTTTCATCGGTCATGGTTTCCCAAATCAGGTTTGAAAACCGCCTGCCTGATATTGTTCTTGCCGCTGTGCTTGACCTGATACATCAATTCGTCCGCAGCCCGCAATGCTTCATCCACACTGTCGGGAACCTTATTATACGTTGCCACGCCGATACTGAATGTCACGGGCCACCGGTTCTGCTGCATGCGCTCCAGGAGTTGTTTCTGCAGCTTCCCGGCTACCAGGAAGGCCGTTTTCTCTTCTGTTTTGACCAGAAGGACAACGAACTCGTCACCACCAAACCGTGCGACAATGTCAATGGCTCGCAGATTCTGTTTCATGGTTTCAACCACCGTGACCAGCAACATATCTCCCGTGTGATGACCCAGGCGATCGTTGATCTGCTTGAAATCGTCGACATCGATGACCATGACCGAAAACGGATTGCCATACCTGCGCGATCGATCGATTTCGGTCCGGGCCAGCTGGAAAAACGCCCTGCGGTTGGCTGTTCCCGTCAAAGGATCCAGGGTGGCCAGTTCCCTCTGGCGCTCCAGAATTGTCCTGTGCTGGGATATGATAAAGACGATAAACAGAAAAACCGTCAGCCTGAGGGTTTCATTGATCAAAGGAACGCGGTAACTGGAAAAACGATGGACCATGGACAGATCGGCCAGGAGCCAGGAAGCTGTGCTCATCAATGCTGCCAGCACGCCCCAATTCCTTCCGGCCAGCCAGGTGACGGTGATGATGGGCAGAAGGTAAAGCAGCGAAAAGGCGAATTCAGGGCCTGTCAGGAACCGGATCCACCCGATCAGAAAAACAGAAGCAAAGGCCAGTACCAGCAATAGCGGTTGATTCCTGCGCTTTTCAGTTTGCCCTTGCATCGGCTTGATGGCAGCTACCCCGGCAATGTGGTTTCAAAACAATCCGGGTTGAACTTTATCATTTACCACAGCCGATTCCAATAGAATTCTGGAAAGGCCGGATCATTTTGCAGGTCTGCCATTTCCGGTCATGACAGCCGGACAGGGATATGATATAGTCGGTCCCGGATCCACCTGGTGACGGATTCACTCCCAGGGGAAAAAGACCATGGACCCAAAAGGAGATGTGTCATGTTTGAACTGCAGGAATACAGGGTTGCACGCAGCCTGGATGAGGCCCATGATCTGCTTGATAAGGACAGGAAGAATGTCATTCTCGGCGGCACGCTCTGGATGCGTCTGGGCAGAAACCGGTTCCATATGGGAATAGACCTGTCCCGCCTGGACCTGAACCGGATAACAGATATGGGGAACAGGGTTGAAATCGGCTGCATGACCTCGCTTCGCCAGATGGAAACCGACCCGGTGCTCAGGGACCTTTACGGTTCCCTGTTTACGGATGCCCTGGCCCCGGTGGTCGGCGTCCAGTTCAGGAACCTTGCCACCGTGGGGGGCAGCCTTTTTTCCCGCTTCGGTTTCTCGGACCTGATCGCAGCACTCATGGTCCTGGATACCCAGGTCCACCTGTTCCAGGGGGGAGTCCTGGACCTGGAATCGTTTCTTGAAGGCCCTGCAACAAGGGATATCCTGGTTAAAATTTCCATCCCCAAAAAAATAATCCAGACCAGCTACCAGAGTTTCCGCCACACTGCCACGGACTTTCCAATTCTGACAGCCGCTGTAAGCCGATGCGACAGTACCTGGAAAATCGCCCTGGGCGCCCGGCCTGCCCGGGCAAAACTGGCCGCAAAAGCCGCAGCGCTTCTGCCCGTGACTCCCGACCCGGCAACCATTCAGGATGCCTGCCAAAGGATACCCCAAGAAATCACCTTCGGGAGCGACAACCGGGGCGGCAGACAATTCAGGGAAATGCTGGCAGCGGTACTGGTCAAAAGGGGGATCGAAGCCGTATGCAGATAAAGTGCGAGATCAACGGGACTCACGGCGAACACCGGATAGAGCCGGACCTGCTCCTGGTCGATTTTCTAAGAAGTCTCGGACTGCTGAGCGTCAAGCAGGGCTGCGATACGGCCAATTGCGGGCTGTGCACGGTCTGGCTGGACCAGCGGCCCGTGCTCTCCTGTTCCGTCCTGGCAGCACGGGTTGACGGACGCAGGGTCACGACAATCGAGGGCCTGGAAAAGGAAGCCACAGTCTTTGCCCGGTTCATGGCAGAGCAGGGTGCCGACCAGTGCGGATTCTGCAGTCCGGGCCTGGTAATGACCGTACTGGCCATGGCCAGGGAGCTCAAAAACCCCTCCCGGGACGAGATCAACCGATACCTGGCAGGGAACCTGTGCCGCTGCACCGGGTATGCCAGTCAGATGAGGGCCATTACCCAATTCCTCCTTGCCGGTCAGGCAGGGGCCCCGCTGCCGCCACCCGAGAACCTGGAGGCCGCAGATGAACTATGTGAATAAAGGTGTGCCCAAAAAAGATGCCATGGCACTGCTTCTTGGAAAACCTGTCTATACCGACGATCTGGCACCAAAAACCTGCCTTAAGGTAAAGGTACTGAGAAGTCCCCACGCCTTTGCCAGGATCACGACCATTGACACGGAGGCCGCAGCCTCGATGCCCGGGGTGGCCTGCATCCTTACCCACAGGGATGTCCCGGGGAAACGGTTTACCATGGCCGGCCAGTCCTTTCCGGAACCCAGCCCCTATGACCGGCTGATCCTGGATCCCCTGGTCCGTTACGTGGGGGACCCTGTGGCCATCATTGCTGCCGCAACCGAAAAACAGGCCGACAATGCCTTGAGGGAAATCAGGGTCTCCTATGATGTCCTCACCCCGGTGCTGGATCCGGAAGAAGCCCTGAACGCTTCTGTTGTCATCCATCCGGAAGAGAACTACCACGTGAACTTCGACATCGGCAATGATGTAAAAAAGAACCTGTGTGCATCCGGAATTTTCCAGGCGGGAGACCTTGAAACCGCTTTCAGGCAGTCCGAAGTCACTGTGGATGAGGTCTTTGAAACCAGGGCCAACAGCCAGGCCATGATGGAAACATTCAGGACCTGCACCTTCCTGGACCATACCGGCCGCCTCACCATTGTCACCTCCACCCAGATCCCATTCCACGTCAGGTCCATCGCCGCCAGGGCCCTGGATATTCCCAAGCACAGGATCCGAGTGATCAAGCCCAGGGTCGGCGGCGGATTCGGCGCAAAACAGACCGTGGTTTCCGAGCTGTTTCCCGCCATTGTGACCCTGAAGACCGGGAAGCCGGCCAAAATCGTGTTTGACAGGACCGAGTGCTTTACAGCGTCAACCAGCCGCCATGCCATGAAAATACGGGTCAAGATCGGCGCTGACACCCAGGGCAACATCCTGGGCATCCACATGGACACCCTGTCCAACACCGGGGCATACGGCGAACACGCCCCCACCACCGTAGGCCTGTCCGGACACAAGACCATGCCCCTGTACAACAAGGCCAAAGCCCTGAAGTTCTCCTACCGGGTCGCCTATACCAACACCATGTCTGCCGGCGCGTTCCGGGGCTACGGGGCAACCCAGGGCACCTTTGCCATGGAATCGGCCATCAACCTCCTGGCGGAAAAGCTCCGTATGGACCCACTTGAGCTGAGGCTGAAAAACCTGGTGCACAAGGGAGAGATCATGCCCGGCTATTACGGCGAGCGCCTGAACTCCTGCACCCTTGCCGAGTGCATCCGCCACGGCAGGCAGCTTATCGGCTGGGATGAAAAGTACCCGTCCGTCAGGATCAGCCCCACCCGGGTCAGGGCCCTGGGAGCGGCAATCACCATGCAGGGGTCCGGCATTGCCGGCATTGATACCGGTTCCGCGGAAATACGGCTCCAGGATGGCGGGTTCTACACCCTCATGATCGGGGCAGCGGACATGGGCACAGGATGTGATACCATCCTTGCCCAGATGGCAGCCGAGGTCCTGGAGTGCACTCTTGAAAAAATCGTGGTCAGCCAGGTGGACACGGACCACTGCCCCTATGACACCGGCTCTTATGCCTCATCCACCACCTTTATCACCGGCATGGCCGTGGTCAAGGCCTGTCACCGCCTCAGGGAAAAAATTCTGGAAGCCGGTGCCCAGAGACTGGGTGTGGAACCCGGTGACCTGGAATTTGACGGCACACACATTTTCGTGCCCGGACCATATAAAGGCCTGAGCCTGACCCTGGAAGCCCTGGCCAGGGGCCTGGCTTCGGGAGACGGGGCCTGCTGCCTGTCAGGTGCAGCCTCCCATACAAGCCCCGTGTCCCCGCCCCCGTTCATGGCCGGATTTGCCGAAATCGAACTGGACCTTGAAACCGGGAAGGTCTTTGTCACCGATTATGTGGGCGTGGTGGACTGCGGCACACCCATCAACCCCAATCTGGCCCGGATCCAGGCCGAGGGCGGTATTGTTCAGGGCATCGGCATGGCCCTGTTCGAGAATATCGCCTACACCGGCACCGGGAAGATGAAAAACGATTCCTTCATGCAGTACAAGATCCCATCCCGCCTGGATATCGGGGAGATACGGGTGGATTTCAGATCCAGCTTCGAGCCCGCCGGACCATTCGGGGCCAAATCCATCGGCGAGGTGGTCATCAACACTCCGGCCCCGGCCATTGCCCATGCCATTTACAATGCCTGCGGCCTTCACCTGAACACCCTTCCCATGACAGCGGAAACCATCCTGACCGGCATCCATGAAAACCAGTCCCGGACAGATCTGATCAACCGTGAATCCCCGGCAAAGCCCAAGGAGGAAAACCCATGACCCTGTCCCATGCCAGGACGCCGCACCACAAAATCACCAGGGAGCTTGCAGCTGCTGCCATGGGCAGGATACCCGTTGACCTGCTATTAAAGAACGCCAGACTGGTGGATGTCTGTACCGGAAGTATCCGGGAAAACTGTGATCTGGCCGTCCATGGCGGATATATTGTTCTGGCGGGAGACGGCTCCCGTCTGAAGATCGGAGACAAAACCCTGTGCCTTGATATGACCGGGAAATACCTGTGCCCTGGGCTGATCGACTCCCATTTGCACGTGGAAAGCGCCATGGTTGACCTGCCATCCTTTGCAGCCGGGGTGTTGCCCCACGGCACAACCACCATCTGCCCGGATATCCATGAGCTGACCAATGTGCTTGGCATGGATGCCCTGGAGCTTTTCAGACAAAGCAGCGCGGAGCTTCCCCTCAAAGTGCTCACAGCCATGCCGGTGTGCGTGCCCTCCCTGCCGGGGATGGAGGATTCCGGGGCAAGCATCGGCCCTGGAGATGTGTTAAAGGCCTATGATAAAGGCCTGGTCTTTCTCCAGGGAGAGCAGATGAATTTTCCCGGGGTCATCTTCGGGGACAGAACCGTCCATGAAATCCTGGAGCACGGTCTCCGGAAAGGCAAGGTACTCACCGGCCATTATGCCGGGGGCGACTTGAATGAAGGGCTGAACGCCTACATCGCATCGGGCATGACCGCCGATCATGAGACAACCACGGCCCGGGGCGCCAGGGCCAGGGCCTCCCTGGGCATGTACGTGCAGATGCGGTACGGCAGCGCCTGGCTGGACCTGCCCAACCTGATCACGGCCATCACAGAGGCCCCTGGGCTGGACACCCGGTTTTTCGCCCTGGTTACCGATGATGTCACACCTGCCACCATCGCCAGGGAAGGCCACCTGGTAAGGGCCCTCAGAAAAGCCATAAGCCTGGGGCTAAGTCCCATCACAGCCCTGCAGATGGCAACCATCAACCCTGCCCAGCTCCTGGAGCAGAGCCGGTGGATCGGATCATTGACCCCGGGAAGGGCCGCCGATATCCTGGTGGTCGGCAACCTCAGCGGATTTACCATTGAACAGGTATTCTGCGACGGAATCATGGTGGCTGAACATGGGAAACTGACCACACCGTTACCCCGGTTCCAATACCCGGACTGGGCAGTCAGAACCGTTTACCTGACACCCCTGTCAAAAAAGGATTTCCATGTGGCCGCTCCGGCAGGGGACAGGGTCCTTGTACGGGTCATCCGACTGATGCCGGGACAGGTCCAAACCCTGTCCACCCGGGCTGAACTCACGGTCATGAACGGAGATGTGGCAGCGGACCCGGACAAGGACATTGCCAAGGCAGGCATGTTTTACCGTCACAGGCCAGGCATGGAAGAACACACCAGAAGTTCCCTGGGATTTGTTTCCGGCACCGGGTTCAGACCCGGTACTGCCTATGCATCCACAGTGGCCCACGACTGCCATAACCTTCTCGTGGTCGGAACCGACGACGATGCCATGGCGCTGGCTGCCAATACCTTGATCCGGTCAGGAGGCGGACTTGCCGTGGTCTCGAAGGACCGGGTGATCGCACACCTGCCCCTGCCCCTTGGCGGACTCATGAGCCTTGACTCCGTCGAATCTGCAGCCCAAGGCGTGACCCGGATCGAAGCGGCCTTAAGAGAGATCGGATGCCCCCACGAGGCCTTTGAGATGACCATGAGCCTGGTGGGCCTGGTGGTCATCGGCGAGCTTCGCCTGTCCAACCGGGGACTCGTGGAGATGAAGGACGGATCCCCGCCGCGATTTGTGGATCTCATGAACCTTTCCGATTAAACAGGAACCCCTTCCATGAAAACACTGATAGGCACATCCGAACTGCTAACAGGAGATACCGCAATCTGGAGGAAAACTTTCCCATGAACCATTTCCTGTCAAACGTTCAAAAGGGGTGTGATTTTGAACGGGGCATCCCGGACCATTACCGCATGGGCATACTATTTCTGTGAATTCAACCTGTGGCTGCCAGCAGATAAGCGCAGGGAAATTCCTGAGGCAGCAGGATGCAGCCTTTCCATCAAGCGTCATGTTTTCGATGATTACGGCCCGTTTGTCAGGTGAAGTCATGGGTTATAGCGGAATCCGAAAACAGGACCCTTCACTGCCATGAACAGCAGTCTGCCCTACTAACCTAGGAGACCAGGACCCCATTCAGACATCCTGGAAACCCTGGATCCGGGTCTGTTTCATATGGCCAGGTTTCTTCCCCCCAGACCGTGCCGGAGCATTCCGGCGATACCCATTCCGGGTTCATATTCCCTGCCCTGGAGAAGCAGGTTTTCCACCTTCAGTGACCTCAGGTCTCCCGGTTCCATGGCAAGGGGATTTCTGTTCAGGATCACCATGTCGGCCATCTTACCGGTTTCGAGGCTGCCCCGCTCCTTGTCGTCAAAGCTGGTCCAGGCCACATTCGCCGTGAACATTTTGAGCGCTTCCGGGATGGATACAGACTCCGCTGGATCATAGGGATGGTTGCAGGCTCCGTAAATCCCCTCGATGGGATCGGGATGGGCCACAGGAGCATCTGATCCGCCGCTGACATGGATACCTGCCTGGAGCATGGATTTGATCGGAGAGCTGGTCCGGACCCGATCTCCCAGGATCTCTTCCAGATAGGAAACAGGCTCCAGGTGACTGATGAGGAAAGCCGGCTGAAGTGTGACACCGATCCCCAGCCGGACAATCCTGTCAAAATCTCTGGGGGTTATGAGGCAGCCATGGATAATGGTGTGCCGGTGATCCTGCCTGGGAAAATCCCGGAGCGCGGCTTCAATGGCGTTGACCGCCCGGGTGACGGCAGCGTCGCCGATGGCATGGAACGCTATCTGGAGCCCCTGACGATTGGCCTCTTTTGCAAACGCCATGACCGTTTCCTCAGGCTGAAACAGGATTCCCCGGTTTGTGGGATCATTGGCATAGGGTTCATGAAGAGCCGCGTCGCAGGCTCCCAGGCACCCATCCAAGGCTGTTGCAAAACACCCCCCGATCCTTGGCAGCTTACGTTTCAAAACCTTCCTGACATCCATGGTCTGGAAGAACAGACGGGTCTGGAACCTGTTCCGGTGAGCCTGGGCCCGGGCGATGAGGCTGGACAGGGTAATGTCCATATCCCGTGGGAATCCGATACCCTCCACAGGATGAATCAGACCGGTCCCATACTCGGCGATAATGTCATACCCTTTGATGATGCTTTTCACCAGAACCGTTGGGGGAATCAGGGCAGCAGCAGCGTCGGTTCCTTCCTGGAAGGCTTCGTTGAACAGATGCCCCAGGTCCCGGTCAAATCCCCGCAGGCGCCGGATGGTCTCGGGGAACCGGTTGATCATGGGCGTGTTGCATACGGCGGAATGCCCGTCATAGCAGGCGATGAGCAGGGGGATATCCGGGCAGGCCGCATCCAGCTCCGTCCGGGTGATCATCCGTTTTTCCCGGATACTGTGCCTGGAAAAACCAAAACCGATCACGAACTTTTTGGGTTTGCGTCGGGCCATGAAGTCCCTGATAATGTCCTGGACCTCTTTGATGGTTCGTGCGTCCCTGGTATCGAAATAGGATGCGGCAAACAGGGCCCAGTTGGAGAAGTGGAGGTGACCGTCACCGAATGAGGGCAGCAGTGCCTTTTCCCCCAGCTCCTCGACAAGCCCCCCTGAGGCGAACCTGTCCGGCAACGTATCGCCCAGAAAAACAATCCGACCATTTTCTTCGACCAGGTAACTGTGTACGCTGTTCGTGCTGTCCAGACTGACAATACTGCCGTGATAAATTTTCATGGACCTGCCGATCTCCTTTTCTTTGGGGTTGTCCAGGCGGATACCCTCCTGTCCTGATCAGTATCCGCCCAAGTCTTTTCCCTGTCAACTATTGCTGTGAAACAAAGTTTTAACTGCCTTTTGAGTTGTAATTGCAGAAAGCTCAGTTCAGGTGGCGTTGTCACTCCCGCGAAGGGTTATGGAACATGGCAGGAACAAATGATGACCGGCCCCGATTTTTACTATCATGACCCCGGATCATCTTTATGGAACAGCATGAATCTCAGTTACTCCGAATTTCTGGCTCTCTATCGCCTGAATGGTGAGCCAAACTTGTTCCTTGAAACAAAACGCTATGCCTTTTGGGAGGAATATGGTAGGAATGACTATATATCAAACCTATCCTTAATCAGGGGATGCCCGCCATGAAATATATCTATTATATCCTTGGGATCATCGTTCTAATAACGGTCCTTACCGCCTTCCAGTTCAAAAAGATCAAGGTTGACCTCCATGAACCGGCATTGATCATCAATGACAGGATTATCTCGGATGTGGAGCTTGAAAAAATGGTTTCATCCTGGTCCCAGAGCTATCATATGGTCGGAGTCATCGATGCCATTGTCACCAACCAGCTTCTCATCCAGGAAGGTGTCAAACAAGGCATCAACGAGGAGGAGTCATTCCGGGAATCCATACAAGGCTACTATGAACAGTCACTGGTTAAAATTCTCATTGACAGAAAATTCGGTTCCTTCAATCCTGAAATCCCGGAAGGTTCCATCCAGCATTACGTGGATATGTCAGGGAAGCTGATCCATTTTACAAAACACACCTTTGATTCCATTGACGATGCGTTGAAAGGAAAAGCAAAACAAACCGAGACGCTGACAAAAAACTTTCAAGACATGTCCGATTCGCTGAAATACGTTTTTCTTGAACTCAACCCGGGACAAATATCAGAGCCAGTGGAGTTCAGCGACGAAATAGCAACCTATACGCTGAATTCCCTTTCTCCTTCAGAAATTCCGCCGGAGACCGACTTGACGTTGATACAAGATTTCCTGGTCCATCAGAGGAAACAGGCACTGTTCAATGACTGGCTTTCCGGACTGAAAAAAGACGCCAAGATCCAGGTCTTAACCCATAAATTCAAATGAAAGACAGGGGGAACAGATGAGACCATCATTCTTTAAAAGAACCTTCTTCATTAAAAAGGATCTTCAGGGAAAATATATTTTTAAATTCTTTCTGCTTTTCGGTATCGGCAGTATCATGTTCACGCTGATTTTCAGTTTTTCATCATCCAACACCCTTTCGATTGTCTATGACAATTACCAGCTCCATCTCGGGACAACACCGAGCATCCTGATGAATAAAATACTGAGTACCCAGTGGCTGCTGATCGTAGTAGGCGGTGCCATCATGATGGTTCTGACCCTCCTTTTGACCCATAGAATTGCAGGGCCGTTCTTCAGATTCGAAAAAACACTGGAAGAGATGCTTAAAAAGAATCTGGCCTATGATATCTTTCTGAGAAAAAAGGACGAAGGCAAAGAGATAGGCCTCAAGATCAACGCATTCAACAAAATGATGCGTTCGGATCTGACAACCCTCCAGGAAAACTCCGCCCGGATACATCAACTCCTGGATGATTCTGCAAAGGCAGCCCAAAATGGTGAAAACCCTCATCCAAGCACGGTTCAATCCATCATCGAACTGAACCAGAAATCCATTGCTCTTTTAAGCCAGTACCAACTTCACAAGGACTGAGGTTCAATGGCTGCAAGAACAGCATACCGGATTCTTACATTACCTTTGCTTGTCACATTGCTTTTTGTGGTGCCTGCTTCAGGTTTTGAAATCAAGACCGAGTACGCAACAATCACCTATGAAAGTGAGGATGCCCTGAGGGTTTTTAACAATAAACTCTACCTGGGAAAACTCAAGTATATGATGAAGAATCAAAAGAATGAAACTGTCGAGGATGAGGTGATAAGCAAGATCAATCTGATCGTGGAAAAGGTTGAAACCGTGTTGTCAATGTACCCTGCAAACCTGCACTTTGACATTACCATCCACCCGACGACGGATGGCGTGCAGCAGGTGTTTTACGACGCTTATAAAAAAAAGGTGGACTATATTGCCTTTTACTCTCCCAAACGAAACACGGTTTTCTATTCAGCCAACAATGCTACGCTCCGGGTTGTATCCCACGAAATAGGGCATGTGGTTGCAGAAAATTACTTTGCCATTTCCCCGCCCCCAAAGATTCACGAAGTCCTTGCCCAATACGCTGAAAGCCACATCACCGACTGAGCTGCCTTATTGCAACATTCCCAGGGGCGAGTGCCAGGCCTGGCCGTATTCCTTGTTTTCAGTTTTCTCGCCCCAAAACATCCCGCATTGACAAATTCTACCGGACATGAACGTTCATAACTGCTGATTATAGGGTCGGCGTTTCAGGCTAAACCGGGGTGATGTCGATCCGCCGCATGGGCTGCTGAAAATATTTTTTTGCCAGATCCAGGTAAACCTGCTTACCGTAGGTCCACAATTCCACGTCACGCTCGCTGATATCCCGGACAACGGCGGCCGGGTTGCCCACCGCCACGACCCGGGCCGGGAGCTTCTGGCTGGCCCGGACAACAGCCCCTTCTCCCACGATGGTCCATTCCCCGGTTTCCGAAAAGATGCTCAGTATGGCGCCCATGCCGATCACGGAATAATCCCCGATTCCATTGCCATGGAGGATGGCTCCGTGGCCAAGGGTCACACTCTTTCCGATCCGGTTCAGCCCCCCTGGCGGGGCATGGATGATCACGCCCTCTTCCACGGCCGTTCCGCTGCCGATCTCAATGCGGCCGTAATCACCCCTGAGGATGGCGCCATGGCCCACATAACAGTTGTCACCGATAACAACGTCCCCGATGACCTGGGCCGTCTCGCTCACATAGGTTCCCCGGCCCAGGCTGGGGCAATGTCCGTCAAATTCAAACAGCATGATACCTCCTGGTTTATCCCTCAGAAGCCTGATGTCTTGGCGATGATCTCACACATGACTTCACTGGCGCCCGCACCTATGGAGATGAGCCGGGCATCCCTGAACCTCCGGGAGATGCGCATCTCGTTCATGAACCCCATACCCCCGAACATCTGGAGACAACCTGCCGTCACCTCGTTGAGCAGGTCACCGGCCAGGAGTTTGCCCATGCTGATCTCCCGGGTAACGTCCTGACCCGCCATCTTCATGCGGATTATGTGGTAGGTCAGCTGCTGGACGGTTTCCGCTTCAGCAAGCCAGTGGGCCAGCCGGTGGCGGAGCACCTGCTTGCTGATCAGGGGTTTGCCGAAAACCACACGTCCCCGGAGATACTCCAGGGTTTCCCGGATCGTCTCCTGGGCGCAGATGTAGGACAGGGGAAGGGCCGCGAACCGCTCATGCTGAAACTGCTTCATCTGCTGGATAAAGCCTTCGCCTTCGGTGCCGATGAGATTTTCCGCCGGGATTTTCATGTTATCGAAATAGAGTTCCGCCGTATCCGAGGAGCGCATGCCCAGCTTGTCCAGTTTTTTGGACACCACAAACCCCTGGATATCCGTCGGCACCACAAACAGGCTGAAGCTGTGATAACCGGGCTCGTCGGAAGTCCGGGCCAGCAGGGTTAGGAAGTCGGCCTGGAGACCGTTGGTGATATAAGTTTTTGACCCGTTCAGGACATAGTGGTCACCGCTTCGCCTTGCCGTTGTTTTCAGGGCTGCCACATCTGACCCGGCATCGGGCTCGGTCACGGCAATGGCCGCCACCATCTCTCCCTTGAGGGCCGGTTTCAGGTAGGTCTTTTTGATATAATCGGAGCCGAATTCCTCCAGGGCGGGTGTGGCCATGCTGGTCTGAACCGCAATGGCCATGGGGATGCCGCCGCAGGGAATCCTGGCGCACTCCTCAAGCACGATGGTCTCATACCAGTAGTCCAGTCCTTCCCCGCCCCAGGCTTCGTTGTAACGGATACCGAGAAAACCCAGCTCCCCCATTTTCCCGAACAGGTCGTGGAGGGGGATCATGCCAGCTTCTTCCCACTCGTCCACGTGGGGGTTGATCTCCCTGTTGACAAAATCCCGGACTGCTTTTCGCACCAGATCATGATCCTTGTTAAAATAGATGTCGCTTCCCATGGTGATTATCCTTTATCAGTAAGTGGTTGTATCGTGATTTTCTCTTCCGGGTCTTTCAAAAGTGAGACCGGCGCATCAATGATCCTGGCCCTGAGATATTCCCCCAGGGTCTTGGCCTGGGGATCACTCCGGTATGATGCGGCCACCCCGTGCCCCAGAAGCCCCCGGATATAAAAATTCACGGCCAGGAGATTGGGCAGTTCATAGCGATGTATGGCGTAGGGCGCCAGATCAGGTAACAGGGTCTTCAGCCGGTCGCAGGTCAAAAACCCGGTCAGAAATTCATAGGCCCCGGGCTCCTTTGCCCAGATCCCCAGATTGGCGTTGCCTCCCTTGTCACCGGACCGGGTGGCAAACAGACGTCCGAAATGAATGGGACAGGTCTCCCGGGTTTCAAATCCCATGATACCGGCCTGGAGCGGATTTTTTACCTGTCCGTTCCCGGAGCGGTCCTGAGCCGGACCCGGCTCCCTGACTGCCGGGGTGTCGGCGCTGATCAACACGGGAGACACCTCCAGGACCCGGCCGTTGACATGAACCTGTTGCCGGATCTGATCCGAGCTGACCAGGGCCGGCCAGTGCCGGATGGCCGGGTCCCCCTGGGACGGCGGACCGGTCAGGGTAAATCCCGGGATACTGGCCAGGGCCAGTTCCACCACCCTGGATGAAAAGAGCTTGCCGGCTTTTTTGGGGTCCGGATCCATGACCGTGATGCGCAGGTGGGCAAAGGCCAGGTCGTTGTGATCGGGGTTGTCCCGGTCAGACCTGATAAGCTGAACATGGGTTTCGGCGAAATTCTCCCTCCCGCCCAGGGACTCGAACAGTGTATCTTCCACGATGGCGGCTTTTTTCTCGATATCAAGGCCCGTGAGGACCACGGTCATGGTGTTCCTGTGCCCCCAGAGGGTATTGATGCACACCTTGGTTTTGCCTGTGGCAGTCTCTCCCCGGGTACCTGTGACCCGGACCCTGTCCGGGCCTTCCTCTGCGACGGTGAGGGTGTCGAACCGTACAGTGACGTCCGGTGTCCGATAGGCCGGGGACTCGATTTCATACAGGAGCTGGGCAGTAACCGTGCCCCTGGAAACCCGACCACCCGTGCCAGGATGCTTGGTGATGACAAAGGAGCCGTCACTGTGCATCTCCGCAATGGGAAACCCCATATTCCTGTAGGAGGGAATCTCGTCCATGAAGGAGTAATTGCCGCCCGTGGCCTGGGTGCCGCACTCAATGATGTGGCCCGCGGCATAGGCGCCGGCCAGACGGTCCCAGTCCGTGGGCTGCCAGTTGAATTTCCAGGCGCAGGGTCCTGCAACCAGGGCGGCATCGGCGATCCTGCCCCCGACCACGATGTCGGCCCCCTGTTCCAGGGCCTTTGCAATACCCCATCCCCCCAGGTAGGCATTGGCGGTGATGGGACTGCCCGGGGCCTGGGCCAGGTCCATGCCCGAGTCCAGGTGGGCGAAGGCCTCACCCCGGGCCTGAAGGTCTGGCAGGCGGACCATGAGATCGTCCCCGGTAACCGCAGCCATGCACGGGTGAAGTCCCAGCTGCCTGGCAACTGCCTCCAGGGCCTCGACCAGGCCCGGTGGATTGAGACCTCCCGCATTGGTCACCACTCTGATTCCCCTGTCCAGGCAGGTTCCCATGATGGCTTCCATCTGCCTGAGAAAGGGGACCGCAAACCCCTGGTCCGGGGATTTCATCTTCATGCGAAAGAGCAGGGCCATGGTCAGTTCCGCCAGGTAGTCACCGGTGAGCACGTGGATGGGACCCCCCTCCACCATCTCCCGGGCTGCCGAAAACCGATCCCCCAGAAAACCGCTGCAATTGCCAATGATCAGTGTATCATCCATGGTATTTACTCCCCTGTGAATATGGGCTGACGTTTTTCCAGGAAGGCCGTGATGCCTTCGGTTGCATCCTTTGTGGCGGCAACGGTCTGGAGGGCTTCGGCCAATAGGGCCAATGCCGGTTCAAGGTCCATCCCTTCCACTGCACCATAAGCCTCTTTGCCAAGCCTTAGCCCCACCGGACTCTTGGCTGCCAGGGAAGTAAGCACGCTTTCAACTTCCCGGTCAAGGGTTTCCCCCGGACAGACCCGGGTGACCATGCCCATGTCAAGGGCCTGGGCAGCCGTGAGCCTGTCCCCCAGAAGAATCATTTCCATGGCCTTTTTCCTGGGCACGTTCCGAAAAATCAGGGCACCGATCATCATGGGAAACAGGCCGACGTTGACTTCGGGCGTGCCGAACCGGGCATCCTCCCGGGCAATGACCAGGTCGCAGGCCAGCATGAACCCTGTACCCCCCGCCAGACAGTGGCCGTTGACCATTGCCAGGGTGGGCTTGGGAAAACGGGATATGCGGGCAAGGAGGCTTGCATACCGGGCAAAGAGCCGGGCCTTTTCCCCGGCCGGCGCCTGCATGGCCCTGCCCAGGTCCGCACCGGAACAAAAAATCCGGTTGCCCCGGGCCGTGATGCATATAGCCCTGACCTCCGGATCGGCTTCTGCCCGGTCCAGGTAATCCAGGAACAGGTCAATGGCCTGAGGAGTGATGGTGTTGCCCTGTTTTTCCCGGTCGATGATGATCCAGGCAACGGGCCCTTTTTTCTCATAGGCAAGATCCGTCATGATGCCTCCTTGTCTACCTGCACGTCAGGGTCGATGTCCACCAGGATATCTCCCGGCATGACCTTATCCCCCTCGGCCGTCCGGATCCGGGTTACCCTTCCGTCATAGGGAGCCCTCAGGGATGTCTCCATCTTCATGGCTGACACCACCACCACGGTCTGGCCCTTTTCCACCCGGTCCCCTTCAGCCACATCCACCTTGACCACGATGGCGGGCATGGGTGGGGTCACGGTTAAAGGCTCCTGGTCCAGTCCGGTCCTGCAGGCCCGGGGCCTGTCCTGCTGGAGCCTGTCCCTTACCTTGTAGCGCTCCCCGTCCAGGATGATGATCTTTCCATCGGGCTCTTTTTCCATCCAGGCGTTCACCTGGCGGCCGTTGACAGTCATGCTTATCTGGTGGTCCGACACCCGGTCGAACCGGATCTCGAACGCCTGGTCATTGATCCGTGCCGATGCCCGGCCCTGATCCTTAGAATCAAAGGACACGGCAATTGTCCTGCCGCCTGTTTCAAATTCATAGTCCATGGATTGGCTCCTGTATCAGTATCGTCACTTTATAAGGTCCATCTGCCCAGGGTCTGGAAGGGGCTGCGGATTCTTTCCCCGGGAGCCCCCACATCCAAAGCGGTTTTGGCACACAGCTCATCTGCGATATACGCCAGGCAGGCCAGGTCCGCTTTGTCCCCCCCGGGCCGCCACGCAGAAAAATGGGTATCAATGAAATCGGTGAACACATCCCCGGCCCGGAAAGCTCCGGAATCCACCACCTGGGCCAGGAAATCCACAGGAGTGCGCACCCCCATGACAACGTAGGATTTCAGGGCCCGGATCATGCGGGCAATGGCCTGATCCCGGGTCTCGGCATGGACAGACAGCTTGGACAGAATTGGATCGTACTCGACGGGCACGACGGAGGCTGCATGAATCCCGGAGTCGTTGCGGACGCCGGGACCGGCCGGTTCCTGGTAACAGGTGATCCGGCCCGGACTGGGTAAGAACCCGTTTTCGGGATCTTCGGCATAGATCCGGCATTCAATGGCATGCCCCCGGGCCGCAATGTCCTCCTGGGACAGGGTCAGGGGAACCCCCGCTGCAATCAGAATCTGCTGGCGGACCAGATCGATGCCTGTGACCAGCTCCGTAACCGGGTGTTCCACCTGGAGCCGGGTGTTCATCTCCATGAAATAATAGCGGCCCGCTTCGTCCAGGAGGAACTCCACGGTACCGGCGTTGACATAACCGGCTGCCCGGGCCGCAGCGCAGGCGGCCTCGCCCATCTTTGCCCGCAGCCCGGGACTCACAGCCAGGGACGGTGTCTCTTCGATGATCTTCTGCTGGCGCCGCTGGACAGAGCATTCCCGCTCCAGCAGATGGATGGTCCGGCCCCCCTGGTCGGCCAGGATCTGGAATTCAATGTGACGGGCCCGGGTAAAAAACTTTTCCAGGTAAACCCGGCCGTCGCCAAAGGCGTTAAGGGCCTCCCTGGAGGCTGACTCCAGGGCAGGCTGCATCTCTTCCTGTGACCGGACAATACGGATCCCCTTACCCCCGCCTCCGGCACTGGCCTTGATCAGAACCGGATAGCCCACCTCCAGGGCTGTCTCCAGCATCTCGGCCAGGGTGAAGTTGCTGCCGGACAGGCCTGGAACCACCGGAACCCCGGCATCAATCATAATCCGCCGGGCCGTGAGTTTGTCTCCCATGTCCCTTATGGCCTGGGCCGGTGGACCGATAAACACGATGCCCGCTGCAAGGCAGCGATCTGCGAATTCGGGGTTTTCCGACAGGAACCCGTATCCCGGGTGGATGGCCTGGGCACCGGAGGATTTGGCCGCCTCAATGATCTTGTCCATGTTGAGATAACTTCTTAAAGGCTCGGAAGGTCCGATGAAGACCGCCTGGTCCGCCTCCAGCCGGTGCAGGGCCTCCCGGTCGGTTTCGGAATAGACGGCGATCGTGCGGATACCCATTTCCCTGCAGGTCCTGATAACCCGGACTGCGATCTCTCCCCGGTTTGCTATGAGAATTGTTTGAAACATGGTTTTTTCCTTTTCGTGGAACTGCAGATACCTACATCCTGAAGACCCCGTAACCGTAAACGTCATCCCGAAGCGGGCCATTCAGGGACATGGAAATCCCCAGCCCCAGGACATCCCGGGTTTTGGCCGGATCGATGATACCGTCATCCCAGACCTGGGCCGTGCTGTAATAGGGGTTCCCCTCCTTGAGGGCATTGGCCATGACCGGCTCCCGGATAAAGGCCTTTTCAGCATCGGACAAAAGGGGCTGACCCATGCGCCGGCGCTGGTCGTCGGTGATGGTGATCAGAACATCTGCGGCCTGGGGTCCGCCCATGACCCCTATCTGGGCGTTGGGCCACATCCAGAGCATCCGGGGTGAATAGGCCCGGCCGCACATGGCGTAATTCCCGGCCCCGAATGAGGCGCCCACGATCACCGTGAACTTGGGCACGCTGCAGTTGGTCACCGCATTGACCATCTTATGGCCGTCCTTGGTGATTCCCCCTTTTTCATAGGCCTTGCCCACGATGAACCCATTGATGTTCTGGACAAAGACCAGGGGGATCTTCCGGCGGTCGCAGAGCTGGATGAACTGGGTGCCCTTCTGGGCGCTTTCGGAAAACAGGATTCCGTTGTTGGCCAGGATGCCCACGGGATACCCGTGGATATGGGCCCATCCGGTGACCAGGGTGGGGCCATACATCTCCTTGAACTCCAGGAACTCGCTGCCGTCCACAATCCTGGCCAGCACTTCACGGATATCATAGGGTTTGGACAGGTCCGGGCTGACAATGCCGTAAAGCTCCCTGGGGTCGTAGACCGGGGGTTTGGGCATCCGGGTCGACAGGGTGGATTTTTTGTTTTCCGGCAGGTTTCCCACGATTTTACGGATAATGGATATGGCATGGCCGTCGTCCTCGGCAAAATAATCGGACACCCCCGAATCCCGGCAATGGACCAGGGGGCCGCCCAGCTCATCCGCGGAAACCTCGTCCCCGGTGGCGGCAAGAACCAGGGGCGGACCGCCCAGGAAAATGGCCCCATGCCCCTTGACATGAACGATCTCGTCGCACATGGCCACGCCATAGGCCCCTCCGGCCGTGCACAATCCCATGACCCCCACGATCTGGGGAATACCCATCTTGGACATGCGGGCCTGGTTGAAAAAGATCCGGCCCCCGTCGTCCAGGTCCGGGAAGATCTCGGACTGCATGGGAAGAAACGCCCCGGAGGAGTCCATGAGATTGATATAGGGCAGACGGTTCTCCATGGCAATATTCTGGCAGCGCAGGGTCTTTTTCACGGCCAGGGGATATATGGCCCCGCCCTTGATGGTGGCGTCGTTCATGGTGATCATGCATTCCCTGCCCGACACCATGCCGATACCGCAGATAAGCCCCGCCTTGTGAATCTGACCGTCGTACATGCCCCAGGCCGCCAGGGGTGCTATCTCCAGGAACGGGGTGTTCCTGTCCAGGAGGAGTTCAAGCTTTTTTGCAGCCGGCAGCTTGCCCGACTCCTCATGGCGCTTGAGGGCCTTGGGGGAGCGCTCGTTCATGGACCGGTCCAGCTCCCGGTTCAATTCGGTCACAAGAGCGGTCATCTCCTCGTAATTTCTGTGGTATTGCTCTGAATTAATGTCTATCCGGGTTTCGATCACATCCATGATTGTATTCCCCCTGGGTGGTTGACGGTTGCACTGGTACTGGACTGACATCCTGAAACACAGGGTCAGGGACGACGCCCGTGACTGCCATTCATGGCCCAGCATTTCTTGAAAAATTTATAGTATGGCATCGGAAATGTCAAATTTTTTAGTAGTACAACTATTATTTTTTTTGATTTTCCAAAGTTTACAATTGAAAACCAACCTTCTCCCTTTGCCCCGATCTTTGCTGTTCAGCCACCCTCGCCGCTGTCCTATGGTCTCCGGTCCCTGCCTTATTGACAAAATTTCAACTTATCGATTATAGTGGGCCAACCATTAAGCAAAGGACCTGATTTCAGACCCATGACACAAAAACCGGCAACACAGGACAGCGCCATGTCCAGACGGGAACTCCGACGGGAGCGGGAGCGGGAATTCCGGTATACAACCATCCTTGCGGCAGCGGAAACCCTGTTTGCAACCAAGGGCTTCCAGAAGACCAGTGTGGACGAGATTGCCGACCATGCCGAGGTCTCCGTGGGAACCCTTTACTTTTATTTCAAAAACAAGGAAGCCCTGCTGGTGGACCTGTTCGACAAAGCCCTGTTCCAGCTTCGCTCCATCCTGGGCAAGGTTTTCGAGACAGCAGACACCCCGGTCAAAGGCATGGAAATGGCTGGCCAGGCTTTTTTCGATGAATTCTGCACCCTGCACCGGGAAAAGGCCCTGATCCTTTTCCGGGAAGCCCCGGGGCACGGAAAACGCATGGAAGCCCGTCGCAAACGCATGTCCGAACTTCTCTCATCCGATCTTATCCGGGCCATCGAGCGCCTCAGGCAGGAAGCCGGGTGCACTTTCCGCAACCCGGATTCAGCGGCTGTTTTCTCCATGTGCATCCTGGGTGTTTATGAAAAAGTTGCCTACCATTTCCTGACCGAACCCGATGATCATGACAGGCGCCGGATGACGGCCCTGGATGCCGTTGCCTTTATTCTAGGGGGCATCAAGGACATCACCCGGCAGGATTGATCAGGCCATAACCGAGCCGTGGATGGCGCCGATGGTCCTGACCGCCTCTGCCATGATCCTGTCGAACAGTTCCCCCACGCTGGGGATGTCCCTTACCAGACCGATTCCCTGGCCGCAGGCGATGATTCCCTCCCGGATATCCCCGGTATCATACATGGACTTGGCCTTTAGACCCGAGACCACCTCCAGGATCTGGTTGAAATCCGCACCCTGGCTCTCCAGCTCCAGGCACCGCTTTGAAGCCGGATTGGCCAGGACCCGATGGGTGGCGTTGATGGAGCGCATGACCAGGCGGGTATCGATCTCCGTTGCATTAAGAAGGACCTGCTTGATGGTATCATGAATCGGGCATTCCCGGGTGGCCAGCAGACGGGTCCCCATGATCACGCCCGAAGCCCCCAGGCAGAGGGCCGCAGCCACACCCCTTCCGTCGGATATCCCGCCGCCCCCGATAACCGGGATGGACACGGCGTCCCGGACCACCGGGATCAGGACCATGGTGCCGATGTCATAGTTTCCCGTAGCCCCGCCGTTCTCATACCCCACCACCGTCACCATGTCCGCGCCAAGGCCCTCCACTTTCCTGGCATACCTGGGCCCCACACATTTGTGGATCCAGGTCATGCCGGCCTTCTTGAACCGGCCGCTCAATTCCACTGGCGCAGAATGGCCCGAAGTTTCAACTATCCTGACCCCCTTGGCGATCATGATGTCCAGGTACAGGTCATTGTCCACGGGCCGGATAGCCTTGAACAGGCTGAGGTTTACGGCAAAAGGCTTGTCCGTCAGCGCCAAGGTCCTGTCGATGGCCGCCTCGAATTCCCCTGGGGTCTTGTAAATGGTGGAGGCAAGGATCCCCATGCCGCCGGCGTTGGATACGGCGGCCACGAATTCAGGGACGGTGATGGACATCATGGCGCCTCCGACCAGGGGATACCGGATCCCCAGGCGCCGGGTCAACTCTGTTTCAATCATGGTTTAGCCCCCTCTTCCCGCAGGATGTTCTTGCGTATCTTTCCCGTTGAGGTCACAGGAAGGCTTTCCCTGAAAATCACCTGCTTGGGGACTTCGAAGCTGCCCAGTTCCCTTTTGCACAAGCCGATAATCTCATCCTGGGTCAGGGTGCTGCCCTTTACCGGGACCACAAAGGCGGTAACAGCCTCGGTCCACCGCTCGTCAGGAAGGCCGACCACGGCTACCTGCTCCACCCGGCTGTCTCCGAGGATAACCCGCTCAACCTTGATGGAGGCCACGTTTTCCCCGCCGGTCTTGATCATGTCCTTTTTCCGGTCCACGAACAGAAGCTGGCCCTCCCTGTCAAAGACTCCCAGGTCTCCGGAATGGTGCCACCCGAACCGGCGGCTCCGGAGCGTTGCCTCATCATCAGTATAGTATCCGGCCATGACCACCGGACCCCGCCACACGATCTCTCCTACCTGACCGGGTTCCAGAAGTTTGCCTCCCTCATCCATGACTGCCGTGTCCAGGGCCAGGTTGGATTCTCCCCAGTAGTTGCCCTGCTTGTCCAGGTGCTGGCTGGCCCGGAACATATTGGTGGGCGGAAAACACTCTGTCTGACCCGTGCCCAGTATAAACTGGGACTTGAAAACCGCCATGCCCTTTTCCAGGGTGGCCTGATCCATGGGGGCCATGGCAAAAACACAGACCCTGAGGTGCTCCCAGTCATGCTCCAGAGCCCGGGGATGGTGGATAATGGCCCGGTACATGATGGGCAGGCCGAACACCAGGTTTACCCGGTCGTTTTCAACAATCTCCATGACCCTGCCGGGATCGAACTGCCGGATGATGGATACCGTACCGCCCATGTTCAGGGTGGACAGGGTAACGGCCTGCTGGGCGCAATGGAACATGGGCAGCATCATGGTGGAGGTATCACCGGGCCGAAGCCCGAATTCGATGGCCGTGGACAGGGCGGAAATATACACTCCCAGGTGGGTAACCAGAACGCCTTTGGGCCGTCCTGTGGTTCCGCTGGTGTAAAGGATCTCAAAGGTATCCCTGTCCTGGATAATTGTGTCCAGGACTTCCTTGTCCGTACCCTGGCCCAGGAAGTCATTGAACAGAACCCCTTTCCCGGGAAGGGGTTCGCTGCCCGTGGGGACGATGACGACCTGCCGGATTCCGGGCAAACGGTCCAGAATTTTGTCCACCAAGGGTGCCAGGAGGCTGTCCGCCACAAGGCAGGCGGCCCCGGAATGGCTGAGCACGTAGATCAGATCTTCCGGCGCAATGCCCGGGTTGACCGGAACAGCTGTCAGCCCGGCCTTGGCACAGCCGTAGAGCGCGATGACATACTCGGCGGAATTGAGCCCCAGGAGGGCCACACGGTCACCCTTTTCAAGACCCAGACCCCTGGCGGCACCGGCGAACCGGTTCATGGCCCTGTTCACATCCCGGAAGGTCTACGCCTGCGGCGTGCCGCTCCTGTAATCCCGCAAGGCCACCCGGTCCGGGGTGTTGGCCGCGCGTCTTCTGAATATGTCACCCAGAGCGACCCGTTGAATGATGTTTTTCTCAAGCTCAAGATCCATGTTTCCTCCTTGATGTAGGGTGGCCGAATGGAATATCTGCAAAACAACCATCCGAAATAGCTGTCCTGGGTCGGACAGACATATGAATATAGTTCATTATTATAATTAAGTTCGATAATATAATTTAACTCAATTTGTCAAGGCTTTTCCTTCCGGCTCCAAATCCATACGCTGTGCAGGCAAGAACTGCGTTGACCCTGCCCTTGCACAGGATATGGGCCATTAATGCTCCAGGGTTTATCCGAACCCGAGGGCTTCATGAGCCAGGTGAGGCAAATGGAAATGGTGACGGTGACATCTCCCGATACAATCAGAAGGTGCATTCGGACCTGGATTCAGAAGCTTTTAACCGGTCTTCGTTATTGGCCGATGCAACAGGAATGGCTGTCAGAAGATTAATTGCAGAAGAAGGGAATCCATAAGTTTTTCAATGGAAAAGTTTTTAGCTTGATGATATGGTATTTTTTATACTATCACCCAGAACAGACAACAATGGCACCCGAGTACGAATTGACTGAAAACAACCCGTAATAACACAACATGAGGTAAGACTATGTTTAAGGGCATAAAAACCATTCTTTTTCCCACGGACCTTAGCAAAAACTGCATACCGGCATTTGATTTTGCAACGCTCCTGTCACTGCAATTCCAGTCTAAAATTGTGTTTCTTCACGTTAAGGAAAAAATACCCGATTATATCGAAGGTCGGCTGGAGGGTCTTTTAGGCGAGGACCAGTGGCAAGGGATAATAGATTCCCACGATAATACCATCCGCCAGAAACTGATCGGCAAACGATCCTCAAGCAAGCTTATTCAAATGGCACTGGAGCATCTCTGCGAGGGAAACGGCTCCGGTGACGGGGCCTGCCAATCCAAAGAAATAGTGATCAGTGACGGTGATGCGCCGGTTGCAGACATCATTATTGAAACTCTGAAAGCCCATGACTGTGATCTTATCGTAATGGGAGCCAACAGGGGTGTCCTTTCAAAACAGTCCGTCAGTGGCACCCTAAAATCTGTTATGAAGCATTCTGAGGTACCGGTAGTGGTGGTCCCTTACAGCCACAAGATAGAAACGGACTGATTTTAGGTCAGCGAGGCGTGGGGTTATGATCTGACAGCCGTGGCAATGAGACGCGCCGCTTTGCTGAAAATCTGCGTATCGATGCCTGTGGCCACCAGGGTATATCCGGCTGCAATCCAGGGTTTCACAGATCCCGAATCCGCACCGAAAATGCCCAGGGTAATCCCCCGGCCCAGGGCACTGTCCGTGACCCGTCCAATGGCTCCGACCACTTCCGAATCGGTTACCTGACCTGTCCTGCCCATGCTGGCGGACAGGTCATAGGGGCCCACAAACACCGCATCGATTCCGGGCACGTCCAGAATATCATCAATCCGGTTGACTGCATCCACATGCTCGATCTGGATGATGACCGCTACCTCGTCGTTAGCCCTGGCAACGTAGTCCCCAAAACTTTGCCCGTACCCCTGGGCCCGTGCAATGCCCACACTGCGAATCCCCTGGGGCGGATACCGGCACAGACTCACGGCCTGTCCTGCTTCGGCCGCAGTCTTTACCTGGGGCACCATGATGCCCGCTGCGCCGCAGTCCAGGCATTTCTTGATCCAGTCCTCCTGATTTGCAGGAACCCGAACCACATAGGGTACACGGCCGGCACCCGCCTGGATGAGAACCTGGGCATCTTTAACGCCCAAGGCGCTGTGTTCAAGATCAAGGAATATCCAGTCAAATCCCGATGTGCTCAAAATTTCGGACAATTCCGGTGATGCCAGTGTCAATATGGTCCCTGCAAGGAGATTTTTCTCCAGGAGGCGCTTTCTGAATTCTTGTGTCATGGTTTTTCTCCGATTTTCCTGACAGAAGTCCCATGCACCAGAGACTTCAGCCATGTTTGCCATTTCATAGGGGCTTCCCGGATATCGGTGAAGCAGTCGTGGACAGACTGCTCCCAAGCCCCGGGGTTTGACTGGTTCAGGCCTGAATCCACGTGGACCGGATCTTCCTGTGTGAAATCACCTCCCCACCGGAAGGGCGGTATTTTGCGGACCTCATCAAAGAAAGTCCTGACTTCAAAGGGCAGACTGTCCCAGGAACCCTTTCCCAGGTCCCTGGATTCATACAGGTGACCCGCATGCCGAACATTCAGATCAATGGCATGGCCGGCCAGGTGGTTGGACCGCGTGGCCGGTGCAACCACCGTATCACTGAGCCTGGCTTCCGGTTTCCTGTAGCTGCCGGTTACGACAATATCAAGACCGCTGGTCCAGGCCCGCTCTTCAAGAGCTTTAAGAAAAGGCACAAATTCCCGGTGAACCAGGATCTGCCGTCCCCTGTGGCCCGTGACTGATCTTGACCGGAACTCGGTCAGGTACCGGAACTCCCGGGTATCCACATGGGTCCAGAACTGACAGAAAAACCAGCAGTAGACCACCACCAAAACCAAAACTGCCATACCTGTCAGAAAAAGGTAAAACATCAAAACTCCGGATCTTGTCCCAGGAAAGCTTCTCAACTGAATAATAGTCTTTTCTCCCATACATGCATCCCGGGAGGATCACTTTTTTATCATCGTCTCATCCGGCGCGATCCTTACAATGGATACCATTGACGGTTACCATACCCTGACATCGGCAGTTATTCAACCTTTCAAGGTGGAAAACACCTACTTTCAGGAAAAATTCAGGTATTCATGACAAGGTTGAATCGTCTTCCCATAACAATAAAATGATTGACGAACGGTTTTTGTAACCTTTTTGTAACGCACGTCATGGTAGTTGATTCCAGGCCTGAATGTCATGCCTTCTTGAAAAAACGATTCCCTGTGACAGCGTCCCGGCACCTCCTTAGTATGCCAGGGGATCGTTTTTTCAGGAAAATTGCCGGCAGCGGACCAGCTGTTGCCCGAAGCCTAAACCGTCAGTAAGGGAGGATCAAGTCAATGAAGTTTAACCGGAGGGATTTTATCAAGATATCGGGGGCCACGGCCGCCGGTATCGCGGTCAGCGGCCTGGGGTTCGACATGGAGCCGGTAAGGGCCCATGCCCAGCTGCTGAAGACAACCTATGCCAAGGAGACCACAACGGTCTGCTGTTATTGCGCCGTAGGCTGCGGAGCCATCGTTCACACCAGCAAGCGGGGTGACGGGAGGGTAATCAACATTGAAGGCGACCCGGATCATGTCATCAACCGGGGAGCCCTCTGCTCCAAGGGGTCGTCCATCAAACAGCTCACCGAAAACGAAAACCGCCTTACCCAGCCCATGTACCGGGCCCCGAACGCAACCAAATGGGAGACCGTGTCCTGGGACTGGGCCCTTTCGAGGATTGCCCAGAAAGTCAAGGAAACCCGCGATGCCCGGTTTGAGGTAAAGAACGCCAAAGACCAGGTGGTGAACCGGATAACCAACATGGCATCGATCGGATCAGCGGCCATGGACAACGAGGAGTGCTGGATCTACCAGACGCTCATGCGGTCCCTGGGACTGGTGTACATCGAACACCAGGCCCGTATCTGACACAGCGCAACGGTAGCGGCTCTGGCAGAGTCGTTTGGACGCGGCGCAATGACCAATCACTGGATCGATATCAAGAACAGTGACTGTATCCTTATCATGGGCAGCAACGCTGCCGAAAACCACCCCATTTCCTTCAAGTACGTGACAGAAGCCATGAACAAGGGTGCCAAGCTCATCAGCGTGGACCCGCGGTTTACCAGGACATCGGCCAGGGCAGACATCTATGCCGCCCTGCGCTCGGGAACAGACATTGCCTTCCTGGGCGGCATGATCAAGTACCTGCTGGACAACAACCTGTTCAACAAGGAGTACACTGCCCTGTACACCAATGCTTCCTTCATCGTAGGCAAGAACTATGATTTCAAGGACGGCCTGTTCAGCGGGTACAAAAAAGGCGACGGAGATCCGTCCACAGGAAGTTATGACAGCTCCCAGTGGGCCTTTGAAATGGATGAAAACGGGGTTCCCAAAATGGACCGGACCCTGGAGAATCCCAGGTGCGTGTTCCAGCTCCTGAAAAAGCATTACAGCCGGTACAACACCCAGGTGGTTTCAAGGATAACCGGAACCCCTGAAAAAGACCTGCTTCTGGTCTACAAGACCTATGCCGCCACAGGCGCCCGGGGAAAGGCCGGAACAATCATGTACGCCATGGGCTGGACCCAGCACACCATCGGCACCCAGATCATCAGGACCATGGCCATGATACAGCTGCTTCTGGGCAACATGGGCGTGGCCGGGGGCGGCGTCAACGCCCTGCGCGGTGAATCCAACGTCCAGGGATCCACGGATCAGTGTCTCCTGTGGCACATCTGGCCCGGATATCTGAAAACACCCAGGGCTTCGAATACCAGCCTGGAAGAGTACAATACCAAATGGACGCCCCTGAGCAAGGACCCCCTGTCAGCCAACTGGTGGCAGAACTATCCCAAATATTCCATCAGCCTCCTGAAATCCTTTTTCGGCGATGCGGCAACCCCGGAAAACCAGTTCGGCTATAACTGGCTGCCCAGAGTGGATGACGGCAAAGGCTATTCCTGGTTCGACCTGTTTGATGCCATGTATAAGGGTAGCATCAAAGGATTCTTTGCCTGGGGCCAGAACCCGGCCTGTTCCGGATCCAATGCCGGCAAAATCCGGGAAGCCATGCAGAATCTCGACTGGATGGTCAACGTGAACCTGTTCGACAACGAGACCGGTTCGTTCTGGCACGGTCCGGGCGTTGATCCCACCAAGGTTAAGACCGAAGTGTTCATGCTGCCGGCCTGCGTTTCCGTTGAAAAGGAAGGCTCCATCACCAATTCAGGACGCTGGATGCAGTGGCGGTACCAGGGACCCAAACCCATGGGCAACAGCCGTTCCGACGGTGACATCATCATGGAGCTGGGCCACAGGATCAAAGAACTCTATGCCCATGACGGTGTTTTCCCCGAGCCCATCCAGAACCTGAAATGGGATTATGAAACAGGCGGCGCCTATGACCCACACAAGGCAGCCAAGGAAATCAACGGCTACTTCCTCAAGGATGTGACCATCAAGGACACCGTTTACAAGAAAGGCACCCTGGTCCCCAGCTTCGCCTTTCTCCAGGCAGACGGCTCCACCTCGTCAGGCAACTGGCTCTACTGCAACAGCTACACGGAAAAGGGCAACATGGCTGCACGAAGAAGCCAGAAGGACGCGGACAACAACATAGGGCTCTATCCTGAATTTGCCTGGTGCTGGCCGGTCAACCGCCGCATCATCTATAACAGGGCCTCCGTGGACGCCAAGGGCGTACCCTGGAACAAGGACCTGCCGGTCATCAAATTCGCCGGAGAGGAAAAAGACGGCAAGTACACCACCAGCAAGTGGGTGGGCGACGTGCCAGACGGCGGCTGGTATCCCCTGGAAAACCCCGACGGCACTGCCAGGAGCGATGCCAAATACGCGTTTATCATGCAAAAACACGGCTTTGCCCAGATATTCGGACCGGGCCTGGCTGACGGGCCCTTCCCGGAACATTACGAGCCCCTGGAATGCCCTGTTGACAAGAACTACCTGAGTTCCCAGATGGTAAACCCCACGGCCGTTGTTTACTCCACCAAGGCCGATGCCCATGCCACCTGCGATCCCAGATTCCCGTTTGTGGGAACCACATACAGGGTATCCGAGCACTGGCAGACCGGCCTCATGACCCGGCCCCAGCCCTGGCTCATGGAACTTCAGCCCCAGGTATTCGTGGAAATGAGCGAAGAACTGGCCCAGCTCCGGGGCATCAAAAACGGGGAGAGGGTCAAGGTGAGCAGCGCCCGGGCTTCCCTGGAATGCACGGCCATTGTCACCAAACGCTTCAAACCCTTCAAGGTGGGCGATTCCGTGATCCACCAGGTGGGCGTTCCCTGGCACTACGGATGGCGGTGGCCTGAAAGCGGTGCCGAGGAAAGCGCCAACCTGCTGACACCGGCAGCCGGCGATCCCAACACCCGAATCCCTGAAACCAAAGCGTTCATGGTCAACGTGTCAAAACTTTAAGGAGGTGATCTGAATGACTAAATCATTTTTTATTGATACAACCCTGTGCACGGCGTGCAGAGGATGTCAGGTCGCCTGCAAGCAATGGCATGATCTGCCTGCCGAACAAACCGTAAATCGGGGGACCTTTGAAAATCCGCCGGACCTGTCCTTCTCCACCTACAAACTGGTGAGGATGCGAGAGGAGATCATTGACGGCCAGCTCAAGTGGCTCTTCTTCCCCCAGCAGTGCCGTCACTGCATCGAGGCACCCTGCCTGGAAAGCGCCAATGATCCGGCTGCCATCTACCAGGATCCGGCAACCGGGGCCATTCTGTACACCAAGCAGACCAAAACCCTGGATGCGGATGCAGTTATCAGCTCGTGCCCTTATGATATTCCCAGAAAGGGACCGGACGGAATCCTTGCCAAATGCGACATGTGCAATGACCGGGTCCACAACGGGATGCTTCCTGCCTGTGTCCAGACCTGCCCCACCGGGTGCATGAACTTCGGTGACCGGGACGCGATGCTGGCCCTGGCCCAGGAGCGCCTGGCCCAGACAAAGGTGAAATACCCCAAGGCAGCGCTCCTGGATCCGGATACCATCAATGTCATTTACCTGGTGACCTATGATCCCAAGCTCTACCACAAGTATTCGGTGGCAGCCAGGGAGAGAATGGGCATCAGCCGGCAGGTTGCCCTGCGCAGAATGCTGAAACCCTTTTCCCGCATGATGCGCGTCTGACAACACGTTTAACACCCAGCACGGGACAGCCGGCACCCCGGAAATCCTTTTTCCGGGTCCGGCTGTCCCGGATTGACCGGGTATGGACTGTCGCGAACCAAAGACGCCCATACCCGCCACAAAGCCAGGAAAACCCAGAACCTCTTCAATACGCCCCATGGGAGACACAATGGAATACCCAAATCCGGAGGTCATGGACAAAATAGTCCAGGCCGCCAGCCGTATCCGCAAAGAGCGGCCTGCCTATGAGCCCCTTATCGACTTTTATCAGGACCTGTTCCTGGCCCAGGAGAACAGCAAATCCAGGGTCAACGTTGACCCTGTGATCATTGCCCGGGACCTCGTGGATATGAAAGTGTCCAACGGGTTTCCCCTGATCGAACCCTGGCAGTTTTCCCTGGATGTTCCTGAAGCCCTGGAGCTCATGGCAACACTATCCCAACTGGCGGAGGCAAAGGTGCCCAAGCTTGAACAGGCGGCCAGGGCCATTCACAAAGCTGTCCGGGAAAAAAAACCGGAGCTTTCAACCCTGTTCTCCGACCTTTTAAAAGGCCGTGAAGAGCAGGTGTCAGACCTTGCATCAGATCTGGACATCAGCGTTGAGGAGCTGTCCTTTTTTGCCCATGCGGCAATGGCTCCCAGCATAAGAACCGGCGCACTCCAACTGGCCCGTTACCTGAAACCTGGCGAACCCCAGGCCGGCGTATGCCCGGTCTGTGGCAGCAGCCCTGCAATGGGATATTTTGACCAGAACGGAGCAAGATACCTGGCCTGCAGCCTCTGCAGGCACACATGGATGGTCAAACGTATGGGGTGCGCCCTTTGCCAGTCCCAGGATGCCGAGCGCCACCATTACTTTTTCAGCGAATCGGAAAAAGGGTACCGGGTGGATCTGTGCGATGCGTGCCGCAGGTATCTTAAAATCGTTGACACAAGGGAGATCCCCCGGGATTTTTTCCCTGACCTGGAACTGGTAACCACCCTTCACCTGGATATAAAAGCCATGGACCAGGGGTACACCAGCCAGGCTACCGGAGTTCCTTCCCCGGAATGACCAATGACCGTCCGGGGGTTTCAGGGAGGATTTCATGCGAGTTGTTTCTATACTAGTAAGTCTGGTCACAGCCCTTGGTCTTGCCTGCCTGCCCGGAACCGCCCGGGCGGACATCGACCAGGGCATCTTCTCCATTCGCCTGCAGGCCCCGGAAAACCCCGAACACCGAAGATATCTGGGCCTTGGGAATGGAGACACCTTTGCCCTGGGCGATCTGTCTGCCAGGGTGCTGGTCATTGAGATATTCAGCATGTACTGCCCCCATTGTCAGAGGGAAGCACCGGTAATCAACCGTCTCTATGAAGCCATGCAGGCCGACGACCAGTTCAGGGACGCCATCCGCCTCATGGGGATCGGGGTGGGAAACACCCCCTATGAGGTCGATTTTTTCCGGCAGACCTATGACATCCCCTTTCCCCTGTTTGCCGATGCTGATTTCACCATACACCGCCTGATCGGCGAAGTGAGGACTCCCCACTTCATCGGAATCCTGACAACCCCCACCGGCGAACACCGGATTTTCATGTCCGAATCCGGAGCCGGGAAGGTTCCGGAGGAGTTCCTCAAGGAGATCCTCGAAAAATCAGGACTTTCAAAAGGAGGGCAACCCCAGTGATACGATACGCTTCCATGATTGCGGTTCTGGTTCTCCTGTTCAATCCCGGCCAGGCAACGGCTGTTTCCGGAGCCTTCGGAGACAGGATCTACAATCCGGGCCACCTGAAGCCCACAGACAGTAAACTCAAAGTCGATGTCGGGGATATGGCGCCGGATTTCACCCTCAAGGCCGTTTCAGGCCATACGGTTACCCTGAGCCAGTTCCGTGGAAAAAAAAATGTGCTCATCACCTTTATCCCTGCGGCCTGGACACCGGTCTGCTCGGACCAGTGGCCCGGATACAACCTGGCCCGCCCCCTGTTTGAAAAGCAGGATACGGTGCTCCTGGGAATCAGCGTGGATTCCATCCCAACCCTTTTTGCCTGGACCCGGGAAATGGGAAACCTCTGGTTTGACGTCCTGTCCGATTTCTGGCCCCACGGCAGGGTAGCGGACGCTTTCGGAATTCTCCGCTCCGATGGTGTGGCGGAGAGGGCCATCTTTATCGTGGACAAACAGGGCATCCTCAGGTACATCCATATCAGCGACATCAATACCCGCCCGGATCTGGGCAGTATCATGCAGGCCCTGGAGTCACTGAAGTAAGGCAGATCCCGGATTTTTTCATGGGACCATTGACCTTGATGCCTGAGATGATATGCTCCATCCCATGAACAGACATAACAACCACGGCAAAGAGCCCTTGATCCAAAATCCGGAGTGCGATCCGGACCGACCCGAAAGGGATGATTTCATGACAAGGGCCAGGAACATCATCCTTGCCATCCCTCCGGGGAAAGTAATGTCCTACGGGCTTGTTGCGACCTGGGCCGGCAACCCCAGGGGGGCCCGCCAGGTGGCACGGCTTCTCCACTCCAGCTCCAGAACCCATAATCTCCCCTGGCACCGGATCGTCAACCGCCACGGAAGCATTTCCCTGAAACCGTTTCAAGGCTACGAGATCCAGAAACAGCTCCTGGAAATGGAAGGCGTTGTTTTCTCGGAAAACGGCACCATTGATACGGATATTTTCCTCTGGCATCCCTGACTGACACTGAAGCATCCCGACCCTGCAGGACAAAATGGCCGCCGGTGAACACCCATCCGGAAACATCTTCACCCAAAACTGAAAAACTGCCCAGAACAAGATAACTACTTCATTGTGGTACTTTATTTCATTCCTGCCATTGAATTCGGCCACATCGTCATTACTGTTAAACCAGGTTACACGTGTTAAGCAGTTACAATCCCCTTGATAAGAAAGCTGACATCCCAAAGGGTGATCAGCATGAAGCAAGGGAAAAAAGCCGCGGGATGTCATATTGTTCTGACGGATATAGATAAAAAGGAGGATCTCATGAAAATCAACGAATGTGTACCCCAGAAAATATCCAAACTTTTTTTTGCCTCGGTCCTTTTCCTGGGAGCCCTTGGACTTGTAGTAAGCGGCTTTACCGTGCTTCCCTTGTTTGGTTTTGTGCTGGCGCTGCCCGTTGCCATACTGGCAGCAGTTGTTCTTCGCCTTCACCTGAACGACCGGTGTGAGATCGACCCGGCCTGACAACGGTCGTAATCCGGCTCCCTGAGCGCATTCCGGGAGTTTGTCATTACACCCCGCCCCCTGCTCATAAACGCCGACCGGCGGAGCAGGGGTTTTTTTTACCAGAACAATAGGGTTTTCAAGGCACAGATATTGCTAACCTTTAACTCAGATGATATAGTCCAAAAAATCAATTCCTGAATCAAGGGTAAAAAAAAGGCTGGAATAAAGTCACACCAGGGAGCCGGTTCATCCCGGCAGAATTGCGCAAAGGCGGTCAGGATGAAGTCATATGGCGGTTGACGTGAAACTTTTTTTCTTTGACAGGCGTGACCATGAGCTGATCCGTATTGTCAACGGCATCTATGACCGCCGGGACGCCCTGGAATATACAAAAAAACGGTTCTACTCGTATTTTCATCCCCTGGGCATCAAGGAACTGGCGGAATCAAAGGGGCTCAGAATTGCATCATCGGCAGTTCATCTGCTGGAATCTTTGGAAAGGGGTGATGAGGCTACCCGGCTCCAGGCTCTCCAGGGGTTGCGGGACGAAATCCTGAACACCGCGGGCGGTTCCATGCCTAAAAATACGGCCAGGGTGCTCCTACAGATCATGAAAGAGATCATCCGGGCCAGGGGCGACTACAACCTCCAGCTTAAGCTGGCCCATGATTTCAGGAAAACAGCTTCCGGGAAACCCGTGATCATCAGGAAACAGCTCAATAAGTACCACCTCCTGGAAATGCCCGAGGAATGGAACCAGGTCACCTTTGACGATCATGTCCACGATGCCAATACCAAGGGCAGAAAATCCTCGACCCATCTTATCATGGATGCCTGGATCAAGGGAATCCGCAGGCTCAGGGTCATCTATTACCACCACCTGGAACCGCGGTTTGTGTCGGAGCTCATTGAAGCCGCAGAAATCCTGGAGATGGACCTGCGCATCGGCATCGAGTTCTTTGCCCGGTACCGGGACCGGTACGTTACCATCATATGGGTGGCCCGGGGGCTTGAGGACGTCCAGTCCTATCTGTGTTTTCTGGCTGAACCCCATGTCATTGAGTTCATGAAGCATGGAAGGGCCGTTGTCGATTATATCAAAACCTATGTCCTAAGCGTCCTGGAATCCTTTAATGTCAATCACAGGTCCGTATTGCTCCAAGAGTACGGCATAGACCTTCCCCCCCTTGAAAAGCCGGCATTCCTGAGATTTGTCACGCCGGGGCAAGCCTCCATCCTGCACCTGGCCGTTTACATCCACACCCTGCTCAGGGAACCCATGATAGAGCGTCTGGAGGTCCTGAACCAAGAATATCCCCAGGCCTCCCCGGAAGAAAAAAAGCGTATTGAATCCATTGTCCATTTCATGGACACCCTGACCAGCAAGCATATCGTGGACCTGTTCCTGACCCCGGAAAAAAATCCCCAGATTCCCAACCCCTTTGTTCCAGGTGACAGCGATGATGTGCCCGAGAAACTCAGATTCACGCTGCCCCAGCTCCTGGAAAAGCTTGCCGACCTCCACCACTCCTACAGGATTACCCTGAACCTGAGCAACCTGAAGGTGGAAGATGTCCTGGAGCTTCTGTATGACAGCAACGGCCGTATCACACGCCTGGAAATCTTCAACCTCAAGGATTATGCTGCAGGGAATATCAACCATCTTCACGCCATCAGCGAACTTCAGCAGGCCATAAACCAGGGCAGCTTTCTGAAACTGAAGCGGTCCATCCGGCTGATCATCGGGCACATGGAGGCAAAGGAGTATCCGGATACGGCTGACAGGCTGGAAAAGCTGACAGCCATCCTCCATGACCTGGATACCTTCAGGAGCATGTACAAGGACAACCCCCTGAAAGCCAGGATCGGGAGTGACTCCACCGGCAGGCCCTACCAGGGACACGGTATGGGGCTCGGCATCATTGAAACCCTTCCCTGGAAGGCAAGAAACCATATCCGGAAAACCTCCCGTGTTCGGATCATTCTTCCCATCACCATCAATGTCAACTTGAGCGTAACCTCCATTCTCATCAACGGGTCCAGCGATTTTCTGTCCCTGGTGGTAAAGGGGATCCGGAAAATCCCGGGAATGAGCCGGTTCGGGAGCAGGAAAAAACGGGAATGGATCGTTGAGGATTATTCAACGAACATGGAAACCCAGGGCAATATCGTTACCCTGGGCGGTATTCAGAACGATTATCACAACGATCTCAAACTTGGCCCCCCTGCGGAAATATCAAAAAAACCGGAGCGGAAATGGACCAATCTCAACACCGGCATCAAGAACGGCCTAAAAGTCGTTATCGGATTTATTCCTGCATTTGCCACCTTTGCCCTGACCAAGGACTGGTGGTTCCTGGCCTACTGCGGGGCCTTTATCTGGTTCGGGATTACCGGGTTCAGAAATATCCTGCAATCGGTTCTCGGCGGCGGAGGGATACGACGCTCTCCTCTGCTCCGCTGGAACGACTATGTGTCCTGGGAACGGATGACCGATTCCCTGCTGTTTACCGGATTTTCCGTTCCGCTTCTGGATTATCTGGTCAAAACCCTTCTCCTTGACCGGGGCATGGGCATCAATGTTTCCACCAGCCCCACCATGACCTATGCGGTCATGGCAGTGGCCAACGGCATGTACCTGTCAACCCATAACGCGTTCAGGGGATTCCCCAAAGGGGCCATTGTCGGCAATTTTTTCAGGAGCATCCTTTCCATCCCCATTGCCATCGCCTTCAACGCTCTAATCGCAGGAACACTTCACAGTTTCGGTCTGACCGGTGTGGAAATAATCCTCCAGAAATGGGCGGCCATCATATCCAAGGCCTCTTCGGATACCGTGGCAGGCCTGATCGAAGGGACCGCGGACCGACTCCAGAACATCAATCTGAGGGCCCGGGACTACAGGAACAAGTTTTCCGATCTGTTCGACACCTATGCAAAACTGGAGCTCATCTTCCCGGACGCCAATGAGCTTGAGCTCCTGGAAAAGCCTGAAAAAATCCTTCACAGCAACAACACCGAAGCCAGGGACCTGATGACAGCCATCATCATCAACACCCTGGACATGCTCTATTTCTGGATGTACCAGCCCAGGGCACGGATAACCGTCAAAGAGATCATCGGAAAAATGACGCCTGAAGAAAAAAAAAATTTTCATGCTGTCCCAGAATATTCTGAAGCTGGAACAGGATATCAGCAGGCTGCTTGTGGATGGTATCCTGGGAAGAAAATTCTCCGCGCCCCTGTCCTTTTACCTGATACAGTATCAGGAATACCTGGACGATCTGAAAAAAATCATCTGACCGGGCTGGTCTCCCGGTAATCTGCAGGCACGTGGCCGGACTTGCCGGACACCGCCCTAAACCAGGAAGCCTGCCATCTGGGCGAACCCGTAACCGCCTTCCCGATCTGTTATCCAGCACGGCCTGTGGCGGAGTCTATCCTGGAAAGCCAGGATATTGGCAACCCCCACCGAATGGGGAAAAAATTCGAACATGGGCTCGTCATTGGGAGAGTCGCCGGAGAAGATGATGTTTCCCTTTGCCGCCTCCAGGTCCAGCTGAAAGATCTCGCTGAAAAAATGACGGGTCATGGTCAGCTTGTCATAATTGCCGAACCACCCGTTTACATGGATGGAGCTGATCTTGGCAACGGCTCCGTGTTTCTGGAAAATATCCACGATATTGAGCACATCGCGTTCGGCCAGGGGGGGCACGTCCTCGCAGAAATCAATGGCAAGGTCGGCTTCCCGATAGGCCTGATCCGCCGAGATACGGCATCCTGGAACCGATTCCAGGATTTCCCGGCCGATGCTTTCCAGGCGGAGGCGGTCTTTGCCACGCTGGACATCTGTCCGGAAATACCGGCGGACCATCTTGCGTGTCATTGTATCATAATAAAAGTAAAAGGCTCCGTTTTCCCCCACCACCCCGTCCACAGGCCACATACGGGCAATATGGTCACACCAGCCAGCAGGCCTTCCCGTGATGGGAACCACCTTTATCCCGGCGGCTTGCAGGGACTCCATGGCTGCATAGGCACATGCGGGGATCCGTCCTCCATGGGAAAGGGTGTCGTCGATATCGGTAAGCACATAACGGATGGATCCTTTAAGATCTTCCGGAAATTCCCTGATGGGTTTCATGTCTCCTCCTGCGGCCGAAGCCGGCTTTCTTTCAGGATTTCCCCTGAAGGGCCACCCTTTGTCCTGCCCGGGCCATTTGCGGCACAGGTCTCCAGACCCTGGTCCCGAATGCTTCATGGCTCTGATCCCCATGGACACCCGGATTGTAGAAACCTACCAGACCCGGACTGAAAATGGGAGAAGAAAAAACGGGCTGCCTGAAATTTCTTGCAATGCGCAGGCATTCCGAATATTCTTTTATAAACCGTCAACCAAGGGGGAATAGTCCCATGAAAAACATTATCCTGACCATTGTCATCGCTGGAATCCTAGCGGCAGCCCAGGCCCCTGCCGGCACCGGCGAAAAAGAAACCACGCTGGCTGATCAGACCCGCCTGTTTGTCACCATCTACAACCAGGACATGGCCCTGATCAAAGACAGCCGCTCCCTTGTCCTGCCAAAAGGGGAGAGCCTCCTGGCGTTCAAGGATGTCAGCGGAAGGATCCTGCCAGAGACAGCCCTTCTCACGGGCGGATCCCTGAATGTCATTGAACAGAATTTCGAGTTTGACCTTCTGACACCGGAATCCCTTCTCAAAAAATTCACGGGGGAAACCGTAACCGTGATCCGAACCCATCCGGAGACCGGGGTGGAAACCAGCACCCCGGCCCGGGTCCTGAGCAGCGCCCAGGGCGTTGTCCTGGAAATAAACAACGCCATTGAAACCGGAATCCCGGGCAGGATAGCCTTTCCTTACGTGCCGGACAACCTGAGAACAAGGCCCACCCTGACCATGCTGGTCAACAGCCCCATCCCTGACCGCCAGGACCTGGAACTGTCCTATCTGACCAACGGGTTGACATGGAAGGCCGACTATATCGCCCAGATCAATGCTGAAGACACTGCGCTCGATCTCAGTGGCTGGGTCACTTTGACCAATACCAGTATGACCACCTATGCCAATGCGGACCTGCAACTGGTTGCAGGTGATGTTCATATGGCACCCGAACCTGAACAGCGTTATGTGCGAAAAATGGTGGCCATGGCTGCCCCGGCAGCCGGGGGAGATGCCTTTCAGCAAGAGGAAATGTTTGAATACCACCTGTATACCCTGAACCGGAAAACCACCCTCCGGGACAACCAGACAAAGCAGGTGGCCCTGCTCCATGCCGAAAACGTTCCGTGCAAAAAACAGTACCTGCTCCAGGGGGAACCCTTTTATTTTTCCCAGCCCCTGGGCACGGATACGACCAAACTCAAGACCGGCGTGTTCATGGAAATGGACAACACCAAGGCCAACAACCTGGGCATGCCGCTACCCAAGGGAGTGATCAGGGTTTACAAGGAGGACAGCCGTGGCAAACTCCAGTTTGCCGGAGAGGACCGTGTGGACCATACACCGGAAAACGTCACGGTGCGGTTGAAGTTGGGTAATGCCTTTGACGTGACCGCAGAAAAAAAGCAGACCGATTTCAGGAAACTCTCCCCTGGGGCCAGTTTCGGGTTCCGGCTCCAGTCATCCTTTGAAATCAGCATAAAGAACAGCAAAACCATTCCGGTCACGGTAACAGTGGAAGAGCCTGTGCCCGGAGAATGGCGCATCACCCAGGAAACCCATCCCCATACCAAGAGCTCCAGCAGCCGAGCCGTCTGGCAGATACCGGTACCAGCCAAAGGGGACGCGGTCCTGACCTACACGGTCCAGACCCGTTAACCGTATAGAGCACCTAACCGCTTGCATTTCGGAGGACAGTTGATGAGATCATTTGCAATCCTTACCGCAGCACTTCTTTTATTTGCCAGCCCGGCCCCGGCAGCCGTGACCATCAAGCTCGGGGTTGTCACCAAACCTGGGTCAGCCCAGAACATCGTTGCCGACAAATTCAAGGAACTGGTTGAAGCCAGATCCAAGGGCGACATCCAGGTCAAAATCTTTCACTCGGCTTCCCTGGGCAATGAAACGGAAATTCTCCAGCAGATCCAGATGGGAACCATCCAGATGGGGGTCATTACCGGCGGCCCCTTTGACACCTTTGACCCCATTGTCCGGGTCATCAACTATCCTTTCATGTTCAAGGACAATGACCAGGCCGATGCCGTCCTGGACGGACCCCTGGGAGCCGAAATCCTGAAAAGCCTTGAAACATCAGGCTTCAAAGGACTATGCTTTTCGGAAAACGGGTTCAGGAACCTGACCAACAACAAACGCCCTGTGACCCGGCCCGAGGACATCAGTGGTCTCAAAATCCGGGTCATGTCCTCGGCCCTGCACAACGCCATCTGGAAGGCCCTGGGGGCAAATCCCACACCCATGCCCTGGCCCATCTATACGGAACTGGAACAGGGTGTCATTGACGGCCAGGAAAATCCTCTCTGGGTCATGGAAGTCTACAAATTCTATGAGATCCAGAAATACATGACCCTGACCCGGCACGTTTATTCACCCCACATCGACGTGGCCTGCCTGTCATGGTGGATAGCCCTGGACCCTGGTGTTCAAGACCTGATCAGCACGGCCATGCGGAATGCTGCCGTTTTTCAGAGGCAGGAAAACCGGGATGGGGATGCCGGGCGCCTCACCCTGCTCCGGGAAAAGGGCATGCAGATCATTGACGCTCCGGATATCCAGGCATTCCGGGAAAAGGTCACGGGCCTGAAAGACATTGACCTGTACCAGGATCCCAGGGTTCATGCCCTGCTCATGAAATTTCTGGATGCAACCCGGTAACCCCATGCCTGTCCGCACCGCCAGGGACACAACCGGCAATACCGGTAAAGACCAGGAGAAAGGACCCGAAACGCTCTTTGATGCACCCCCTGTCATTGAAAAAATAGCGTTAACGGCGATTTTTGAAACCCTCAGCACCCGGATTAATCATTGGGTTGAGCTTGTTGTAGCTGCCCTGGGCATGACCATGACCGTAATCGTTGCCCTCCAGGTTTTTTGCCGTTATGCCCTCAACCACTCCCTGTTCTGGTCCGAGGAACTGGCCCGGTTCCTCCTGGTTTGGCTGACCTTTCTGGGGGCCTCAGTGGCCTATCACCGCAAGGCCCACCCGGGCATTGACCTGTTTGTATCCTTTTTACCCGCCAAACTCAGGCGGTACATGGCAGCCGGGGTTCATGGGGTCACCCTTTTCCTGTCCGGTGTCATGATCATCAGCGGGCTCCAGTTTGCCTGGTTTGTCAGGCTCCAGATCTCACCAGCCCTGTCCCTTCCCAAGTGGACGGTCATGGCCATCATCCCGGTAAGCGGCCTGCTGCTCCTGATCCACGCCGGTGTTTTTCTGGTCCGCATCTTCACCGGAGGCCCCCATGACCGGTGAAATTCTCATCGTCTCCCTGTTCGTGCTGTTTGCCATGAACACACCCATCGCCATTGCCATTGGCGCAGCATCCATCCTGACCATCCTGGTCCAGGGGGATCTGTCCCTGATGATGGTGATTCAGCGCATGTTCAGCGGAACCGACTCTTTTCACCTAATGGCAGTCCCCCTGTTCATGATCGCCGGCGTGATCATGGAAAAGGGAGGGATCAGCCAGAGACTTATCGACCTGGCCAATGCCCTGGCTGGCTGGCTTCCCGGAGGGCTCGCTGCGGTTACCATCGTATCGGCCATGTTCTTTGCGGGGATATCCGGGTCTGCCGCAGCTGATGCAGCAGCTGTAGGTGCGGTTCTCATCCCGGCCATGAAGCGCTCCGGGTACGGTTCGGACTTTTCGGCAGCGGTCCAGGCTGCGGGCGGCTCTCTGGGAGTGATCATTCCGCCGTCCATTCCCATGATCATCTTCGGTTTTCTCACCGGCGCATCTATCGGCCGCCTTTTTGCCGCAGGCATCCTGCCGGGTCTGCTCATAGGGATATCGCTCATCGGGGTTTCGACACTGATCTCCTGGCAGAGGGGATATGCACCGGCAACACGGTTTTCCCTGGCCCGGGTCGGTCAAACCTTCAGACGCTCCCTCCTGGCCCTGGGAGCGCCGGTGATCATTTTAGGGGGCATTCTTTTCGGGGTATTTACGGCAACTGAATCCGCTGCAGCCGCAGTGGTTTATTCCCTGGCAGTCTCCATGGCCGTATACCGAAACATCCGGGTCCGTGATCTTCCCGGTTTTGTCCTGGAGGCGTCGGTCACATCATCGGTTGTCATGTTCATCATTGCCACGGCCTCTGTTTTTTCCTGGATCGCCGCCATGGAAGAAATCCCTGCAGAACTGGCCGGGAACCTTCTGGGCATTACCAATGATCCGGCACTGCTCCTTTTGATCATCAATGGTGTGCTCCTGGTGGCCGGTACCTTTGTGGAGACAACAGCGGCCCTTATCCTCCTGGTCCCCATGATAACGGCTATGCTGCCGGTCCTGGGCATCGACATCATCCAGCTGGGGGTTATCGTGGTCACAAACCTGGCTATCGGAATGCTGACCCCGCCCATGGGCATCTGCCTCATTGTTTCCAGCGCCATCTCGGGTGACGGCCTGGGAGCGGTTTCCCGCCGGGTTATGCCGTTTCTGGCCATTCTGATCGTGGATCTCATGATCATCACCTATTATCCGCCCATCACCCTCTGGATGGCGGGCCTGGTCCATTAATCCGCCTGGCGGTCATAAACCATGGCCATCTCGGATACAGCAGGCGTGATCGTCTGCCGTGCTGTCTGCTGCTCAACGACTGTGACTGCAGGTCTGACCCGCCGCTCTTTTAAACTGCTGGAGATCACGATGGTACCATTGGGCATTTTCTCGATCACCAGGTCCGTTTGCCCGGTTCTTGTCAGAGTCTGTTTCCTTGCTTCAGCCTTGGCGGTACTTTTTGGCAATCGTGTTTCCAACCCATTCTGATGCTTCTGAATTTTACTCCAATTCCCAAAATCGTAGGGCGAGATGGCATGACAAACTGAAGTCCAGGAAAAAAACAGGGGGGTGAGGCAAATGATTAAAGCTGATATGAGGCGTAATTTCATGGCTTTTTCCTTTTTTCTGGAATTATCCTGTGATTGTGTCATTTTTAGCTCCCGGATCAAAATAGTTCCTGTCGGTTGTTCCACTTGGATAGATGATATAAGCAAAAGGCGTGCTTGATTTCGATATACCCTAAAAACACTTTAGCCAAAACCCTAGAAAATTTATGGATAAACCTTACGGAAGACATGACTTTTTCAGAACATGTCAAGCCGTCATCCTGAAGAGCAGATATCAGGTTGCCGGACATCGGAATTGACAAAATCTGGAACTGGTTTTGCCGCAAATTGTCACATGTGCGATATCATTTGGGCAAAATCCGGGGGACAGCAAAGTCATAAGCTCAAACACAATGCGGCATAGCCTTATGTATCTAAGGCATTTCGGAATAACTGCACACTTTTTATCCAAATAGACATTAAAGGCAGTTTTTCTGCAGCCTGAAACGATACGACCTGAAAACTCGGAAGTTCAAGTACCTTTTCCTTTCCCGGTGAGACTGAACAGACCGTTACCCTCCAGGAAGATATTGCATAACAATGGCTTAACGCAGTGTCCACAATTTCAAAGCAGGATCAGTTACAAAAAAAAGTGAAAGCGTCCAGCCGGTACCCCCCCTGGAATGGAAAATTATCACAACGATAAAGGACGCCTGGTGAACAGATTTTGCCAGGACATCCCTGAAGGCCTCAATACTGAGACTGACATGCCTGCCCCAAACCCTTGTCCAGGCCAATTTCTCCGAGCTGCTATTTTCAATGCCGTTTGACAAGTTGAAACCATGACTGAGTAATCCATGGTCAAACCTGAGAAGGGAGTCCGGCCAGGGCCTTGGCAAGTTTGACCTTGCCAGCAAGGTTGCCTTCCCGGAAGATCATGATCCGCTGTGCCTGGGGTGACCCTGCTCCGTGCATGGATTCGACCAGGGCCGTGCCTCCGGTCATGGCCTCAATGAGCCGTCCGATTTTGATCCGGTCCTCCACCGGGATGCTGTCTGCTCCGGAGAAGTACTTGCGAACAAGACGGCCGACATCTTCATGGTTCAGGTCGATTTCACTGGGAAGCGTTGCAATGAATCCGCCGGCAAGGTCGACTGCCAGCCTGGCCACCTCGAAATGGAAACGGGTGACATTCTGCTTGCAGACATTGGCCAGCATGGTGTCCACCAGAAAAGCGCCCGACGGCGTGGCTCCTCCTTCTGCCGAGCAGGCGATGGAAGAACTGTACAGGGTTTCGCTCAAATGGATCATCTCGGTTATTTTATCCCGGACATGGGAGCCCCTGGCTGTCCCCTGGATTTGGCACAGGTAGGCCACAGCCCCGGTGAGCACATCAAGGAGTCCTGTCTTGCATGCCCCATAATTGGCCCGGTGGTGGGCCGCGAACCGGTAAACAATGGTTCCGGTAAACTCGTGTTCCCCGTTGAGAAAAATACGTTCATTGGGAATAAAGACATCATCAAAAACAATCATGGCTTCACCACCCACGGCACCAAATCTGGGTTTTCCCACATCTATCCTTTCAAGCTTGTCTCTCCGGTCGTCACCTGCCTGGCGGCCAAAAATCATGGTAATGCCGTCCGCATCCACCGGCAGAGCGCCCACGAACGCGTAATCCTTGGAACTGCCATCCATGGCCATGGTGGGCATAACCAGAATTTCATGGGAATTGACGGCGCCGGTCATGTGGAGTTTGGCACCCCTGATGACGACCCCATCGTCACGCCTCTCAACGATCCGGACAAAAAGGTCCGGATCCGCCTGTTCCGCCGGGCCTTTTGACCGGTCTCCCTTGGGATCGGTCATGGCACCGACCACCATCAGGTTCTTATCCTGGATATGAATCAGCCACTTCTTGAACCGCTCCAGATAGTCGGTTCCCATTTTCTGGTCCACTTCCCAGGCCACGGAATAAACAGCATTAATGCCGTCAAATCCCACACAACGCTGAAAGCAGGTGCCTGTCTTCTGTCCGAGAACGCGCAGCAGTTTGACCTTTTTGATCAGGTCTTCAACACTCTGGTGAACGTGCGTGAACCGGCTGATTTCCCTTCCGGTCAGATGGGATTTTGCCGTTGCCAGGTCATGGTACTCTTCCTGGGAAGCCAGGGCATAGGTCATGGCTGCAGCCCTGACATGGGGTGCTGTGGCCGGATGGCTGACCACATCACTGATCCTTTCGCCTTTGTAATAGATTACGGGGTGTAATTGTTTCAGACTGTCCATGTAATCGGTGCTGGTTTTAATCATCATTATTTTTCCTCATAAGTATCAAAGCGTTCCGGTTCATCCTGGCATATATCGGCAAGGGTCTCATCGGCAAGGCACACCCCAGGGAAAAAGGGCGCAGATCAGATGACGCCATCCGATAAGTAAGGCCCTCCGATTTTGGTAGCAGTGCCCAATAGTTAACCGGGTTCAGGCCTGTACCCGATTGTGTCTGCGGCACAGACCGGGAAATCCCGGGGAACTGACGTTTGGTTTGTGATTGTTTCCAGTCGGGTGCGGATATCGCACCGGCAGCAGCCCGGCTATCCTTATCAGGGAAGCCGGGTTGCCACGCGCCAGGAAGATGGGTGTTTTTTTTCCGTAAGCAGTAGCGGTGGTCCTAAATTCTTCCCGTCATTTTCAGCAGATCCTTGAGCAGACCACCGGCTTTGGCACAGTATTTAGGATCGTTTTTCGAATATTCATCAATAACTTCAATGGAGAACTTCCTAAGTTGTGCAACCGTGTCGGCGTCCATGTGAGAGAGTTCACCCATCTTGTTCTGCTGGAACTGCTGGATATCGATCATGTCGTTGTATCCTGACCAGCACAGGAAATCGTTTCCGGCTGATTTGGCGCATTCTTCAACAATGACCTTCATGTCGCCAGGCAGTTCATCCCATTTTTTCTGGTTCATGATGATTTCGCCGTTATTGATGTTGGCCAGATATGGCATGACAATGTAATCGGTCACCTCCTGGAATTTCATGTCCCAGGCCGTGGATACCGTACCCCAGTGGGCGCCGTCGCAGACTCCTGTCTGCAGGGCCTGATAAATTTCCTCTCCGGGGAAGAAAACGGGTGTGGCACCGGCCTTCTGGAAAACCTGGGCTGCAATGCCGGTGCTCCTGACTTTAAACCCCTTGAAATCGTCCAGGGTCCTGATGGGTTTTCTGGAGTACAGGGCAAGGCCGTTCATGGGAATCGGGGCTACAAAACGCACACCGTTTTCACCATAGGCCTGGCGGAAAATGTCAACGGCCCCCATGTCGTAGAAGTAGGCATACATCTCGGCAGCCGTATCCCAGGAAAACAACTGGCCGTTTATATGCCCGGCAACCGGGACCTTGCCGATCCAGTAGGCCGGCCAGATGAGAGATATCTCAAAAAGTCCCCGTCCAATGGCCTCGAAAACATCCTTTGTGGGAACAATCGCCCCGGGAGGCAGGGGTGTGATGTCAAGCTCTCCATCGGTAGCAGCCCTAACCCTGTCACAAAATTTGACATAAACCTCCTTGTAATAGCCGACACCTGTGGGCCAATGGGTCTGCATGCGCCAGCGCATCTTTTTACCGGATCCCGCACGGGCAACCTTGGGAACGAGAGCTGTTGCGGCCGTTGCCGCAGTTAACACGCCTGCCTTTAGAACATCACGTCTTGAAATCTTTTCTGTCATTCTCTTAGCCTCCTGAATTAATAGTGTGTTCGAAGGACGAAATTTAATTTACATCCTTACCTTGCCCGAATTACCAGGCTGTCCAGCCGCCATCGATGAGCAGGCTCTGACCGGTTATGAAATCCGATGCAGCGCTTGCCAGGAAAATCACAATACCCTCTATTTCCTCCACATAGCCCCAGCGGCCCATGGGGGTCCTTTCATTGATAAAGGTGTAGCGTTCTTTGTCCTGCCGTATCTGCTGCACCATCTCCGTCTCAAAATAGGTAGGGGCGATGGCATTGACACGTACTCCCTTTTTGGCCCATTCCAGGGCCATGACCTTGGTCATCTGTTCGACGCCACCCTTGGCCGAGGCATAGGCGAGTTGATTGGGCAGGCCCACATGTCCCAGGATGGAACTCATGTTGATCACCTTTCCGTAACCGCGTTCGATCATCTGGGGAACCACCATCTGGGCAACCAGGAAATAGGCCTTCAGGTTGATCTGGAGGATAAGATCCCAGGCTTCTTCGGGGTAGTCAAGCACAGGCACCCGGTGATTGGTACCGGCGTTGTTCAGCAGTATGTCAATGCGGCCGAAATGGGACAGGATCTCATCGACACCTTTACGGATGCTTTCCTTGCCCGTGAGGTCAAAAATAAAACCGGCGGCCTTTCTGCCCAGAGAGCGGATTTTATCCACTACGATCTCAATGTCATCGGTATTGCGCCCGCATACGGCAATATCCGATCCGGCCTTAGCCAGGGCCAGGGCCGCAGCACTACCGAGCCCTTTTGAGCTTCCGGTGACCATGGAAACGGTGTTTTTCAGTGAAAATTTTTCCAGACTCATGATTGCTTTACCTCCGGTCTTTAGTTTTCAGGACAACTCATTTCAGGTTCATGGTATTGGGGAGCCAGGTCACGATCTGTGGAAATACCATCATCACAACCATGGCACCTATCATGATGGCGCAAAAGGGCATGACGCTCCTGTAAATGACGTCCATGTCCGTGGATGGGCTCAGGGATTTCAGATAAAAAAGGTTATATCCGAAGGGCGGTGTTATGTATCCAATGCACAGGGCCACATTAAAAACCACCCCGTACCAGATGGGGTCAAACCCCAGTTTACTGACCACAGGGTAAAACAGGGGCAGGCACAGCAGGATAATTCCCATGGGATCCAGGAACATACCGAGCACCAGGATAGATCCCTGGAGAAGGAAAATCAGGACCCAGGGGCTCATGTTCAGGTCCATGAGCATGGTCTGCACAAAATAGATACCGCCGCCGCCGCTGTATATGGATACGAATCCAGAGGCTCCGAACATGATCCAGAGCACCATCCCCGTGATGCTTGCTGTCTGATAGGCGGTTTCCTTGAAGAATTTCCAGCTGAACTCGCCTCGTGCAATTACGCAAAGGAGCACTGCAAGGGCGCCCACAGACGATGCTTCGGTCGGGGTTGCAATCCCGAAGAATAAAGAGCCGAGTATGGACAGGATAATCAGTGCCGGGAGGGCAACCGACTTCAGGGCCCTCAGTTTGGTTCCCAGGCTCGGATTCACTTCCAGGGCGGGACACAGGTCCGGTTGCAGCCAGGATCTTACAATGATGTATATGATGAACAGGACTGCAATGCCAACACCGGCGACAAGACCTCCCGCAAACAGTTTTCCAATGGACTGCCCTGTCATCATTCCAATGACAATCAGTGTAATACTCGGGGGGATGAGAATACCCAAGGTACCGGCTGAACCGATGGATCCGAAGATCATGGCTTCATTGTATTTTTTCTGCCGCATGGGCGGAATGGCGACCAGGCCAGTGGTAACAGTGGACGCAGAACAATTACCGGTCATGGCTGAAAGGGCTGCGGCAAAGGCACAGGCGCCTACGGCCAGCCCCCCCCGCATACGTCCCGACCAGAGGTAAAACGCTTCGAACATATCATCGGCAATTTTTGATTTGGACAGGGTTACCCCGATGAACACGAACAGGGGGACAGCGGCCAAAAGGAGCATCCACATATACTCGAATACACCTGTTACAATGGGCATCAGTCCCGGCGTGCCATACATGATCAGGGCCGCAACGACACCGATGGCTCCCAGGGCAAAACCCAGGGACACTCCGCACATGATGCATGCGATAAGAGAACCGAACATGCCGATTGTCAGCAGAATTTCAGTACTCATATTTTTCTCCTTTGACCAGTGTGATGCATGAAGTTGCCAGTCTTGAAAACCCCTGGAGCAGGATCAGGGATACGCCCACCACAAGCAGGAACTTCACCGGATAAATGGGATGGGCCAGGGCCATCTCGTCAACCTCCCTGATTCTCCATGAGTTGTAGAAAAAGGAAATTCCTTCTTTAACCAGGACCGAGGTCCAGACCAGCATCAGGACATAGTTCAGGATATCGAATGCCGCCCTGACCCGGATGGAAAATTTCTGGTAAAGGATGTCTACCCTTACATGGGCATCCTTGAAAAGGGTATAGGCGCCGATAAGGACGAAATAGCTTCCGAAAAGCCGTTGTGTATACCCATGGGCCCAGACCGTGGGTGCATTGAAAAAATACCGGGAGATGACCTCGAAAACAAGCATGAGTATGCCGGCATAAATGATGAACGAGACGATCTGGCCTGACCACTTACTGATACTGTCAATGGTACGGAATAGTTTTTTCATTGTTGTTGCTTCCATCCTTTTTTCATCATGGCCTCCATCATTCAGGCTGGATCAGGACTCCCTGGCCTGCTTTTTCCCTGTTTTTGGTTTATCGGTTTCCCTGTTATTGACCTTGGGACTCAGGAGTTTCCTGTTATAGGTCAGTTCAAACTCCGCCTGGAGGCCGGACCTGAAATCCGGGTGTGCGATGTTAATCAGGGCTTCAGCCCGTTCCGCAACGGATCTGCCCCGCAGATCAGCAACCCCGTACTCGGTCACGATGCAGTGAACATCTGCACGGCTTGTTGTGACCGAGGCGCCCTGGTTGATAAAGGGAACGATCCTTGAAACGGTTCCCCTGGCCGCTGTTGCGTGAAACGCCAGGATGGCACGCCCGCCCCTTGACATGGCCGCCCCCCGGATAAAGTCGACCTGGCCGCCGGTTCCGCTGTACTGGCGGCTGCCTAGAGTATCTGACACCACCTGGCCCGTAAAGTCGGCCTGAATGGCTGAATTCACGGATACGAAGTTGTCGTTCTGGGCAATGACAAATGGGTTGTTTGTATAATCCACTGGGAACATTTCAACACAGGGATTGTTGTGAACAAAATCGTAAAGCTTTTGTGTCCCCATGAAAAATGTGGCAACCATCCTTCCTTGATGGATATTCTTCTTCCTGCAGGTAATGACGCCTGCCTTAACCAGATCCACAACACCATCGGAAAACATCTCAGTATGGATGCCAAGATCGATTTTGTCCTTGAGAAAGGCCAGGATTGCGTTGGGCACGGCGCCGATACCCAGCTGAAGACAATCCCCGTCCTTGATCAGCTGGGCACAGTGCTTTCCGATGGCTTCATCCGCAGGGGTGATCTCTGCATTGGGCATGCTGATTGGCCTGTCGTCGCACTCCACGATGTGATCGATCTCCGAAACATGGATAAACGAGGATCCCAGAGTCCTTGGCATGTGCGGTGTTACCTGGGCAATAACGATCTTGGCGCTTTCGGCAGCCGGTTTGGTATAGTCGACAGAAACGCCGAAAGAACAGAAACCGTGCTCATCCGGGGTGGAAACCATGCACAGGGCAACATCCACGGGTAAAATCCTGTCTTTGAACAGGTGGGGAATCCTGCTGAAATGGCACGGTGTGAATTTGCCCCTTCCGTCATTGATCATGGCCCTGCTGGCAGGGCCGGCAAAAAGGGAATTATGTATGAAATGGTCGCTGTTTTCGGGTAGACAGTATTCGCTGTACCCCATGTCCATCATGTGGACGATCTCTACATTCCTGTATGCCAGCTTGTTGGCCACCATGGCCTTCAGCAGCCTGTCCGGTGACCCGCAAGCATGCCCGGCGACCACCCTGTCTCCGGACATAATATGCTTAACCGCCTCGTCAGCGGTTGTCAGTTTTTTTTTGTATGTCTTCTCCCAGTCCATGGAATATGTTCTTACCCCCTTATTCAGGTTATGAATTTTCTCATCACATGTCCTGGACAGATAGCAAAGGGCATACCAGGCCGGATCGCAGAACGGTGATTTCTGGTTCCCAGGACGACGCAGCTTGTCGTATCTATTTGAATATGCTTTGCATTGTAAATTATTTGCAACCCATGGACGGCATTCTCAAATTCTGTAAAACCCGGGTCTGACAGACGGCTCTTTCCTTGAATCCGGGTTGAATTTCAGGACAGTGATTTGAAAATGTATCGTATTCGGTGGCTGCTCATTTTCAATAGCCTGAAAATAAAGGAATTATAGTGATGGTGTGTCATGTGATTCCAATTTGAATCGATTCGGATATGAATCAAACCTGATGGCCCTATCCTCAGGATATGTCCTGGCAGGGCTTTGCGCTTCCCATGGTGAGACCATGAACCATTTCCAGCCCAGCGGCCTTCCTGGTTTTCCCCCGGACAGGGGTTGCTGCGGTTTGAGGCAGGGTAACCATTTTTTGATTCCGGCTTGTATGACTGAGCTCCCTGTGGCATAGTCACCCGGTTATGGCATGGTTGTGGCATGCATAAAACCGGCTAGAATTAAAATCGATTCAAGACAGGAGAACAGGAGTCTGAATCCATGTGTACCGGAAGGGTGAAAAAATGACGGAGACCGTTTGTTCTTTAAGACCTGAAGCTACCATCCGTGACGCTGCGGGCGCGTTTGTGCACCAATCGATTGATACCATCCAGGTTCTTGGGGATAACGGCCGCCCCATGGGTGTTTTTACCCGTGACACCCTGTTCAGTGCGATATTCGCTGGAACCGATCCTTTTGTAACACTTGGGCAATACCTGGGGGAACACCCCCTTGCCAAGAATACGGGTGCGGCAGCAGATGCTTCCCCAACAAAGGGGGAAACCGGTCAAAAAGTCGGGAATGAGGCCCCGGCAAGGCGTTTGTACCGGTCACGGGTCATTGATGTCTTCCGGAACACCTCCGAGGATCTGGCATTGCACATCAACTTGTTCCTGGATTTTATCCATAACCCCGTGGTGGGAATTGATGCCAGGGGCATTGTGGTTATCTGGAATCATGCAGCGGAAACCGTGTTCGGCCGTTCCAGGACCGAGGCCGTGGGATTGCCCATCACAAGCGTTGTTTCCCAGTCCCAGCTGCAGCGGATCGTCCAGACTGGACAGACTGAGCTGGTCCAGAAACTGACGGTGGACGGCAAGGTATACATGTCCAACCGGACCCCGGTCAAGTCCGGCAGCGAGGTTGTGGGTGCAGTAGCAGTCCTGCAGGATGTCTCCAAGCTGGAAGCCATATCCAACGAACTGAAACAAACCAAAATGATATCGGATAAGCTGGATGCCGTGATTGGATCATCCTTTGACGGGATTGTCGTTACTGACATGGACGGCCGTATTACCATGGTCAACAGAGCATACGAGCGGATTACCGGTGTCAAAGTCGAAGAGATCCTGGGGAAAAAAATGGACTTTCTGGTACATGAGGGTTTTTACAATGAATCCGTGACTCTTCTTGTTCTTGAAAAACGTGAACCCACAACCATTGTGCAGCGCATCAAGACCGGAAAAACCGTCATTGTTACCGGGACCCCTATTTTTGACGACACTGGGGAAATCGTTCTTGTGGTTACCAATGTCCGGGATGTCACAGAGCTGAACAGGTTGCAGGAAGAGTTGGAAAAAATGGAAATCCTCCAGGTCCAGTACAGAACACGTTTGCAGAAATTAACCCAAACAGAGAAGTCCGGCAGCCGGATCATTATCGCCTCCAAGAAGATGGAAGAGATTCAGGAGCTTTTGATCCATACTGCCCGGGTTGACACTACCATACTGCTCCGGGGGGAGTCCGGTGTCGGCAAGGAAGTGTTTGCCGAGCTGATCCATGCAAACAGCAAACGCAGAAACAACCCCTTTGTAAAAATAAACTGTGCAGCCATACCGGAACAGCTACTGGAGTCGGAATTGTTCGGGTATGCCCCCGGGTCGTTTACTGGTGCCCGAAAAGAAGGGAAGGTGGGTTTGTTCGAGGCTGCCGCGGGCGGAACAATTTTCCTTGATGAAATCGGAGACATACCCATCGGTCTCCAAAGCAAACTGCTGAGAGTCATCCAGGAAAAGGAGGTTTTGAGGGTCGGTGAGGTCTCGCCAAGAAAAGTGGATGTAAGAATCATAGCAGCCACGAACCGTCAGCTGGAGCGGTTGATCGAGCACCGGAAATTCCGGAAGGATCTGTTTTTCCGTCTCAATGTCGTTCCTGTCATCATCCCCCCCCTGAGAGAAAGGAAAGAGTCCATCACCATTTTCGCCTACCACTTCCTTGAAAAATACAACCTGAAATACGGACTGAGCAAACAACTGGAACCCTCTGTCCTGAGCAGTCTCATCGCCCATGACTGGCCCGGGAATGTGCGGGAGCTGGAAAATGTCATCGAAAGGCTTGTCGTGACAACACGGGGAGAGGTCATCACCCGTCAGAAACTCCCGGAAAATTTTCAATCCTACAAGGGTGTCATTGATGATGTGATCACCGAGGGCAAACCGCTGAACGTAATCCTGGAAGAAGTGGAGCACCGCGTGCTCAATCAGGCCCTGGAACACCATAAAACCACACGCAGAATCAGTGAGGTGCTGGGAATCAGCCAACCTACCGTGGTTCGCAAAATGCGGCGGTATGGCATAAAGACACTGTGGAATTCGAATTCGAACCAAGGTGTTTAACCGGGCCTGATTCATCCTTGAATCAAACTGATTTTAAAAAAATATGCACAGCGCCCTAAAATCAAAGTCAGGTCAGGCCCGGGGCTCAATGCCTGCCAGAAGGATATCGATGACGGGATCCACAAACTGGACAAGGCTTTCCGGATTCCCTGTCATGACCCAGTTGGTCACCAGGTGCTCAATGGTTCCGAGCACCATGGCCCGGACCAGATACGGATTGAGATCGGGTTTGAACTCTCCGGTTTCAATACCCTCTTCAATGATCCGGGTAATCTGTTTGATCCCCTCCTTGATCACCTGGTGGGCGTCCGTGTCCAGGAACTTTTTGTTGTGTTTCAGAAACAGCATCAAAACAGCGGCAAACTCCGGATTAGCCTGGTAGGAGTCCATGAGCAGGTAGATGCTTGCCCGCAGCCTGTTGCCGGAGCCCCGGATCAGTTTCAGGTGGAAAGCCATGGTCTCGAACAGGGTCTGGCTGGACCGGGCCGGAATGGAAAACAGCAATCCTTCCTTGGTGGAGAAATACTCATAGATGGAAGCTTCAGAAACTTTTGCGGCTTTTGCGATCTCCGTTATGGTGGTTTCCTGGAATCCTCTCTGGGCAAACACCCTGGTCGCAGTGTCAATGATATGGTGTCTGCGTTTTTCCGTTTTGGTTAAAGCCATTCTTCCCCTTTTATCCTGGTCTGTGTATTGCCGTTCCATAAAGATGATCCGGGGTCATAATAGTAAAAATCGGAGCCGGTTTCAAGCCGTATCAGCCGGGAACTTAAAATAGCCGGAACAGCCCCGGGAAATCGCCGAGTCCACACTTGCCTGTTACAATGAAGGTGCAGCCATCTGCCATATTCACTCCCGTGACCCCAGGGGGGAGAACAGCTCGGAAATAGCCATATTCAGGGAGATTCACCAGAGGATCCGGAGCCTGTGCCCCATCATCATCCAGGACAGCACAGGCGGAGGGCCAAGCCTTACCCAGGAGGAGAGGATACACTGCCTCCAGGCAGACCCGGATGGCAACTCTGGGAATGGTCCTGGGCGGGGGTGTCCGCATGGGGCTGGAGGACAACATCTATTACATAAAGGGAGAACTGGCCGCAAGCAATGCACAGCTGGTGGCCCGCATCGTAAGAATTGCGCGGGAGCTGGGCAAGGAGCCTGCAACCCCCGAGGAAGCCCGGCAGTACCTGGGGCTTAAATCCGGAAATGTCAACCCTTAACCCAAGGGGAGACCATCCTCCATGAAAACAGATGATATAACCGTCGTCGAATGCGGTGAAACGGTTCAATGGACCATAAGTCGTAACCAACAACGAATCCTGATCCCTGGATATTTTCGGGCTGAAAACAGGTTGCAAACAAAACAGGTCGTGCTTATTATCTTGAGTATTCGTCAAACTTCGGGACCTCTTACCGGAAAAACATCCTGGCTTTTGAGCCAAAAAAGGAATTTTGACAATGAAAATAAGCAATGTCGCCTTTGTCATGGCCTGTTTTTTAATTCTGGGACTTAGTGGCGATACCCTGGCGGAAACCCGTATCCTGATTCTGGGCGATTCCCTGACCGCAGGGCTCGGGGTGGAACAGAACCAGGCGTGGCCTTCACTGGTTGAGTCTCGCCTGAAACAGCTCGGACATGGGGAGATTACCATCGTCAACGGCAGTATCAGCGGGTCTACTACGGCCAGTGCCCTGTCCCGCCTGACCTGGCACATGAAAATCAGGCCCCATCTCCTCGTTCTGGCCCTAGGCGCCAACGACGGTCTCCGGGGCCTGCCCCTGGATGCCATGAAGGAGAATCTGGATAAGACCATCCGCCTGGCACTGGCCAACAACATTACAGTTATCCTGGCAGGCATGAGGGTTCCGCCCAATTACGGGGAGGATTACTCCAGGGGCTTTTCCCGGGTGTTCAGCGATCTTGCAGGAGCTTACAGGCTCCGGTTCATCCCCTTTCTCCTGGAAGGTGTGGGCGCTCACCCAGAACTCAACCAGGCTGACGGGATTCATCCCAATTCCCAGGGACACCGGGTTATTGCCGAAACAGTGCTGCCATTTATCCTGGGGACCCTATGATCCTTGACATCCGGGATATCACAAAATCCTACCGGCAGCCCGAAGGAGGCCGTCTCGAGGTGCTGAAACCGGTCCGTCTCCAGTTGGAACAGGGTGAGACTCTGGCCATAACCGGCCATTCAGGCAGCGGTAAAACAACACTGTTATCCCTTATCGCGGGCCTGGACAGTCCGGATTCAGGATCCATCCTCCTGGAGGGAAAAGATCTGTGCACCATGGGCCAGAAAGACCTGTCCCGGTACAGGGCCCGGAAAATTGGCATGATCTTCCAGCAGTTCCATCTCATGCCCCACCTGTCAGCCAGGGAAAACATCAGCCTTCCCCTGGAAATTGCCAGGTCCGGTGACATTGCCCGGAAAACAGATGCCATGCTGGACAACGTGGGACTCAGGGACAGGCAGCATCACCTCCCGGGCCAACTGAGCGGCGGAGAATGCCAGCGGGTAGCCATTGCCAGGGCCCTGGTCATCACCCCGGCCCTGCTGCTTGCCGACGAACCTACGGGCAACCTGGACACGGATACCGGAGACATCATTGCGGATCTTCTCTTTGACCTTGTTAAACACCGCAACATGACGCTGATCGTCGTAACCCACAACCAGGGCTTGGCAGCCCGGTGCAGCACCGTCAGGCACCTGGAGCGGGGCGTGCTCATATGAACTTCAGGATCCGGCATGGGGTCAAAGCCCTGGTAAATAACCGGAATTTCGCCCTGTTTTTCATGATCAACCTTGCCCTGGGCCTGGCTGGGTTCATGGGAATCCACACCTTGAGCACCTCTCTTGACCGCCACCTGAACGCCAACCTCAGGGAGCTTCTCACCGCTGACCTGACCCTGTCCGCATCCCGGCCCCTGACCCGGGAGGAGCTGGACCTGGCAGGCGCCATCCTGGGAGAGACCAAACGCACTGCCAGGCAGGTGCGATTTTACACCATGGTCTCGGGAAAAACCGGTTCCAGGCTTACCCAGGTCATTGCCGTGGACTCTTCTTTCCCCCTATACGGGACCATGGGTTTTGAAACCCCTGCCGACCAGGAGGGCCTACAGAGCGCCGCGGAAATCGCAATGACCCTGGATACGGCCAGGACCTATGGCATCGACCCCGGAGACATCCTGTCCCTTGGCGGTAAAACCTTTGTTTTCAGACACAGTGTGCAGACAGACCCAGACAGATCCCTGGCATCCTTTGATCTGGCACCCAAAATCTACATGGGGCTGGATCAGCTCCAGGCAACAGGCCTGGTCCGTTTCGGGAGCAGGGTCCGGTACATTCACTATTACCGCCTCCCGGATACCGTTGACGTCAAATCCCTTAAACAGGCCCTGGAAGCCCGATTTGAAATCCTGTCCAAGGGCCATCCCGTGATCAGTGTCAGCGACAGCCATGACATGAGCCGGGGACTGGAGAGGATAACCCGCCTGTTTACAGGTTACCTGGGGCTTGTGAGCAGCGTTGCCCTTTTCCTGGCCGGGATAGCCACCGCTTACCTGTTCCGGAGCTACCTGGACAGCCAGAGACCCCAGATAGCCATTTTCATGAGCATCGGAGCCGGGCATTGGGATATTTTCTGGATGTACACGGTTCAGATTCTTATCCTCGGAAGTATCGCTTCCCTGGGTGCCATACTGTTGTCGCTGTTTCTTGTGCCGGCCTTTCCAATGCTCCTGAAGGGCCTGGTCCCTGACAATCTCACCGTAACGACCCGGGCATCCACCGTAATCATGGCCCTTGGCATGGGCATGGCCGGCAGCCTTGTTTTCTGCCTTCCCGTGCTTGTCCGGCTCTTTGGAATCAAACCCCTCATGCTTCTCAGGGGAAGCCGGTCCATGCCCCAGGTCCTTTCAGGCAGGAATCTGTTCCGCTACCTTGCTTTTGTGCCAGCCGTTGCAGGCTTCCTGGGACTGGCTGTTTATCTGACTGACTCCCCGGAAAAAGGATTGGTATTCACCCTGGGACTTCTGGGGGTGATGGCCTGCCTCTCCCTTGCAGGCGCCCTTGTGTTCAACGCCTGCAATCTTCTGTCCCGATCAGGGAACCCCGTACGGAAAATCGCCTTCAGGAATCTTTACAGAAATTTTATCCCATCCCTTGCCTGCTTTGTGACCATTGCCCTGGGCACCTTTCTGATCAGCCTGATCCCCCAGATCCAGAAAGGGCTCCAGAAAGAACTTGTCCGGCCTGACGGACTGAAGATCCCGGTCTTTTTCCTGGTTGATATCCAGGAGGAACAGTACCGGCCCCTGGTTGATTTCATGCGTAACCGGAAAGCTGTCCTTGCCAATATCTCGCCCATGGTCCGGGGGAGAATCCTTGCCGTGAACGGCGAAAATTTCCGCGAGCGCCAGAAAAAAGCTGCCGGGACCGAAGCCGGAAGACAATATCGACGTCTGGAGTTCAACTTTTCATTCCGCAGGGACCTGGATGATTCGGAAACCATTGTTCAAGGACGCCGCCTGTCCGGCACGCCGTGGCTGCCCGGGAGCAAAATTCCCTTTGAGATATCCCTGGCCGAGGAATTCTCCCAATGGTATGGAATTGCCATTGATGATACCATTGACATCGATATCCAGGGTATGGTTTTCACCGGGCAGGTAAAGAACATCCGCAAGGTCCGGTGGAACAGTTTTCAGCCCAATTTCTTTCTCCTGTTCCAGGACGGGGTCTTGAATGACGCCCCAAAAACCTATCTTGGCTCCATCGCCCAGGTGGCGCCGGAGAACCGGAACGATCTCAGGGACAGCATTGCCCGGACCTTTCCCAACGTCTCTGTAATCGACGTAACCCAGACAGTGACCACCGTGCTTGATATCATGGACAGGTTGAGCCTGTCCATCAGGTTCATGGCCTATCTTGCCCTGGGTGCGGGACTTGTCTCCATCTTCTCCATTGCCCGGCATGAGGCCAGAAACAACCAGAAGCAGATCCTGCTCCTCAAGGTCCTGGGAACCGGGTTCAATGACATCCGGGCCATCGGTCTGCTGGAATTCGGATTCATGGGCTTTTTCGCCTCCATAGCCGCCATCTGCCTGAGCCTTCTGGCATCCTGGGGTATCTCGTGGTATTTCTTTGACCGTTTGTGGGCTTTCCAATGGACATCCGCCGTCCTTATTCCACTTGCGACCACCCTGACCTGCATGGCCACATCCTGGTCGGCTTCCAGGAATACCCTGAAGGAAAAGCCCGCCCTGCTCCTGAATGCGGCCTCCTGATAGGCCAGGACTTTAGGTCTCCCACATGCGGCTTTTGAAAAACAGATCAACAACAGCATTGAAACCGAATGCAAGGGGAAGGGCGCAGGCCTCTTCCCAGGAAAACCATCCCAGGCGCTGGCCCTCGTTCAGACGGATACGGTCAATATCGAAATCGGCCTTTTTCCAGAACACATACTCATCCCTGTCGGCAAATTCCATGACCCTGAAAAACCTGAACGGTTCAATATCAAGGTCCATCTCTTCCATCATTTCACGGGTGATGCATTGCCTTGGTGTTTCATGGGGTTCCACATGCCCACCCGGCAGGTCCCAGGTGTTCGGGTAGGGGATGGATGGGATGTCATCCCTGAGGAGCAGCAGTACCCGGCAACGGCTGTCCAGGAATAGGATACTGGTTCCGGACTTTTTGATTACGGTCCTGTCTGATTCCATGGCTTTATGTCCCTGCAGGATAGCGGTTTATCGGTCACTGACATGCTACCGGGTCAGAAAGCAAAATTCAAGCACCAAAACCCCTGAACAGTTTTACCCAGGGAGTCAGGACAACGGGATCAGCCGCCTATGCATCACCCGGAGCCAAGTTGTATCTGCCTATTGCCAACCCGGGGATTTTCGTGTAAACCTATTGCTTATGAACATAAAGGCAAACACCTCGATTCTGTATCTGGTGATTCTGGGCCTGGTCCTCCTGGGTTCTGCCTGCCAAGACAAGGGCGACGGTGTTCAGGGACCGTCTTTCCAGGAGCAGCCGGAAAGCTTCGCTTTTTTTGACGTAGGGGTCAACACGAGGCTGTCGAGTCATCTCAGGAGCACGCTGACCCAGGTTCTGGGCGACGAATCCACCCAGGGCAACAATGTCATTGACCTGGCTATCAACTATCCGGAATTCCTGACAGCCCATTTCCCGGAGCTGGACGAGCTGAATAAAAAACTCAATTATCCACCCAGGGAGCGTGTCGAGCACAAGACCACCCGTCTCATGTTCCGGTATGCTAGTGTCAAGGGGCTCGATTTCAGCTATGTTGAAATCCTTTTTTCAGATTACACTCAAAGTCCGCTTCTCATCCGCGTCAACTACAAAAGCGATAATCCCGAGGTCCTGAAAACCCTGACAGACAAGTATGGTGACCCTGTTTCCATTGCCTGGGAAAAAGAAGGCGGCCCCTCCTTTGCATGGAGGCAGAACAACGACCTTCTCATCCTGTCCCTGGTGCCGGACCAGTTTGGAAACCCCACATCCCAGATCTTCATCGTATTTGAAAAAAGGCTGGTGGAACTTCTTGCCACAGAAGAGGCTGAAAGCCTAAACCGGAAAGCAGGCACCCCTGCCCGGGGGAAAACCCCGTTCTGAACCACTCAGACCAGCCTTGTCAGAATATCCACTTGAGAAGGCCGTTTACCAGGGTTATGAGAAAAGCTGCAAGCAGGGTCACCCCGAAATTGTCTATTTCAAAATCATCTATCAGCTTATCGGTGATCCAGAGCAGCAAAGCATTGATCACAAACAGGAACAGCCCGAAGGTGACGACAATAAACGGGAATGACAAAAATACAAGCAGCCACCCCACAAAAAAATTGATGACGCTGTAGACCACGGCAACCCCCAGGGCTGTCCAGTAACTCTTGAGGCGGACGCCGGGAAGTGCTGTGGATACGACAAAAACGGCAACACTGAGCAGAAGTATATTCACGATCATCATGACATTTCCTTATTTCAGCCATGGGAACATGGCCATTCCATAATTAATCCCCTGACCCTGCCGCTCAGAAATCCGGGGCTGTTTTACCCTATAGGCCCCGCATGGTTTCAGGACGGAGACGGGAGGCGTCCCGGGTTCTGATCACCGACGCCATGGTTTCCAGCATGGCCTGCCTGTCCCTTTGCAGGGTTCCGTTCAAAGGCAGGTAATTGGATGCGTGCACACCCACGAATTTAAGGTTGTCCTGGGTGATATTCTCCACCATGACCTTCATCTCCTCCAGGGTCTCAAAAGGATCCGGTGGACTGTAATCCCCGGCCATCATGGCCTGGTAAAGTGCGGTTCCCGGAACCGGCGTCACCGTCAGGGCAGCAAGATACCGGGGCTTCATGGCATTGCACAGGGACGCGGTTGCCACAGCACTGGAATGCCAGTCCCCGTGCCTTCCATGGAGACCCAGAAGCACCATGGCCGACAGATTGATACCTGCATCGATCAACCGGAGGCCTGCCTCCAGCATCTCCTGCCGGGTAACACCCTTCCTGATGGCAGACAGCAGTTTGTCGTCCCCGGTTTCCATACCCAGGTAGGCCTTGGTCAGTCCGGCTTGTCGCAGAGCCGACAGCTGGGCCGGGGTCTTTTTCAAGGTGCTGACAGGTCCCACATAGGTTCCCACATGCCGGAGCATTGGAAAGTTTGCGTAAAGGGCTTCCAGAATATCCAGAAGGATTTTTGTGTCCATGGCAACGGCGTCCCCATCGCATAGGAAAACTTTTTCCACATGACCCCAGTCCTTTCGGGCCAGGCGAATATCTTCCAGGATTTCGGCAAGGGGCCGGACCCGGTATTGCCTGTCCTTGTACATCCCGCAGAAGGTGCACCGGTTATGGGAGCAGCCGATGGTACACTGCAATAGTAAACTGTCAGCCTCACTGAACGGCCTGAAAATCTGTCCTTCATATCTCATGGTCTGCACCTTGTCTTTCCCGGCGGCCAATGGCCATAACAGCCCCATCAACCTCCCGGGATCATCACAACACTTCACGTTTTTCCGGCAGCCCAGACAGGGGTTCCGGATCATTGCCGCATCAAACACGTATAAACTATATCCTGAGTCTTATTAGTCAACCCCTGAAACTGTCTGCCCTCTGGCGTGGCATGTAGCCGGAGCTTTGATGCTGATTGGCAAAAGGCTTCCTTGACATACAGTTAAAGTCGCGATAGTGTCAAAAAAAGAGTGATAAGACGTTGATTCTGGCCGCCTGAATCCAAAAATTTCATCCGGCATTGGCAGAAACCCATGGCAGGGGATTGCAATCGGTCCGTCTATAAAAAAAGGAAGTTATGGTGGAATTCAAACCCATAGAAAAAGAATGCAAATGTGGGAACGTTGTTGTGGTCGACAGGCAGCGGGTATGGTGTACCGAGTGTGCGAAACCGGTGTACTACAAGGATAAGGAGCAGAAAAAACATACGATAAATTCCGTATACATGGGCTTCATCATCCTGTGCACAGTGCTTTTTCTGGCTTACATCTTTATTGAAATGATCGTGCGGCCGCTCACATCCTGACCCAATGGCATGGAATCAGGGCTGTTGCCGGGCCTTGGCCTGCTGGATCAGATCAAACAGGGTTACCATCCTGTTTTTGGGTTCTTCAAAAATAATGACCTGCTCCCCGGCAGAATACCAGCAGTCCACATAGTCCTTGACAGGAAACTGCTCAAACCAGCAGTCAAGAACCTTATGGCAGGGAAGGCCGTTCTTGACGATCCGGCAATAGGAAAACTCAACCTCATGCCCCAGCATCCGGCAGTACCCCACCGTGGTATCAAACTGTTCTTTTTCCATCCCGAAACCTTTCTGACAAATCCAACGCCAGACCACCCAGTCTGAAAAAACTGAGGCAGAAGGCAACACCTTCTGCCTCAGCGTGTTCATACATCGACTTAAAGAACCGGGGTCGGATTCCCTTCCAAACTGCTTTTCAGGGTTGCATCAAGCTCTTCCTGGGACAATTCCGTGTTTTTGAGCTCGCCTGCCATATATTTGCTGTACCCGGCCAGGTCCATGAGTCCGTGCCCGCTCAGGTTGAAGATGATAACCTTTTCCTTGCCCTGCTCCTTTGCCTCCTTGGCTTTGCGGATGGTGGCGGCAATGGCATGGCTGGTTTCAGGGGCAACGATCAGTCCTTCGGTCCTGGCAAATATCATGGCGGCCTCATAGCATTCCAGCTGTTTGATGGCCATGGGAGTCATGAGCCCATGGGCTACTGCATGGGAAACCAGTGGAGCCATACCGTGGTACCGGAGGCCTCCGGCATGGATGGGTGCCGGGATGAAATTATGGCCCAGGGAATACATAGGCAAAAGAGGCGTCATTTTTGCCACATCCCCGTGGTCATAGGTAAAGGGGGCACGGGTCAGCGTCGGACAGGACGCCGGTTCCACCGGAATGATCTCCATATCCGCACCGTTGATCTTATCCAGGGTGAACGGGAATGCAAGGCCGGCAAAGTTGCTCCCGCCACCGGCGCATCCGATGATGGTATCCACTTTTTTGATCCCGACCTTTGCCAGCTGTTTTTTAGCCTCAAGACCGATAATGGTCTGGTGCAGCATGACGTGATTGAGCACGCTGCCCAGAGCATAGCGTGTCTGACCTGTGGTGTCTGTGACGGCAGCTTCAACAGCCTCGCTGATGGCAATGCCCAGGCTTCCCGGCGTATCCGGGAATCTGGCAAGGATATCCCTGCCTGCCGCTGTTTCACTGGAGGGACTCGGGATGCATGTCCCGCCCCAGGTTTCCATCATGGTTTTCCGGAAAGGTTTCTGGTCAAAACTGATACGAACCATGAACACCTTGCATTCAAGACCTATGAGCGCGCAGGCATAGGACAGGGCGCTGCCCCACTGGCCGGCCCCGGTTTCGGTGGTCAGCTTCTTGATCCCGAACTGCTTGTTGTACCAGGCCTGGGCAACAGCGGTGTTGGGTTTATGGCTTCCGGCCGGAGAAACGCTTTCATTCTTGTAAAAAATCTTGGCAGGTGTGTTTAAGTATTTTTCCAGGTAAACAGCCCTGTGCAGGGGAGATGGCCGCCACCGGTATAAAAGGTCCAGAATCCCTTCGGGAATATCAATCCAACGCTCCTGGCTCACTTCCTGCTCGATGAGGTTCATGGGGAATACCGGAGCCAGCATGTCAGGAGACACCGGTTGTCCGCCGGGACCCAGGGGCGGATTGATTGTGCCTGGCAGGTCTGCCGCGATATTGTACCACTGACGGGGTATTTCATCTTCGCTTAAAAAAATTTTTACGGCCATTTAGGGCTCCTTTCTCAATCCGTTGATTAACATCCCGATTTGTTTCTCCAAATAGTAACATCCTATCCCAATTTTCCCCGAATTTGTCAAGTTGTTTTTTAGCTCCCAAAAATCAGGAATCTTGCTCAGATCGTTACCGGAACCGCTCTTTTTTCCATGGATCATTGACACCCGGTACCTGGAAAGGCATAGTAATCACAATACAGCTCGACATTGACCGAACTCCGGCCTGTCATGGGAGAATACACTGTACCCGTGGACCCGGATCCCACCTGGTTCAGGACTAGGGACAGGATCATCATGGAACTGGTGAAACGACTTCTGGTAAAGTACACGACCCCGGCTGATCTCGATATCAGAAGCGGAATCCTTTACTGGCAGGAACGGGTTCTCCTGACCCTGCTTCTCATCTGCACCACCCTGGGTTTCCTTGTCTACATCCCCAGTATCACCCTCGCAGTCAAGGAAGACCTCTGGATCATCGTAATCTTGGATACGGTTATCTATGCAGGTATCCTCGTCCTGTTTATAGGAAGAAAACTGCCCTACCGCCTGCGTGCCAAATGCTCGGTGCTTCTCAGCTACAGCACGGGCATGGTTCTTATCATGGTTCTTGGCCCATTCGGTGCCGGGCCTGTATGGCTTTTCGCATTCCCGGTTCTTGCAGGACTCCTCCTTGATACCAGGGCCTCCTGGCTGTCCCTTGGCCTGAACCTCCTCACCCTGGTCACTATAGGTCTTGTGCTGATGTCCGGCCAGCTAATGCCCTGGCACTACCCCGAGGTAGCCAACCCCATTGAGAAATGGAGCGTTTCAAGCCTGAACTTCATGCTTCTGGATACGGTGGTCGCCCTGTCCGTATCAACAGTGATCCAGGGTCTGCGAAAATCTCACGAGGCCCTGAAAACATCCGAAGCATCCCTTCGCCGGATTTTTGACAATATCCTGGATGTGTATTACGAAGCCACACTGGACGGCACCATTACCAACATCAGTCCGTCCGTTGAACAGATATCCGGGTACTCACGGCATGAAATGATCCATAAATCCCTGTACACCCTGTATGACAATCCCCACCAGAGAACCCGCTTGATTGATAACATCAGGCGGATGGGAAAAATCAGCGGTGCGGAAATCAACCTGAAGGACAAGGACGGATCCATTGTCATCTGCGCCATAAGCGCCCGGCTCATGGCTGACGACACAGGGAATCCAATCGGTATCGTTGGGAGCCTGAGGGACGTCTCAGCCCAGAAGGCCATGGAAGCCGCCAACAGGGACCTGGAAGAGCGACTCAACAGGTCAAACAAAATGGAGGCCATCGGGCTTCTGGCCGGAGGTGTGGCCCATGATCTAAACAACATCCTCTCAGGTATCGTAGGATACCCGGACCTCATGCTCATGGACCTCCCGGAATCCAGCCCCCTCAGGGCACCTCTCAGGGCCATACAGGAATCCGGACAGCGGGCTGCGGATATCGTTCAGGACCTGTTGACCCTTTCCAGACGCGGGGTTGTCACCCGTGATGTGATCAACCTCAATGAGATCGTCACCCATTTTTTCAGCACACCGGAATTTGAAAAAATTCAGTCCATCCATCCGGAGGTGATCTTTCTCCGCGAAATCCGGTCAGAGACTCCCTTTGTTCTTGGATCCCAGACACATCTGACCAAAACCCTCATGAACCTCATTATCAACGGGGCAGAAGCCCAGCCAGACGGCGGAACGCTTCGGGTAAGTACCGGCGACGCTTCCATCAACGAAACCATCCCAGGATACGATCACGTCACCCCCGGGGAATATGTGATCCTGACAGTTCAGGACAACGGCCTCGGCATAGAACCCCAGGATCTCAAACGGATCTTTGAACCTTTTTTCACCAGGAAAGCCATGGGCAGGAGCGGATCCGGCCTGGGCATGGCCGTGGTCTGGGGTACTGTCCAGGACCATAACGGGTATATTGATATTAAGAGTCAGCCGGGAAAAGGCACAACGGTTACCATATACCTACCGAGAACCGATCTGGAACCTTTCTCCAAGGCAGAACCCGAGGATATCAAAGATTACATGGGCAACAGGGAAACCGTACTTGTGGTGGATGACCTGAAGTTCCAGCGCGATATTGCCACCGCCATGCTGGAGAAGCTCGGGTACTCTCCGGTTTCCGTGTCCTCAGGCGAAGAGGCCGTGACCTATCTCGCCACCCATTCCGCTGACCTGATTCTCCTGGACATGATCATGGATCCCGGCATGGACGGCCTTGAAACCTATAAACAGATCATCTCCCGGCATCCAGGCCAGAGAACTCTGATAATCAGCGGTTTTTCAGAAACAGACAAGGTCAGGGAAGCCATCCGGCTCGGGGCAGCCGGATACATCAAAAAGCCCTGTTCCCTGATCAAACTCGGTGTTACAGTGGCCTCTTCCCTGAACCCGGTCACATCCCACCGGACGCTGAAAGAAGCTCCCGGGCATGGTCCAGTGTTGCCGGCGTAATGGTTTCGCCGCCGATCATCCTGGCGATCTCCATCACACGATCCTCTTTGCTCGTCAACGGCGCAATGGTCGTTGTTGTCCGCCCATCTGCTACCTGTTTAGCAATCCGGAAATGGAATGATCCGTACTTGGCAATCTGGGCCAGGTGGGTGATGCAGATCACCTGGTAATTCCCGGCAAGGCTCTTGAGCTTTCTGCCTACCTTTTCACTGGTCTTCCCGCCGATACCGGCATCAACCTCATCAAAAACCAGGGTTCCCAGGGATTCGGTTTCAGACAGGATCGCCTTAAGGGCCAGGACCACCCGGGACAGCTCACCACCGGAGGCAATGCGGCTCAGGGGCCTGGGTTCCTCACCCGGGTTGGGTGCCATTACAAAACAGGCCCGCTCCAGCCCCGTGGGCAGAATCTTTTTTCCCTGGGCCGAGAACAGGTCATCGGTTTCGGTAGCAGGGGTTGTATGCAGGGCAATCAGAAACCGGGTGGAACCCATCTCCAGGTCCTGGAACTCCTTTTCTGCAAGCCTTGCCAGGGACAGGGCAGCTGCCTGCCGTTTACCGGAAAGGTCCAGGGCTGCTTTTCCCATTTCCCCTGAGATCCGGCGGGCCTCGGATTCCAGCCGTTCAATGCGTTCCTGGGTATTCCCGGAGTCATCCACCTGCTTTTTCATGGCATGATACCTGTCAAACAGGGACTCCATGGATCCGCCGTATTTACGTTTGAGTTTTTTGATCCTGTCCAGCCGGGCCTCGGTCTCGTCCAGGGCATCGGGGTTCAAATCAATGGTGTCCGCATACACCCTGAGCTCCTCGGTCAGGTCTTCCAGTTCCAGAACCACCTGGTTGAGGGTTTCCGCCCTGGCCAGGAGCCTGGGATCAATGGCACCCTTTTTCTCCATTTCCAGTTTCATGGCACCAAGGATCTCGATCACGGAATTTTCCCGGGTATAGAGATCCTCCACGGTGCGGGTAACGCTCTGGTACAGATCTGTCCCGCTTTTCAGCCGGATCCGTTCCGCCTCCAGCTCCACATCCTCACCGGGTTTGAGTTTGGCTTCTTCAATCTCCTGTATCTGGTACTTCAGAAACTCAGCCTCCTCATCCAGCTTTTTCTGGTTGGCCCTGAGAAAGATCAGCTCCCGCATGAGGGGAACCAGATTTTCGTGGCGTTCCTGGACCTGATTTCTCAGGGGGTATGTCCCTGCATACCGGTCCAGGATATCCAGGTGGACATCTTCGCTGAGTAGCCCCTGGTGGGCATGCTGGCTGGAAATACCGGCCAGGTTCTCGGTTACCCGCTTGAGCAGCTGCATGGTGGACAGCCTGGAATTGATGAAGATCTTATGTTTTCCGTCCAGGGATACTGTCCGCCGGATCATGAGACCTTCTGCCGGATCCAGGCCCTGCTCGGCCATGATCCGGGCGGCATTGCTGCCCGGATCAATGTCAAAAGAAGCTTCCAGTTCCGCACTGTCTTCCCCGGTCCGGACCAGATCGGCCGAAGCCCGCCCCCCAAGGAGCAGGTTCATGGCCTCGATGATGATTGATTTTCCGGCTCCTGTCTCACCGGTAAGCACTGTCAATCCGCCGGAAAAGGGTATCCGGATGTCATTGATGATTGCAAAGTTTTTTATGGCCAGTTCTAGCAGCATGGAGCCTCCCTCCTATACCATTGAACAGATGAATACTATAAATGGCTATCACGGCCGCTGTCAAGCGGGGGATCCAAAGCCACACCGGCAGTATCCCGAGGGGCAGGAAAAGCGCAGGATCTTCAATCATGGCATGGTTGATGCCGATGGACAGGTGGAGCCGGGCCAAATCCGACTTTTCAAAGGAATTTGCCCTGGTCTCCTCAACGATAACCGCAGCGCCGTAAGTCAGTCCGAACACGGCGGCCGTGAGCCATAAAAAGCCCATGGACCTGTCCAGACCCAGGATGGAGAGCACGGGCCGCGTCAGGGCCACCACATGGTCGATGAGCCGGTATGCCTTCATGATCTCAAGGCACATCATCAGGGGCATGATAATCGTAAAAATCTTGAGGGCAAGACCACCCATACTGCTCAGCCACGCGCCGAACATGACCCCGGCCGTAGCGGCACGGGCCAGAGCGTCCCCCGGGATGCCTGTCTGAAACGCCACAGGCGGTCCGGGCTGCAGGATCAAAGCGCAGACGCTGGTGACCACCAGGGAAACTGCCAGACGGAAAAACCCTGCAACCACAGGGTTGAGTCCTGACTGCCCCTGGACAACGCTCTCCTGGATCAGGTTGTGGGAGATGAGAAGGAATATGGCCACAAGGGTCATCTGGTCAACGGTCAGGGGCAGCACTGACATGGCGGCTATGGCACCGTAAATCCCGGTGAGTATCCCGATGATCAGGGGGAGAGCCGCCGATGCCGGGAGCTGAAGCAGTCCCATTACCGGCTGGACGAGGAAATCAAGCTTGTACAGCCAGCCGGACCAGGTCAAAAGGGCCGTGGCAAAGGAAATGGGGACCAGGATTTTCAAAATCCACAGATATCCGGTCAATCCCCGTTTCAGACCGGCAACGGCAACAGCTCTAAATCGGCTTTTCATAGTTTGAATCGTCAGATTCCCAGGTAGGCCTTCTTGACATCCTCGTTGGCCAGAAGACTGGCCCCGGTATCGGTCATGGTAATCCTGCCGGTTTCCATGACATATCCCCGGTGCGCCACCTGGAGGGCCAGGTTGGCATTCTGCTCCACCAGGAAAATGGTCGTCCGGTTTTCCTCATTGATTTTACGGATGATCTCAAAAATCTGCCGGGTGATAATGGGGGCAAGGCCAAGGGACGGTTCGTCCAGGAGAAGGAGTTTCGGCCTGGACATTATGGCCCTGGAGATGGCCAGCATCTGCTGCTCACCGCCGCTCAGGGTCCCACCGGCCTGGTGGCGCCGTTTGGCAAGGATGGGAAACAGGTCAAAGATATAGTCCAGATCCTTTTTAATCCCGGACTTGTCTTTGCGGAGAAAGGTACCCATATCCAGGTTTTCCATGACGCTAAGGTAAGGGAAAATACGGCGGCCTTCGGGTACCTGGCTGATCCCCATGGCAAAAATCCTGTCCGGGGCCATGCCTGTAATATCGATACCCTGGAATTCAATGGTACCGCTCTGGGGGGGAACAATCCCGCACAGGGTCATGAGGGTGGTGGACTTTCCGGCACCGTTTGCACCGATAAGGGTGATGATCTCCCCCTCGGCAACATCCATGGAGATATCTTTCAAAGCCTGGATATTGCCGTAATAGGTCTTTATATTTCTTATTTTGAGCATTACTCTATTCTCCCAGGTAGGCTTTGATCACAACGGGGTTGTTCCTGATTTCCTCGGGAGTCCCTTCGGCAATCTTTTTCCCGTAATCCACAACGTGGATGTTCTCGGACAGGCTCATGACCAGTTTCATATCGTGCTCGATGAGCAGGATGGAAATCTTTTCCTCATTCCGGATTTTCAGGATCAGCGTATCCAGTGCCGATGTTTCCCTTGGATTCATGCCGGCAGCCGGTTCATCCAGGAGCAGCAGGAAGGGATCCGTGGCCATGGCCCTGGCTATTTCCAGAAGCCTCTGGGCACCGTAGGGGAGGTTGACTGCCCGCTCGTTCACATATTTGGCCAGACCTGTTTTCTGCAGGATGGAATAACTCTTATCAACGATGAACTGCTCCTCTGTCCGGGTGCTTTTGGGACGGAATACGGCACCCAGGATCCCGGCCTTGGTAATGGGATGGCAGCCGATCATGACGTTTTCAAGAACCGTCATGGAGGAGAAAATACGGATGTTCTGAAAGGTACGGGCCAGACCTTTCCGGGTTACGATATTGGGTTTGAGCCCATTGATCCGCTCTGTGGGTCTTCCTTCCCGTGAAATGAGAACATCCCCACTGGTGGGGGTGTATATCCCGGTGATGCAGTTGAAAAATGTTGTCTTGCCGGCACCGTTGGGCCCTATCAGCGCAGCTATCTCCCCCTGCCGGATGGTTATGTCAAGAGTGTCTATGGCCCTTAGGCCTCCGAAGTCCATGGTCAGATTTTTTACTTCAAGAATTGGTTTTGTCTGTTTCAATGATATAACTGCCCTTTTCTTTTGTGTTTGCTGTCCAATTCAGGATGAAGCGGCCTAGGATTTTCCGCCGGCATTAAACTGATAGGTTCTCCGGACGTTTTCAATGATTCCCCCGGGCCGGAACACCATCATCAGGACCAGAACCGCGCCGAATGTGATCATCCTGAACTGCCCGAAATCCCTGAGGTACTCCGGCAGCAGGATCAGTACAAGGGCGCCGAGCATGACGCCCACAATAGACCCCATACCGCCCAGCACAACCGTGCACAGAACAATGACCGATTCCCATATGGTGAAGCTTGCCGGGTTGACAAAAGCTGTCTTTGCCGCAAACACCACCCCGCCCATGCCTGCCCAGGTTGCACCCAGGGCAAAGGCGCGCAGCTTTGTCCTGGCCTTGTCGATCCCCATGGCCTGGCATGCGATTTCATCGTCCTTCAGGGCAATCCAGGCCCTTCCTATCCTGGAGTCCTGGAGACGGTTGATGACGAAAATGGTGAAGATGACCAGGCCAACGACGATGTAGTACAGGTATATGGTCTTGCCTCCCATGGACAGGTCCATGCCGAACAGTTCGGGTTTGGGGATATTGGCAATACCGCTGGGACCGTGGGAGAAGTCGTTCCAGTTTTCCAGAACCAGGCGGATGATCTCACCGAAGCCCAGAGTGACAATAGCCAGGTAGTCGCCCCTCAGACGCAGGACCGGATAACCCAAAATGATACCGAAGGTGGCGGCAAGGATTCCGCCGATGGGCAAAACTGTCCAGAACCCGAGTCCGAAATGCAGGTTGAGGAGGGCATAGGCATAGGCGCCAACGGCAAAAAAAGCCACATACCCCAGGTCAAGCAGTCCTGCCAGGCCTACGACGATATTGAGACCCAGGCCCAGCATCACATAGATCAGGGCCGAAATCATGATGGAGGTCTGGTACATGGACAGCACAAAGGGGAAAATCAGGATACCTATGCAGACGATTGCCAGGGCCGGCATGGAAAACCGTTTTTCCTGGAGAATCCTCTGGACACGGGAAACCTCTCCAGTTTTCTCTTTTTTTGCTCCCTGTTCCTTTCTCCTGAGCATGTACCGCCAGAGCATGGACAGGAAAAACGCGCCTATCCCCACATAGGCCATATTCATCCACCGCCAGTCTATGGTTTTGGTGACGGTGTTCACCTTGATCACCATGATGGGGAAGGTCAGAAAAATGAACCATACGGCCATGAGAAACGATCGTTTAATTTCTTGTATCACTGTCATAATCTCACATCTTCATGAATTATACTTTCTTGGTTTCAGCCCTGCCCAGAATTCCGGAAGGCCGGAAGATCAGGATCAGAACCAGGAACAGGAAGGCAAACACATCCTCATAGTCGCTGGAGATATAGCCGGTGAAAAAACTTTCAGTCCAGCCCAGCACCAGGGATCCGAGGACCGCTCCCGGTATGCTTCCGATGCCGCCCAGAACCGCTGCCACAAAGGCCTTTATACCGGCGATGAATCCCATGTAGAAGTTTATCTGTCCAATGTGGGAAGCGATGAGCAGTCCGCCCAGGGCCGCTGTTCCGGACCCCACCAGAAAAGTGACGGAAATGACCCGGTTCACGTTGATTCCCAGGAGGGCCGCCATGATCTTGTCCTGGGATGTGGCGCGCATGGCTTTGCCGATCCTGGTGAATTTAATCAGGATGGTAAGCAGTATCATGACCACCACCGTGGTCATGATGATCACCAGTTCTGCCGAGGACATGAGATGGGCATAGGGCTCCCAGAATTCAAAATCAGGGATGAGACTGGGAAATGGAAGGAAATCAGATGTCTGGGCAAGAAGCACATAGTTCTGCAGGAACAGGGACATGCCTATGGCGCTGATCAGAACCGACAGCCGGGGTGCATTCCTGAGCGGTTTGTAGGCAATTTTTTCCATGGTGTACCCGTAGCTGCAGGAATAAACCACAGCTGCTGCAGCTGCAAAAAAAACAACCCCCAGAGCGGGCATCCCCATCATGGTCAGCACGGTGGACACGATAAGGCCGGTAAAGGCGCCGATCATGTAGATCTCACCGTGGGCAAAGTTGATCAGTTCTATGATTCCATATACCATGGTGTAACCCAGGGCTATGAGGGCATAGATGCTGCCCCGGGTCAGTCCTCCAAGAAACAGTAGTGCAAAATAATCAAAATCCATAAAAACCTGCTTTTGGCCTGATTCGCTCTGTTCAGCGCCCCTTTGCAGCAACCACAGGTCCCCGATTTCTGCTGCAGAGAGGCACATGTTATCCGTGCGCTTATAGACAGGGGGTCAGACAGTGATTCACTGCCTGACCCCTGCCTGACCCGGTACTTCTTATTCCCGGTTATTTCTGTTCTACAAAGGCACCGTTTGCAACTCTGTATACGGAGAAGCCGATGCCGATGGCATCGCCTTTCTCATCAAAACTGATCTTTCCAAGGGGTGTATCAACCGATTCGGTACGAAGTGCCTTTACGATATCGTCGTATTTGGTGGAGCCTGATTTTTCAATGGCATTGAGAAGGGCAAGGGTAGCGGCATAGGCAGCATCATAAAAGGCACCCGGATCTGAGCCATAGGCATCCTGGTGTTCTTTTTTGGCCTGGATCGCCATGGGGTTGGCAGAAATATCCATGGGGCCTGTTGCATAAACGCCTTCTGCATATTCGCCGGCTACTTTGATAAAGGTATCGTCTTTTACGCCGTCAGCACCCATGAACAGGGTTGTCATCTTTTTTTTGCGCATCAGGGTGACGATCTTGGAGGCTTCAGGATGGTACCCGCCCCAGACAACCAGGTCCGGGTTCTTGCTCTTTACTTTGGTAACAATGGCGGAATAGTCAACGGCCCCCGGTGTAACACCCTCAAACAGGACAACCTCGACCCCTTTTTCGCCAAAGTACTTCTGTGCCAGTTCTGCCTGGCCTTTTCCGTAATCACCCTTGTCATGGAGAATGGCAACGGTCTTTACCTTGAGAACTTCCGTGGCATACTTCACCTGGAGCTGTGCCTGGACAGCATCATGGGCGATGGTTCTAAAGAAATTGGGATACTCGCCGGACGGGGTGAGATCCGGATTGGTTGCAGACGGAGACATGCAAACGATCCCGGCCTCCTTGTAAATGCCCAAAGCGGCCTTTGTGGCGCCGCTGCAGATGTGGCCCAGGACCACATTGGCACCTTCGGAAACGAGTTTGGTTGCAGTGTTGCCTGCAACTTCAGGTTTGCACACATCGTCTTCAACAAGAAGCTCAACTTTCTTTCCAAGAACACCGCCCTTCTTATTGATCTTTTCCACAACCAGTTCGGCCGCGTGAGCGGACGGAATGCCATAGGACGCCAAATCACCACTGTGTGCTCCTGCTACACCGAGTTTGATGGTGTCAGCGGCAAGGGACACGCCGGAAAATGCCACCACAAAAAACAGCACCAAACTCAAAACAGCAAACAGTTTTCCCATCTTTTTCATAGCTCTCTCCTTTTAATAATCATTAACACCTAACCCAACACGAAAAAAGACCTGTAAATTATACTGTTCCAGCGTCCCGGAGTCAAGGAGATTCATGGTGAAATACAGGATATTAGGCATATTCACAGTACTTACCACCGGGGCTTGATCCCTGGGCTTCTAGGCATCAGGCCCTCTTGAGCCGCTCCAGATTCTCCCGGGCAAACGCCAGATCAGGATCTATTTTCAGTGCAATGGAGTAGTAGTCCACAGCTTTTTCAGAATTTCCCAGCTCCCGGTAGTTGGAAGCGATATTGGCATAATCGATGGCTGAACCGGGATCTAGGGCAATGACTTTTTCAAAACAGGCAATGGCTTTTTCATACCGCTTCATCTTGAAATGGCAGAATCCCTGGAGGTTGTGCAGGTCTGTCCGCTGCTCATCAATAGCCTCCCCGAGCTTGAGGATGCCGATGGCCCGCTCATACTCGCCCATATCCTTGAGGCATACTCCCATGTAGGAGGTGATGTCCGGGATGTTCAGACGGGCTGGATCAAGGCTCAATGCCTTTTCCAGGTGACCCAGGGCCACCCTGGGGTCATCCAGCTTGAGGTGGTTGAGTCCCAGATAGAAACGCGTATAATAATGCCCCGGCATGAGACGTTCCATATGGTTCAGGCGCCGGATGGCCTCCCCGGGCTCCAGGGTCTCGGTCATCATCCGTGCAGCGAACATCCCAAGGCTTGCCCCCACGGCCCTTTCCCTGAAATGGGCTCCCGGAACAATGGTATAAAAAGCCGGAATACCAAGACCCGGATGCATGGTGTTGATCAGCAGCACGTCCATCCCCCGGTCGGCCAGGGAAGCCACACACCGCTCCACCTCGACCCGGATGTTGTTATGGGAAACATCCGGGAGGTCCCGGATGCCGACCACATTGCTTTTGTCGGAGACCCAGGCGGTATCTTCCAGGGATGTAAACTTGGGCAGGCCCGAGGCCACATAATTGGACCCGGTATTAAAATCCCCTGCCAGCTGTGCCGTTTCCGTAAGGGCCCGGCTCATGGCTTTCTGGGGGTCCGGAGCGGTCCCTGCTGTCCAGACGATCTCGCTCATGGCTGGAAAGGTGGCCGGATCATGGGCCAGCACGCCCACGGTGGGAATGCCCATGCCCAGGGTGAAATCAGAAATATGGACAACAATCCCGGCCCCTGCGTACTTGTCCAGCAGGATCCTTACCATGGGATCGGTGGCCGATGCAGGATCTATGGCCGGAGCCCTGAGCCGCCCATGGCTGATCAAAGAGGAGGTATGCCGCTCAACGATTTCACAGATTCCCTGGCAGATGGCCTCCTCCCGGCAGTTACCCGCCGAAGGTCCGTTGAACTCATTGATCATGTAAAACCAGTCAAAGGGGATAAGGACCTCACGGCCCCGGGTCAGGTTGAACCCTTTGGTCCACTTGAGGGGCAGGGTTTCAAATATCTTTCTCAGAACAGCCTGGTCACCGGCTTCATCATGCACCGACTGAAGAATCATGGAAAAGGGAAGGGCTTGGGACGCCACATCGGCATAGGCAGCTGTGATGAAGTTGTCCGGGTTGTTCTTGAAGCTGAAAAAGCTGAACCGTTCGGCCAGTTCCATAACGGCACTGGCCTCTGACTGCTCCGGGGTTCCCCCCTTTCCCATCTGCTTGTTGGTCCCGGTCACCTCTTTTGCGTCGCTTCCGCATTCGCTGAAAAACACCGGAATATCCAGGCGCCCGTTATCGATACGCTCCGTTTTGTTCAGAATATTGAGCTTGAGCTGTGTGGCCCTTTCTTTGAATCGCCTCACGGTTTCTTCCGGAGAGATGATCTTGTCCTGGTCCAATGTATGGGTTTTAAAAGCGTCCTGCAGTTGAATGACAGTGTCCATCAGTGGTCTCCCTGGGTCTTTCGATGTTGCTACAATGTGGTATTTTTCGGCGATAGTAAATGATTCTTTCAATTTTTGCAATTCTTTTCTATAATCAGAATTCCGATTTTGCATCCCGTTCACGATCCTGGACAGCCCAGGCCCGGACCCGGGATAGTCCGGCACCTGCCGCTTCAATCACAGGGGGACTTAAACCATGACCGAACCATTGGATATCATTATCATCGGCGCAGGTCCCGGCGGACTTGCCGCAGCGCTGCTGGCCAGGCAGAACCGCCTTTCGTGCCGACTCATGGAAAAGGGCCAGAACATTCTTCAGGGAATCATCGATTCCCAGCAGTTCACAGTGAAGCGGCTATAGTCTGATTGAACATCCATCTACTTCATTGTAAAATGATTTTGACTGGAAATGAGCTTCTTCAGCCATAAGTTCAGTAGAAATTTCTCGTCATTCCCGCAGAACACATCAAACAATCTCTTTCCAAAAGCAATAGCCATCAGTAGCCACCACTGATGGTCAACAAA
>JAZDGN010000107.1:0-39195 GCA_043806875.1 Pseudomonadota bacterium
GACCTTGGCTGAAATATTCCTTGACACCCATGGCTAAAAAGCATATAAGTGCTCTGTTTTTTGAGCCCAGGTAGCTCAGTCGGTAGAGCAGGGGACTGAAAATCCCCGTGTCGGCGGTTCAATTCCGTCCCTGGGCACCACCAAAGATAAAGGCTCTCAGCGTTTTTGCTGAGAGCCTTTTGACTTTTTGGCGTGTTTCTTCACTTCCTTGTGATTGTTTGATTTTTGTCTTGCGCACCCCTGATCATCTGATATATCTTTGTACCGTCACTAATCATTTCCACGTGTTTGATAGTGTGGATGCATCCGAAGATTATGAAATTGAACGTGCCCATGAGACTATGCCATGAACAAACAGCGTGCTATAGAGTTGCTTGCCCACAGTAAACCTGAGTTAAAAGCCCGTTTTGGAGTGATCCGGCTGGCATTATTCGGCTCTTTTGCCCGGGATGCTGCATCCAGGGACAGCGACATTGATATCCTGGTGGCGTTCGATGGCCCAGCCACATCCAAACGCTATTTCGGTGTTCAGTTTTACCTAGAAGACCTTTTGGGTTGCCCAGTCGATCTGGTCACCGAAAAGGCCCTGAGACCTGAACTGCGTCCCTATATAGAAAAGGAGCGGGTCAGTGTCTGAAACCGATAAGCGCGCATGGCGCTTTTACCTTGACGACATGATCGATTTTGCAGAAAAGGTATTGGCTTATACCGATGGCTTTGACCAAGACGGTTTTGTGTCAAAAGAAATTATCTTTGATGCCACACTACGAAATCTTGAATTGATAGGTGAGGCCGCGAGACATATTCCAGATGAAATACGTTCGGCCCACACTGAAATTCCCTGGCGTATGATCATTGCCACTCGCAACCGTATCATTCATGGCTACCTCGGCATTGACAACGACACGCTATGGAGTGTTATCCATGACGACGTCCCTGAAATGCTTACGTTTTTAAAAGCACTCAGACAAAAATTCCAATCCTGAAAAACGTCAGCCTCAACGTAAAGAGATTTTTCTACCCTGTGCCTAAATTGTGCCCGTCAAGGTCAAACATTTCCAAACAAAAACAAGCGAAACCAAAAGTAAACCCCGAAGACGCCCATCAATCAAGGCTCTGAAAAAATTGAAAATTCGACTTATGAGTCCAAAAAACTGAAAATCCCCGTGTCGGCGGTTCAATTCCGTCCCTGGGCACCAGATTTTAAAGGGCCTTCAGAGCTATTTCTCTGAAGGCCTTTTTGCTTTGTTTGTCACCATTCTTTAACAGAAGCACTATTCAAGCGTGACTCTTTTGTATGCCTCAAGCAGCGTTTTCTTTTTTTTCGATAGCCAGGGTCAAACCCAGTGAGTTTAAAATCTGATTCAGGCTGGAAAGATTTGGGTTCCCTTTTTCAGACAACATCCGATACATTGATTCTCTGTTAAGATTAGTTTCGTTTGCAATCTGAGAGATCCCCTTTGCCTTTGCAACATCCCTGAGTGCCATCATGAATACCTCCTGGGTTCCTTCATTAAGAGCTTCATTCAAATATTCAATGGCATATCCAGGATTTCGTAATCTTTCAAGAAGTCCATCATTGTATTTAACCGTTGCCATTTTTTTCTCCTGTATATTCCAGTCAATACAGCTGTGCTTTTTTTATATCCTGCTTCTGGGTTCTTTTGTCTCCGGCGCAGAGCAGGATAACGAGTTCATTTCCTTCAAGGCCGTAATAGATCCTATAGCCGGGGTCATATGGAATCCTTAATTCATAAACACCCTTTCCAACACTTTTCGTATCTCCAAAATTGCCAAGCCTCAATCTGGCTATCCTGATATCAACCTTGACTTGTGCCCGGAAATCTTTCAAGGAGTATAACCACTCTCTGAAAGCATTCCTGCCCTCACTGGTAATGTACTCGTGAATGATTCGCTTTGTTGTTTCCATTCTTCATGGAAAGTAGCTTTAAAACTACAATATGTCAACAATGATTTTGAATGGCAGATGGTCGGTCTGAACCAGGACGTTTGCTTTCTTCGATCTCCCTCTTGAAACGGGAAAAGACCTCCTTGCCATAAAAACCTTTCATGTGAATCTCTTTACATTTTAATTCTTTGGCTGGGTCGTAATACTCTTCATAACCACCAATTTTTAACGATTCCAGGTCTTGTGGGTCATAGAGTAGAGCATCCCTTTTATCCGGGTCATCCCAAACCCTCGCATATTCCTCTGGTATGGAGTTCCAATTTGTTTCTATTGCCCCATCTTCTTTTTCGACAAATCTTTCAAAAACTTCTCTCATAATTTCTTCCTCCGGTTGAATGGGCAGGGGGATGAAACCGGAATCATCCCCCAATTAAGGAGCGACTATTCTATGGGGTTAATTTTGCGCAAAACCAGGTACTCCTCACCCTCCCAGTCAAACCCCTTGAACCAGTCATCAATCACCTGAACCAGGCCCGAGCATGGGTAGTGCCAAACCATGAGCAAGGACCGGAACGGATGGGACACACGGCATGAAGGTGCCAGGGTAGGTACTGCTGGATAGACAGCACAGGCCGGTAATGTACTGGGAGACGTAGAGGAATGGATACTCCTACACTGCTATGCCCCTGTTTCATGAGCCAGGTTGATGCCTTCCAGCCCCAGCGGAGATTTTCCGGCCGGGGGTGAAGCCATAACCTTCCTGCCCTTTGGGGAGAGCGAATGATTATATTTTGCAATATCCGTTTTTTTGATGTAACGTCCCTTTCAGGGCCTTTTGCAGATACAATCTGAAATGTTGAACGTTGGGGCAGTTAACCTTTATGCAAGTTATTTTTGAATGCAATGAGTCAATCAAAGAGCGCACATGAAGCATGTACTTGATTTCCCTTCCCGTTTGATCGCGGCCGCTCTGCTCCTATCGATGCTGGTATCCCTGGCAGGCGGTATCTGGTTCTTCCGCGCGCAGCAACAAGCAATGAGGAACGAAGTCGAAAAGAACCTGGGTGCAATCGCTCGGATAAAAGCCGACCAAATCGCTGCCTGGCGCAACGACCAACTGGCTGATGCCGCCATGCATGCGCAACCGTTTATGCTCGAAAGTGTAACCCGTTTTTTGTCAGAGCCGACGGAAAACAACAGCCGGGATCTGCTGACGCGGTTTCGCGTCCTCGCCCAACAGCATGATTACGCCAATGTGCTGCTGGCTGGGCCGGACGGCAAAACACTTTTGGGGTTATCGGATCCCGAGACGCTCCATCATGGCTATTTATCGGCACTGGATACCGCTCTAAGCGAGCGCAAGCCGGTGTTCGTTGATCTGCACGTCGAGAAAGATGACCGGGCGCCCCATATCTCGGTGGTCGAACCGCTTTGGGCTGCCAACGACGTGGTGCAAAAGCCGCTGGGTGCGCTGGTGTTGATCACCAACGCGTCGCAATTTCTCTTTCCATTTATCCAATCCTGGCCCATCCCCAGCGACACTGCTGAAACGCTCCTCGTCCGGCGTGACGGCGATCATGTTCTTTATCTGAACAACTTGCGCCACAGGCCGGGCACAGCACTCAACCTGCGTATCTCTCAAAGCCGGACGGATCTGCCCGCTGTGATGGCGGTAAGGGGAGAAAAGGGCTTTGTCCTTGGCAAGGATTACCGAGGAGCTGATGTGGCGGCGGTTATTCTGCCTATACCGGAGTCCCCCTGGTTCATGATTGCAAAAATCGATGCCGAGGAAGCTTTTGCCGACTGGCGCTCACGATCCCTTCTCCTGCTGGTGGTGATATTCGGGTGGACCGCGCTTGTCGGGGTCGTTGGCCTGGGTCTCTGGCAGCGAGCCAAAAAGGTCCATTTCCGTACACTTTACCGTTCAGAAGCAGACCTGCGCGCTCAGATGGAGCGTCACAGTGTTACGTTAAGAGCCGTCGGCGATGCGGTCATCGCAACTGATGCCCAGGGCCGCGTTGAACTGCTTAACCCAGTGGCGGAATTCCTGACCGGATGGCGGCAAGATGATGCTTGCGGAAAGACACTTGAAGAAGTCTTTCGCATTATCAACGCCCAAACGAGGGAAAAGGCGGAGAATCCGGTTGCCAGAGTTCTGCTGGAGGGTCTGGTGGTCGGACTGGCAAATCACACCATTTTGATATCCAGGGACGGCACGGAATACCAGATTGCCGATTCCGCCGCGCCGATAACCGATTCCGCAGGCAATATCAGCGGAGTTGTGATGGTCTTTCGAGATGTTACCAGTGAGTATGCAATGCAGCAGGCGCTTCGTGATGCGGAACGTTATTATCGAAGCCTCATCCACTCGCTGCATGAAGACATTCTCGTGATCGACCTCGACTTACGTGTTACCGATATCAATAACAGTGCCCTGCAAACCCTTGGGTTGAATCGCGAGCAGGCGCTGGGTCGAAATTGCTATGAACTCTCGCACGGCCTGGATACCCCCTGCCATATGCACGGTGAGAAATGCGGCCTGCGCCATGTAATAGAAACCGGGACCGGATGCAATCTGCACCACGAACATGTCGACGCAGACGGAAACAGGCACCATGTCGACATTCTAACGTCCCCCTTAAAAGATCAAAACGGAAACATCACCCATGTGATCGAAGCGGTGCGGGACGTCACGGACCTTTTCGAGAGTCGTAAAGCGGCGGACAAAGCGGAAGATGCTTTAATAGAGTCCGAAAGGCGCTACCGAAGGCTTTTTGAATCCGCTAAGGACGGCATTCTGATTCTCGATGCCGATACGGGAAGGATAGTCGATGTCAACCCCAATCTATTACAGTTGCTGGGTTATTTACAAGACGAATTATTGGAAAAACACCTTTGGGAGCTCAACCCATTCGCCACTATTGCCTCATCCAAAGATGCCTTCGAGACCCTGAAACACAAGGAATATATCCGTTATGACCATCTGCCGCTGGAAACCGCCGGCGGGCGGATCGTCGAGGTGGAATTCATCAGCAATGTTTATCTGGTGGACCATGTCAAGGTAATCCAGTGCAACATTCGCGACAATACTGAACGCAGGCAGGCCGAAAAAGCGCTGAAAGAATCGGAAAGGCATCTCCGGTCCACACTTGACGGGCTGTCTGCGCACATCACCGTGCTCGACGAAAACGGTGAAATCATCCTTACCAACAAAGCTTACCGCGATTTCGGGGAGCGTAATGGCGTCGAGCCAGGCGCTGTTTCCGAGGGGACCAACTACCTCGTGATCTGCGATACCGCATCGGGCGAACACTCCCAAGAGGCCACCTCCTTCGCCGAGGGCATCCGGGAGGTGCTTTCTGGAAAGCTCCCATCCTTCGAACTGGAATACCCGTGCCATTCGCCGGAAGAAAAACGGTGGTTCGTAGGGCGGGTCACGCCAATTCAGGACGAAGGACCCAGACGGGTGGTTATTGCTCATGAAAATATTACCGAGCGTAAACAGGCAACGGAGGCGCAGCGGCACTCGAATGAATTGATGCAATACATCATCGAGCATACCAACAGCGCCGTTGCCGTGCATGACCGTGACCTGCATTATATGTATGTCAGCAAACGCTACCTGGAAGATTATGGAGTTCAGGAGCAAGATATCATCGGAAAGCACCATTACGATGTCTTTCCCGACCTGCCTGAAAAGTGGCGCAAAGTCCACCGCAAGGCCCTTGCAGGAGAAGTCAGCAGCTCGGAACAAGACCCGTATGAACGTGCTGACGGCACGGTCGAATGGACGCGCTGGGAGTGTCGGCCCTGGTATGAAGCGAACGGATCGATCGGCGGGATCATTATCTATACCGAGGTCATAACGGAGCGTGTTCAGGCCGAGGCAGAGCTGATTAAGAGCGAACAGCGCCATCGGATTCTATTCGAGGAAGCACTTAATCCGATCCTGCTGGTCGATGAAAATGGACACTATGTCGACGCGAACGATGCTGCGTTGCAATTCATGGAGTGCGATCGAGAAAAACTCATGGGCAGGAGTATCAGGGACTTTGCGCCTCCCGGGATAATAGAACACCTGAAGCAGGATCACTCTTCCTTCCTAAAGAGACGGACACAGGAGACCGACTACCTGATTCATGGACGGATCAAGACACTGCTGCTCAATATAGTTCCCCTGGAGATTGGAGGCAACACCGTTCTTTGCGGTATCGGACAGGACATCACCGAGCGCAAGCAGGCGGAAAAAATACTTGCCCGACAACAGCGATCCATCAAGCTATCCAGTCAGATCGCCAGTGTTTTCCTGATCTCCTCTCGGAACGAGGTCTTTGCTGATGTTCTCAATGTCCTCCTGAAGGCTCTGGACAGCCGGTTCGGCTATTTCGGGTACATTGATGAGGCCGGCGACTTAGTCTGTCCCTCCATGACGCGCGAGGTCTGGGATCAATGCCAGGTGGCCGAAAAAAGCATTGTTTTCCCACGAGCCAACTGGGGAGGGCTGTGGGGTCGGTCGCTGATGGAGAAGCGGACGTTGGTCGCCAACGAAAACCTCCGGATTCCCGAAGGACATGTGGCTCTGGAGAACGCCTTGGCGACTCCCATTGTGCACCACGACAAACTGATCGGCCAGTTTGTTGTAGCCGACAAGGCGGGGGGATACGACAAAGACGACCGGGACCTCCTGGAAAGTGTGGCGGCGCAAACGGCGCCGATTCTGTTTGCCATCCAGGAAGAGGCCCGCCAAAAAACAGCGCATGAGAAACTGGAAGAGCAAATGCGTCAGGCCCAAAAGATGGAGTCCGTAGGCCGTTTAGCTGGCGGCGTGGCGCACGATTTTAACAACATGCTGGGGATTATTCTCGGGCATGCTGATATGATCCTGGAGGAGATGGACCCGGATCAGCCATTTTATGCCGCTCTTACGGAAATCAGAAAAGCCGGGGAACGCTCCGCCGATCTGACCCGGCAACTCCTGGCGTTTGCCCGCAAACAGACCGTGGCCCCCAAGGTGATCGATCTCAACAAGATCGTGGAAGGCATGCTCAGAATGCTGCATCGGCTGATCGGTGAAGATATTGATATGGCTTGGATTCCAGGCAAGAAGTTGTGGCCGGTAAAAATCGATCCCTCCCAGATCGACCAGGTTCTGGCCAACCTGTGCGTCAACGCCCGGGATGCCATTGCCGAGGTCGGCAAAGTCACCATCGAAACAGGCAACAGCGTTTTCGACGAGGAATACTGCCAGGAACACGCTGGTTTTGTGCCGGGGGAGTATACGTTGCTGACCGTGAGCGACAACGGTTGCGGCATGAACTCCCAGACGCTTGAAAATATCTTCGAGCCGTTTTTCACAACCAAGGAATCGGACAAAGGCACTGGCCTGGGCCTGGCCACGGTCTATGGTGTGGTCAAGCAAAACAATGGGTTCATCAATGTCTACAGCGAGCCAGGCCAGGGCACGACCTTCAGGATCTACTTGCCGCGCCACCGGGTCAAGGAGGCTTCACTGCCTGACAAGGAGGAGATCCGACCGACCGAGCACGGTTACGAAACTATCCTGTTGGTCGAAGACGAGCCGGCCATCCTGAGAATGACAACGATGATGCTGGCGCGGACCGGTTACAAGGTTCTTGCGGCCGGCACGCCGGGAGAAGCCATCGCTCTTGCCCGTGAACACGCTGACGAGATTCACCTGCTCATGACCGATGTGGTCATGCCCGAGATGAACGGCCGGGACCTGGCAAAAAACCTGCTCTCACTTTATCCGAGCATCAAGCGACTATTCATGTCCGGCTATACAGCAAATGTGATCGCCCACCATGGCGTTTTGGATGAAGGCGTTCAGTTTATTCAGAAACCTTTCACAAAGCAGGATCTGGCAATGAAAGTGAGAAAGGTGCTTGATGAAACCAAAAGCTAAAGTTACAAATAATTATCCCTATTCGAAAGGAATGTTGCCTACGTATTTGTTTCAGATTCCAGATGAAAGCATGATGATCTGATCCAGTTTAAGCCCCCAGCTACATTTTCCGGTGATGTCCCCAAATAGTTAACATTTACGTCAAGCCAGGTTATGGTGGCCTCGGACGTTTACTTTATTAACGTGGAGGTCGGTATGAAAGAACTTGAACTGAGCTTTTGCCCCAACAATCATCTTGCGAGCGGGTGAGCATTGTGCTCAAGTACTTTCAAACCTTTTGGTTTCATTAAGTTTGACCGAGGTGCAACTCGACGAGCTATGGACCTTTGTAAAAAAAAGGAAAATTCTGGCAGTGACGAAGACCTTGAACACCAGTACGGCAGAACGTGGATCTGGACGGCAATAGATGCTCCCACTCGGCTGCTCATTACCTTCTGGATCGGAGGACGCACTCTTGACGATGCAAGACAGATGCGGAAAGATTTGACTTCTCGTTCTGAAGGAAAGCCCTTGTTTGTATCCGATGAATTGCCACATTACGCTACAGTTCTGGGTGAGTTGTTTCACGACCTGATCCCTCCCACGCCAACCGGTAAGCCTGGGCGCCCGAAAAAGCCGGAAATGGTCATTGATGCCGATCTGGACTACGCGACCGTTCACAAGACACGGCAAGGGGCACAGGTCATCAAAGTAGAACGTAAAGTCGTCTATGGAAGTGAGGAGACTATCCATGCAAGACTTGAAAGCTCACCAAGTTAGGTGATTAATACTGCATATATAGAACGGTCCAATTTGGACTGGCGCCTGTGAATTTTATGCGGAAATCTGTAAAAGGTACCTTTATCTCAAGGCTTTAGTGGTCAAAATGGACAAGGTGTTGCGAAATATTGGGTTGTCACCCAAATTTTAAAGGGGTTTTCGTTCAGGCACTACCTATCCCGATTTTGGGATGTCAAAGATCAGTCTGAGATTGACACAGAGCCGCTTTATTTGATATTCAGTAAATAATCCGGTGTACATCAGCGCTCTGAACAACCAAAAGTCTACGCTATTCAATAATGAGAGGCACCAATCATGAAAAGGCTGATCCTGACCGTTATCGCCAGCACGATGCTCTTCTCAATGCCGTGTCTGGCTCTGGAGAACCACCTGGAGGTAGATCTGCATGTCAATTCAGGTGTGAATCATTTCAAGCAGAAAAATTACGAAGCGGCTGCCACACAGTTCCGTAAGGCGCTTGAGTTGAATCCTGACATCGAGAGGGTGAACGGCCTTCTGGGGTTGTCTCTTTTTCATCTCGGGCGATATGAAGCAGCCATCACCGCCCTGAAAGAAGCGGTCAGACGCAACCCGCTTTCCGCTGATAATCACTACAACCTGGGATTGAGTTATTTAAAAACCGGCAAACATAAAGAGGCGGCAGAAGCCCTGGTGAACGCAACCAGGCTGTCACCGCAACTTCCCGAGGCCTTTAGTATCCTGGGTTATGTATACAGTGAAATGCATCTGAACGATCAGGCTGCGGATCAGTACAACAAAGCCATCAGTCTGGGCATGGACAATGCAGAGAACAACTACAACATAGGGCTTGTCTACCTTCAATCCGGAAAAGTTGATGCTGCTATTTCCGCCCTGGAAAAAGCAGTCTACCATCAGGACAGATTTCAGGAGGCTTACACTGCGTTGGGCACAGCCTGCATCCGTAAAAATCAACCGGAAAAGGCGATCAAGGCCTTTCAAAAGGCCCTTGAGCTTGATCAGAGCCTTATCGAGGTCCATTTCCAGTTAGGAACCCTCTATGACGAAAACGGTAACCTGGATCAGGCGGCTGCTGAATATCAGAAAACCCTGGCTCTGGATAAACAGCATATTGAGGCCCGCTTACGCTTGGGAAATGTGTATCTTGCCCAGGGCCTGAATGACAAAGCCGGCCAGGCGTATCAGGAAGTGCTGGCCATCAATCCGGCTATGGTTACCGCCCGGATTAACTACAGCGTCGTGCTTTCCAGAAAGGATCTGCACGCCCAGGCCCTTGAGCAGCTGCAGACAGCTGAAAAGACGGGTTCAGACAACCCGGAACTGTACTATAATCTTGGGACAATGTACCAGCAACAAAAATCCTATGAACAGGCGATTGCCGGTTTCAAGAAAGCACTTGAACGGGACCCGTCTCTGGCGCCTGCCTATTACAACCTCGGAGTGATTTACGATCATCAGAACCTGTCAGAGCAGGCCATTGTGAACTACCAGAAGGCCATTGATGCAAAGCCCGATCTTATCGATGCATACAACAACCTGGGCGCACTCTACAAAGATCTTGAGATGGTCGACAAGGCCATCGCCGTTTTCAATAATGCAGTCCGGGCAAAACCCGATTTCACCCGGGGCTATTTCGCCCTGGGACTGCTTCATGATCTAAAAGGAGACTATGACCTGGCTCTGAAAAACTATCAGCAGGCTGTCCAGCACGACCCGGATCATTTTGAAGCCTATAACAACCAGGGCGTCATTTACGAGCGCAGGAAACAGTATGACCAGGCACTTTCAACTTTTAAAACCGCTATCGAAAAAAATCCGGACTATGCAGAGGCGCACTTCAACCTGGGTGTTGTTTACGAAGCCAGACAGCAAAATGACAGTGCACTGGACGCCTACAAAAGCGCTGTGCGCCTCAAACCGGACTATACTGCAGCCTTCAAGCGCCTGGGACGGCTCTATGAAACACAGAAGATGTATGACCAGGCCCTCACCGCCTACACCACCTGCATAGAACAGGACCCTGAAAGCTGGGAAATTTTCCAGAATCTTGGGATCGTCTACTTTCAGCAAAAACAGTATGATAAGGCCATCGAACAGTTCAAGGCAGCCCTGAAACTGAATCCGGATTTCGCTGAAGCTTACTACAATCTGGGTACAGCATACACCGCCAGTGACATGCCGCAAAAAGCTCTTGAGGCCTATTCAGCATATGAACAAATCGCAAAATAAACAGACCAATGATTTACTGCCCCAAAGAAGATCAAACCTCGGCAGATTCATTATGCTTGCGGTTGTGATTCATGTTGTGGCGGCGATTTTTTATTTTCAGTTTAAAACCAAATCACCTGAAGAAAAACCGGGGATCAAGGTAAAACCTGAAAAGACCGTATCAAAACCTGTCTCCAAAAAGCTCATGCGTGCCGTCGAAAAAGCCGGGATAGAGCTTTCCAAAACCGCGGTAACACAACGCAGTCCCATGCACTCGGAAATGCGCATTGCAGCCGCCAGCCTGAAACAGGCGGCCATACCGGCAAAAAAATTAATGCCTGCACCAAAAGAGCTGATCTTGCCCCCCCCTCCCGTTACAGCTGCAGAGACACCTGTGCTGAGCGTTTCTATCTTAAAGTCGGCTGCCCAAACCCAATCACAGACAACTTTCAACACCGCTGGGGCAAAAATATCAATGCTGCCCGCAACGGTCCGTCGCACTCCTGTCCCCGGGACGGCGGCTATGGTCTATCCTGCTGAGGCAGGCCGGCCGCTGGCGGCAGAAAACACACCCATGGACACCCTGCGCATCAGTCACCTTGGCAGACTGGCCCTTGAACGGCCTGCCGCTACCGCCTCTGTCATCTCAAGACAAAAAGAAATCGGCCACCTCTACAGAGATCCGACAGATGCGCCCATGCCCCTCAAAAGCGTCCTTACCGTTCCGCCCCCCCCTCCCGTTGCAGCTGCGGAGACACCTGTGCTGAGCGTTTCTTTCTCGAAACCGGCTGCCCAAACCCAATCACAGACAACTTTCAACACCGCTGGGGCAAAAATATCGATGCTGCCCGCAGCGGTCCGTGGCACTCCTGTCCCCGGGACGGCGGCTATGGTCTATCCTGCTGAGGCAGACCGGCTGCTGGTGGCAGAAAATACACCCATGGACACCCTGCGCGTCAGTCACCTTGGCAGACTGGCCCTTGAACGGCCTGCCGCTGACGCCTCTGTCATCTCAAGGCAAAAAGAAATTGCGGATTTAAAAGCCGTTTTTCCAACCACCAAAAGCGACCTCTACAGTGCGCCGGCAGATGCGCCCCTTTTGACTGAAAGCACCCTGGAGACCAATCTCCCGCCCCTGCCTGACCCGCTTTCCGATAACATTGTCAGAGCGCTTGAGCGCCTATCCCAATCTATCAGCGGCGATGTCAACCAAGAGCCTGTCCCTATTCTGATCAAAAATATCACTTACCGTGACAAAGGCCTTGAAAGCGAGGGGACAAAGCATCTCAGCGGCCTGATACGCACCGAAGTCACAAAATATAGCCGCTTGCACCTTCTTGCACCCGGAGACCTAACCCGGCCCCACCACTTCAAACTGGAAGGAGAACTCTGGGACGATTCTGACAAAATCAGTATAAAGCTGCGGATCAAGGAAGACAATACGAACCAAATACTCGGCAGCGCTGAAATCGACATGGCAAAACAACTGCTGCCGTCCGGACTAGCGGTCCAGCCGCCCAGGGGCAAGAGCCTGGACATCGTTGCGCAGGTGGTTGCCATGATGCAGCAGATTTTTCCACCGCCGGCAGATTTTCAGATCAGCGTCTCACCGAATAAGGGGCTGGATGCCGTTTATCTTGAAGGGGAATCCTTTACAGCCGCCATCCTGACTGAAAAAAACGCATATCTCCGGGTGGATTTCTACCAGGTGGACGGCAAGGTGATCCATATCCTGCCCAATCCGTATCAAAGCAATAGTGTCAGAAAGGGACTCCCCTTTTTCATCGGCGACCCCGAGGGTCCCTATCAGTTTATTGTGGCGGAGCCCTTTGGCCAGGAACTGCTGGTCGTCATCGCCAGCCGGGACCCCATACCGATGGAAACCGGCAGCACCATTGAGCCGGCCAGGCCCTATATCAGACAGCTGCACCAAGTGCTGAGCGTTCAAAAGGCGAAAGGTGTGATGGCTGCAGCACACTATATTATTGTCACCAAAAAAGGTCTTAAGGGTGGGTAAAAAATGAGGCGACTTACTGTTTCAGCGATAATTGTCCTGATTGCCTTTCATGCAACCTGCGGCCTTGCGGCAACGCAGACGGAAACGACAACCCCTTTTTTTAAGATGGCGCAATGGTTCAAACAGGGCGGTTTTCTGATGTATCCGATCGTGTTGTGCTCCTTGCTGAGCCTGGCGATTCTCTTTGAAAGGCTGTTCGCCCTGAGAAGGTCCAATGTCGTGCCGACCGGTTTTCTCGACGAACTCCAGAAACTGCGTGAGCAAGGTGACATTAAAGGGATCTTGACCCTCTGCCTACAATCAGATTCATCACTGAGCCGTATACTTGAGGCTGGATTCCGGCGTTTTGATTATGGTTTACTGGAAACAGAAAGGGCCATTGAGGGTGCCGGACAGCACGAAGTCGCCCAATTGACTTCTCATCTGAGGCTGCTCGGGGCGATCGCCGCTATCACACCGATGATCGGTCTTCTGGGGACAGTTACGGGCATGATCCGGGCTTTTGAAAACATTGCTCAAAGTGGCACCGGCAATCCCAATCTGATGGCCAGCGGTATTGCCGAGGCACTCACCACCACCGCCGCCGGCATGATGGTGGCGATACCATCACTGGCTGCCTACCATTTCATCCGTGGACGCGTTGACAGGCTTGTTTATGAAATCGAGGAGATCGCCACCAGACTTCTGGCAAGCCTGCCGGGCAGGATGCCTGCAGCTAAAAAGGAGTAAGGCAATGCGTATCAGCAGATCCCAGGAAGAGGAATTCCGCCCTGATTTGACGCCCATGGTCGATGTAATCTTTCAGCTGGTCATATTCTTCATGGTATCGTCCGTGTTCGTCAGCTACACACGTCAAATGGGTATTGAAGTTCCTGAATCCACCGGAAAGAACCCTACAGAACAGGTGGATAATCTGACCATTGAGATAACCAGGGAGAAGCAGGTGTTCCTGAATGGCGAAGAGATAGCATTGGCAGATCTCCTGGATTCGCTGCAGTCAAAGCACGTCCCTGGTTCGGTGGTAATCCGTGCGGACAGAAATCTGTCCTACGGCCTGGTGATGAAGGTGATAGAAATCTGTGAGAGCGCCGGTGTCAGCGATATCAGGACGGCCATTCAATGAACGGGGGATATGCCCTCTGCCCGTAGAGTATTACAGGATCTGTACGCAACTGAAGATGACATAGTCCCCCAGCCAAATGATGGGCGGTTGATCAACGACATCCTCCATACTTTGAATTTCCAGAGGTTTCAGGAATTCAGATATCTGATGGCCGAACTCCCCGGAGCCTTCTTTGTGACTTTCAACTTGCACCCTTGGCCTCGGATAGTATAGTGTCGGACGGGATGGAAGGCAGGGGCCCTCCGGACCAACCCGGCTGTCCTGCTGCTCCAGGGCAATGGGGCATGGCCGGTCTTACGAGAGATAATCCCTGGGGGGGAATCATGGTGCTTGATTACACAACCCTGGAACTGCTTCGCCAGAACCATCCGGCGTGGCGACTTTTGTGCGCCAATCATGCATCCCTTGTGGCTGGGTTCCTGCACCGCGTGTTTATTGTTCCCAATGTCCGAAATCTGTCCCAGGCCGACCTTGTGGAGGCTCTGGAAGACGAACTCTTTGTTTTGCGGGAGCGGCTTGGCACCGAGTCCTTTCCTGGATCCGCCCAGAATTATCTCAACGATTGGGCCGACAACGACAAGGGATGGCTTCGAAAATTCTACCCTGCAGGAACGGACGAACCCTGCTTTGATCTGACCCCGGCCACGGAAAAGGCCCTGGCCTGGCTGGAGGGATTGAGCGAGCGGGTATTTGTGGGGACAGAGTCCCGTCTCCTGACGCTGTTCGATCTGCTGCGCCAGATGAGCGAAGGGAGCCAGACCAATCCGGAGGTGCGCATCAAGGAACTTCAGAAGCGAAGGGACGGTATCGACACGGAGATTGCCCGTATCCTGGCAGGAGACATCCCGCTTCTGGATGATACTGAACTGAAGGACCGGTTTCTCCAGTTTCTGCAGATGGCCCGGGAGCTGCTGGCCGATTTCCGGGAGGTGGAACATAATTTCCGAACCCTGGATCGGCGGGTACGTGAACGCATTGCCACCTGGGAAGGAGCCAAGGGGCAACTGCTCCAGGAGATCATGGGGGAGAGGGATGCTATCTCCGATTCGGACCAGGGGAGAAGCTTCCGGGCCTTCTGGGATTTTCTGATGTCCCAGTCCCGCCAGGAAGAGTTGACCGGTTTACTTGACGAGGTCCTGGGCCTCCCCCCAGTCATGGCGATGAACCCTGAAACACGCCTGCGGCGGATTCATTACGATTGGCTGGAGGCCGGGGAGCATACCCAGAGAACGGTGGCCAAACTCTCGGAACAGCTACGCAGGTTCCTGGATGACCGGGCGTGGCTGGAAAACCGGCGCATCATGGATATCCTGCACGGCATCGAAGCCCATGCCCTATCCTTGCGCGAGGGGGTTCCCCAGGGAGAGTTCATGCCCATGGCCGAGACCTCGCCTACCCTTGAACTTCCCCTGGAGCGCCCCCTGTTCAGGCCTCCTGTCAAGCCGGTGATTTCCCAGATCGCCATGGACGGTGGGGACGCGGATGTGGATACGGCAGCACTGTACGCCCAGATTTCCGTTGACCGGAATGAGCTTGCCGGGCATATCCGCAGGGAACTCCGGGACCGGAACCAGATCAGTCTGGGAGAAGTTATTGCCGCGCACCCTCTGCGGCACGGGTTGACCGAACTTGTCGCCTATCTTCAGGTGGCCGCCGACTGGCCAGGGACGGCCTTGGATGAAGACAGCCGGGAACAGGTAACCTGGAAAGCCGAGGGCGATGTCACCCGCAGGGCTTTTTTGCCCAGGATTATTCTTTTGAGGAACTGATGATAAAATTCAAAGAGACAGAGGCCCAGGGGCCGCTACATTCCGAGCAGGAGCTGTCCACGGTCGTGATCTCCCTGATGAAGGGCGTCATCTACCGGGAGGAAAATCCGGAATTGTGGGGGGCCCTGATGGGGCTGCAGGCCGGTGCCCGGGATTACGTGGCCGTGCTTGGACTGGAGCTGATTCTGGACGAGGCGGAAGGATACGCATATCTGCGTTCCCGGCCGGAAACAGATGAGGGGGAAGCACAGACGTTTCCACGCCTGGTAGCCCGGCGACAGCTTTCCTATCCGGTCAGTCTCCTCCTGGCCCTGCTGCGCAAAAAGCTGGCCGAATTCGATGCAGGAGGCGGGGAGACCCGCCTGATTCTCTCCCGGGATGAGGTAGTGGAGCTGATCCGGATTTTCTTTCCAACAGGAAGTAACGAGGCAAAACTGATTGATCAGGTCGATGCCACCCTGAACAAGATATCCGACCTTGGGTTTATCCGGCGCCTGCGGGGCCAGGGTCAGGTAATCGAGGTCCGCCGGATCATCAAGGCCTTTGTGGACGGCCAATGGCTGGCCGATTTTGAGTCGCGCCTGGACCAGTACAAGAGGTATATCGCCGAGCCCGGGGAGGAGATGGATGACTGAGGAACTTGAATTTGAATTCCTTTCCGATGACCGGCTGGCCGGATTCCGTCTCCAGCGTCTCGAGGTCTTCAACTGGGGAACCTTTGACGGCCGGGTATGGAGCCTGGGCCTTAACGGCTGCAACGGTCTCCTCACAGGGGATATCGGTTCCGGGAAATCAACCCTGGTCGATGCCGTAACCACCCTGCTGGTTCCGAGCCAGCGCATTGCCTACAACAAGGCGGCAGGAGCCGACAGCCGGGAGCGTACCCTGCGTTCCTATGTGCTTGGCTACTACAAATCCGAACGCCAGGAGTCCCTGGGCAGCGTCAAGCCTGTGGCATTGCGGGACCATAGCAGCTACTCGGTGATCCTCGGGGTGTTTTTCAATGCCGGTTACACCCGAACCGTGACTCTGGCCCAGGTGTTCTGGATCAAGGACGCATCGGCCCAGCCGACCCGCCTGTATTCGGCCTTTGAGGGCAACCTTTCCATTGCCAATGATTTTTCAGGGTTCGGCACCGACATCCTTGGCCTACGCAAACGCCTCCGCGGGTCCGGAGTCGAGGTATTCGACACCTTCCCTCCCTACGGAGCCTGGTTCAGGCGGCGTTTCGGCATCGCCAGCGAGCAGGCCCTGGATCTGTTCCATCAAACCGTATCCCTCAAATCCGTCGGAAATCTGACGGATTTCGTCCGTAGCCACATGCTGGAACCCTTTGATGTGAAGCCGCGCGTTGCAGCCCTGATCCGGCATTTCGAGGACCTGACCCGGGCCCACGAAGCCGTGCTCAAGGCCAAGCGGCAGGTGGAGATGCTGGAGCCCCTGGAGACGGACCTGGGCCGTTACCGGGATTCGGCCGGGACAAAGGACGATCTCTGCGCCTGCCGGGAGGCCCTGCGTCCATGGTTCGCAAGCCTGAAGCTGGACCTTCTTGCAAAACGGCTCCTGTCCCTGGAGAGCGAGGTTGCCAGGTATCACTCGGCCGTGGAACGGCTGGAAGAAGAACGGCGGTCCCAGCAGGAACTTGAGCGGGAACTTCGCCGCAGCATCGCCGAAAACGGCGGTGACCGGATCGAAGAGATCAACGCCCAGATCCGCAGGACCCGGGACGATATGGAACACCGCAGGCACAAAGCCTCCCGGTATGCCGAACTGGTGCGCTCACTGGGGGAGCCTCCCGCAGAAAGCGAAGCGGATTTCCTGCGCCAGCGCTCGGAGGCCGCAGCATGGCGGGAGGTGGCTGAAGCAGACGAGGCGCGTTTGCAGAACGACCTCAGCGAGGCAAGAGTTCATATCGCCAGGGAGATGGAAGACAATGGAAAGCTGATTGCCGAGATAAAGGGATTGAAAGCCCGGCAGACCAACATCGATGAAGGGCAGATTGCCATGAGGCACACACTGTGCCGGGCCCTTGCTCTGCCGGAAGGGGAGATGCCCTTTGCCGGAGAACTGCTTCGGGTGCGTGACGGGGAAAGTGAGTGGGAGGGGGCCGTTGAACGGTTGCTCCGCAGCTTCGGCCTCTCCCTTCTGGTACCGGATCACTACTACCCCGCAGTAGCGGAGTGGGTGGATCGCACCCATCTGAAAGGACGTCTGGTCTATTTTCGGGTACGGCAGTCAAAAACCGGTGAACCGAAGCAGCTCCATCCCAGGTCCCTGGTTCAGAAACTCCAGGTAAAGCCCGATTCCGAGCACTGCGACTGGCTGGAACGTGAGCTATCCCTTCGTTTCGATCTGCCCTGCTGCCTCACCCAGGAGGAGTTTCGACGGGAGATCCGGGCCATCACCCGGGCCGGTCAAATCAAGGCACCGGGCGAGCGGCATGAGAAGGACGACCGCCATCACCTGAACGATAGGGGCCGGTACGTGCTTGGCTGGAGCAATGCCGAAAAGATTGCGGTTCTGGAAAAGAGGGCGAAACAGCAGGAGACCTCCATAGCGAAGCTGTCCGGCCAGGTGGGCAGGTTCGAAAAAAGGCTGGAAGATATCAGGAATCGGCTCACCCTGCTGCATAGACTTGACGAGTATTCGGATTTCCGGGACCTGGACTGGCAACCCCTGGCTCTTGCCATCGACAGGCTGGAAGGCGAACGGCGGGAACTCGAGGCCGCCTCCAATCTGCTCAAGACGCTTACTGCGCAGCTTACAAGGCTGGAAGGCGAACTCAAGGAAACGGAGCGGACGCTGGACGAGCAAAAGGATAAACGCTCCAGAACCCAGCAGAAGATCAGTGCGGCAACCGAGTCCCGGGAACAGGCTCTCTCCCTTCTGGACGAGGCGGGTGAGGAGTCTCGAAGGTGGTTCGAGCACCTCGAGACAATGCGCCAGGATGCCCTGGGTGACCGTTCTCCCACCGTCGAATCCTGCGACAACCGGGAGCGGGATATGCGGGATTGGCTGCAGAAAAAAATCGACGCCGAGGAAAAGCGGCTCACCCGGCTGAGGGAGAGAATCGTCAAGGCCATGACCGAGTACAAAACACAATGGCCCCTGGAGACCCGGGACGTGGATGTAAGTATCGATGCCGGCGCCGAATATGGTTCCATGCTTGAAAAACTCCTTGCCGACGATCTGCCGCAGTTTGAAAACCGGTTCAAGGAACTGCTGAACGAGAACACCATCCGGGAAGTGGCCAATTTCCAGTCCCAGCTCTTTCGTGAACGGGAGACCATCCGGGAGCGCATCGGTCAGATCAATGAATCCCTCACCCAGATAGATTACAACCCCGGGCGTTACATCCGCCTGGAGGAACAGATGAATCCGGATATGGATATCCGGGAATTCCACGCCGAGCTGCGCACCTGCACCGAAGGGGCTTTAACCGGGTCAGGAGACGTCCAGTATTCGGAAGCCAAATTTCTTCAGGTCAAGGGGATCATCGAGCGGTTCCGTGGCCGTGAAGAACACTCAGACCTGGATCGCCGCTGGACCGAAAAGGTAACCGACGTCCGGAACTGGTTCTCCTTTGCCGCCAGCGAGCGCTGGCGTGAAGACGACAACGAACACGAGCACTACGCCGATTCGGGCGGCAAGTCAGGGGGGCAGAAAGAAAAACTCGCCTATACGGTTCTTGCCGCCAGCCTGGCGTATCAGTTCGGCCTGGAATGGGGCGAGGTGCGTTCCCGTTCCTTCCGCTTCGTGGTCATCGACGAGGCGTTCGGCCGGGGTTCCGATGAATCGGCCCAGTACGGGCTCAGGCTTTTCACCCAGCTGAACCTCCAGATCCTGATTGTCACGCCCCTGCAGAAGATTCACATCATCGAACCCTTTGTCTCCTACGTCGGCTTTATTCACAGCGGGGACGGCCGGAGTTCGGTGCTCAAGAATCTCACCATCGAGGAATACCGGGCCGGGAAGCAGAGACTCCTGGGATGAAGTGGACGACTCCGGCCGATCTGAAGGCCCAAGTGCAGAGACTTTGGGACAGGGGGGCGATACTTGCGTCCCTGGCAGGAGGCGAACCCGTATTTCCCCGCCGCCTTACCCTCAGGGGACCTGGTTCCCGGGAACTGAGCGAGCAATTTTCCGAGGTCAGGGTCTGGATTGCCGGGCTGTCGGCAAAGTCCAGCTACCGTATCGAATGGCGTCGCATCAACCACCGCATCCTCGGACCCAATGACATTCCGGCGGCAATCTGGGTCGACTCACTGGACCAGGCCCTGGGGCTTATCAGCAGGCAGCAGGCAGCCAAGCACTTCGAAATCATGGTTGAAACGACCCGGGAACGTCGGCCCGGTCTTGTCCCCTGGCTGGCAAAACGGCCGTTGAGGGCCTTGGAACTCAAAGAGGATTGGCCGAAACTCCTGGACATTGTCGCCTGGATGAACGATCATCTCCACCCGTTGGTTTATCTTCGGCAGGTTGATCTACCCGGAGTGCACAGCAAGTTCATCGAGGAGCATCGGGGAGTGCTGGCGGAACTCTTCGACCATGTCCTGCCCCAGGCGGTGATAAACACCGAGGCCTCGGGTCTTGGCGGATTCTGCCGCCGCTACGGATTCAAGGACAAGCCCTTGCGGGTGCGTTTCCGGATCCTGGATCCCCGGGCTTCCTGGGTACCCGGACTCCCGGATCAGGATATAACCCTGACCCGGAAGGACTTTTCCGGGCTGGATATTCCGGTCTCAACCGTATTCATTACGGAAAACGAGATTAACTTTCTGGCCTTTCCCAGGGTTCCGGGCGCCATGGTCATATTCGGAGCCGGGTACGGGTTTGAGAACCTGGCTCCCGCCTCCTGGCTGCATGAAAAAGCAATCCGCTACTGGGGAGACATCGATACCCACGGGTTTTCCATTCTCAATCAGCTGCGTGGGTGCTTCCCCCATGCAAATTCCTTTCTCATGGACCGGCGGACGCTTCTTTCGCATCGAGCGCTCTGGGGCGTGGAAGCAGTGCCTGAAACCTGTGACCTGGACCGACTGACCCCTGAAGAGAGCAACCTCTATGACCGGTTGCGACAGAACCACTGGGGAGACCGGGTCCGGCTTGAGCAGGAGAGGATAGGATTCGACCTCCTTGTGCATGTCCTTGAACATCTCTGACAGGCCCCGTCGAAGTTCCAGGCATTTTCCTTGACAGAGGAACATCGATGCTGAAGCCGGAGTCTGAAAATGCCATTGGGAAATCCCAAAACGCACCGATGCTGACACAGGTCTCAAGGCCCATTAGAATATTTAGTCCTTGAAAAATCCCTCCTGATATGCAATGAAAGACCATCTGTTAATGAGCATAAACTCTTTTCAGCAAAAACCCTGTTCAGGGTCCGGCACTGTCAGGGAACAAGGAACCTTATACTATAAACACTCAGGATAAAATCATGGCTAATTTTCTGTTCGTATTAAGCAAAGATGACAACGAAGCAGCAACACGGTGTTTCCAGTTTGCTAAAATCGCCCACTCAAAAGGTCATCAAGTGGACCTGTTCTTTATTGATGGCGGTGTCGCCTGGGCAGACAAGCACCGTGACCTCAGCATAAAGACAACCACCGGTGACTGCCCCCGGGATTACCTTCCCTATCTGGTTGCCAATGAGGTTAAAATCGGGATATGCACTCCGTGTGCAAAAAACCGCAAGCTTGACGAAGCAGGCTTCTTTACCAACATGCAGCTTGACGGTGGGCCGCACCTGATAGACATGGCAGCCGAGGCCAAAGTATTTAACTTTTAGCCCCTGGCAGTATCAGTGGGGTGAAGGGTCCCGGCTGTCTTCTCCCGGCAGCCGGTCCAAAATTTTCTTATATCCCGACCGGGCCACAATCACGGCGGAAGACAGTACCAGTGAGGCTCCGGCAATCTGCAGCCATCCGATATGCTGGCCTAGAAACACAAATGCAAGTCCTATTGTGGTGACAGGCTCAAAGGTCGACAGCATGGATGCATTGACAGCGCCGGACAACTTCATCCCCTGGAAATAGGTGTATATGGCAACCACGGTTGAAATGACTGCAATGGCCACGATGTAAATCCAGTGCAACCTGTTCGCCGGAAAGGAAAAACCTGCCTGAATGTTATAGCAGAAATAAAACAACGCTGCCGATGCAATGACAACCAGGCTCGAGGTCATCGCATCGTTTCTGCCCATGACCCTGGCCCCTGCAATGTTATAGACCGAATAGATCAATGCGGCACCAACGCCGAGCAGGATACCTCTCATATCACCATTGATTTCAGGGCCGACTACCAGGACGGTTCCCGATATGGCGATGCATAAGGCAAGGATTTTTGTTTTTGTCAGGCGCTCATCCAGGAAAAAAATGGACAGGATGGCAACCAGGACCGGGTACAGGTAAAGCAGAATGGCAACCAGCGAAGGGGGAATGAGTGTCAGGGCCGTGAAATAGCAATAGGACTGGCCTACATATCCAATCGATCCCATGGCAACCAGTATGCAGCAATCCTGTCCCTTTGGGAACCGCCTGCCCTGTAACACTGCCATTGGCAGCATGATAGCCGCGGCAATGGAAAACCTGAAAAAAAGCAGAGAATGGGTGCTGATGCCGGATTCCGATGCGAATTTTGCAAAAATGGCCATGGCACCAAAGGATGCCGCCGAAATCAGTATCAATCCTATTCCCAATAAATGGCTCATGTTCTATCTGTTTCCCGTGTTTTGGATTTTTCCTGACATAATCCAATCCGAGCAGGGTGCACTGAAAATGGAAATAAATCAAGCATTGCTTACGTCTCAAAAGCCTGTACCTATCCGTCAGGATGTGATACTCCATGAATGATCTGTCCGTGGAGGGGGATAGCTGTGGAGCAGGGTTGCCGGCATGGCTGACTGATTAGCGGATCCGGTTCTTATTCGAAAAATATGGAAGGGTATAAACCGCCGTGGAATCCATTGGTATAGTCCGATCAAATACCATCCTATATTGCGACGACTGGATGGATACGGTCAACTTCTATCATGACGTTCTGGATCTTCCCGTGGCCGATGAAAAAGGCTGGTTTGTGGAGTTTAAACTCTCTGACAACGCTTTCCTTAGCATTGCCGACGCCGGGCGCGCTTCCATCAGCAGCGCCCATGGGAAAGGATTGACCCTTTCGTTCAAGGTTCCAGATATCGATCTGGCCCACAGGCGTCTTTGCGAGTCAGGTGTATCCGTATCCCGGATAAAATCAGTCTGGGGTGCCCGGGTTTTTCATCTCCATGACCCCGAAGGGAACCGCATTGAACTGTGGACCTGATATGGTACAGATAAATTTGATATGAAAACACTATCCACAATTCTGCCCATTTTCATCATCATCGCTGCCGGCTGGCTGGCCAGGAAACAACAGTTTATTCCCGAAACCTTTATCGGGCCCGCAAACCGGATTGTCTATTATTTCGCCATCCCTGCCATGATTTTCAGGGCCATTTCCAGGGCTTCATTCCACAATGAATTCAGCAGCAGGGTGCTGATCATCACCCTGGTATGCGTCACCGCCATTGCCTTTTTTGCCTGGGCGGCCGCTGTTGCAGGCAGAATTCCCGAAACCATGCGGGGCACGTTTATCCAGAGTTCCTTTCACGGAAACCTGGGTTATATAGGCCTTGCCGTTGTTTTTTACAGCCTGGGGGAAGCCGGGCTGGCCAGCGGTGCCATTTTTGCCGGATTCATCATGATTGTCCAGAATATCCTTGCCGTGGCCGTACTCCAGATCCATTCCGGCAAGAGTGAAGACGCCGAACACCCTGTGAAGGACAACCTGAAAAGAATCGTGGGGCATCCGGTCATACTGTCGGCATGCTTCGGCATTGTTTTTTCTCTTCTGGGAATCCCCCTGCCAACCATCGCTGACAGAAGTCTCGGTATCCTGAGCGGCATGGCGCTTCCCCTTGCCCTTCTGCTCATCGGGGCAACCCTGTCCTTTGACCTCGTGAAACGGCGTTTCAGACACATGGTTTCAGCGAGCCTGATCAAACTCGTCGCCATGCCCGGACTGGGGGTGATGCTTTTCACAGTGTTTTCCATCCCTGCCCCTGAATTCCTGCCGGCGTTCATTCTGCTCGCCTCGCCCACCGCCACCCTGACCTATGTCATGGCAAAGGAGATGAACGGGGACGCTGAGTTCGCCGTGGCAGAAATTTCCGGCTGTACCCTGATGTCTGCAATAACGTTTTCCATTTGGCTCCATTTTTTATTGTGAATACCCATCCATTGGACAAAAACAGGAACGGCACATGACTCCGCTTAAAATTCTCCTTGTAGATGATGAAAGGCAGTTTGCCGAAACCCTTGCCCAGAGGCTTCACCTGAGAGGGATTGCAGCGGATTGCGCTTTTTCCGGAAAGCAGGCAATTCATTACCTGGACAACGACAAAACAGTTGAGGTTGTTATCATGGATGTGAACATGCCAGGTGGTGACGGTATGGAAACCATCCGGGAGCTTAAAGACCGGCATCCCCTGGTGGAAGTCATCATGCTCACGGGTCAGGCATGTATTGATGCCGCCATTGAAGCCATCAAACTCGGGGCCTTTGATTATCTGTCAAAACCCTGTGAACTGGATCAACTTATTGCCAGGGCAGAACAGGCGGTTTCCAGGAAAAAAGACCGGGAGGCCAGAATTTTCGATGTACGCACCAAACTCTACATCACAAAACAGGAACGTGACGACCTGATCTCCCGGATTTTGAACGGTTGACCCCACATCGCACTTTTGCAGCAGCTTACCTGTTGACCCGCAAGACAGCCCCGGCCTGGGCATTGAATCCCGGTTCAATTCTCACCGATGGCGCAGTGAACGTGACAGTCGCCCCATTTTCCACGGTAACGCCCGAACCCGCGGTTATGGATGTGGTTGCAGTGCACTGGTATACCTTCCCGGCCTTGAATGTGCAGTTTTCGATGACGACCACACTCCCTGAGCAGTCAGAGCATTCCAGACCGACTGAAACGGTAAAGGGTGTTGTTTCAGAAAAACCAAATTCCCCGCCTTCCACAAGGGTTGCTCCTGTGCACACATTGGTAAGCGTGTAATGGCCTGAGCCGAAACCGCAGCAGATACCGTCGCCATAACTGTCAGAAATGGTAAAGGTGTATTCTCCGGGCTGAAGGGCCATGGACCGGGTATAGAGCTGATTGCTTGCATAGGGGCCACCCGAATAGACGATGGTGCTGCCTGAATTTTTTATATTCCAGGTGGTTTCATCGCCATAATCATCGGTGAGTATGCTCAACACAACATCGCAGCCCGTATTGACACTGACCTGTATGGACTTTGTCTCGGTGTCGCTTCCCAGTACGTTTGAAACCTGGAGCGTAACAGCGTAGGTCCCCGGAGCATTGAAGATGACCTGGGGGTTTATGGAGCTGCTGCCGGTGCCGTTGGCATAGGCTACCGTTGCCGGAAAGAATGACCAGGCCCATGCTGTCGGAGTGTTGACCGACGCATCCGTTATGGTGACAACGCTGCCAGTAAAAGCGGTTAACGGCATGGTAAAGTTGGCAACCGGCTCTGCCGCCACATGGGAATACTCGATGTAGACGGCAGCGCATGCAACCGCTGCGGAGTTCACCTGTATACGCATGTAACCGCTTTCTCCCCACGTTGAACCCCAGCTGTTGCGCAGTATCCAGTAATCTCCGGCTGCAGCATCATGGCCCCAGCCGACCAGGGCAATGGCATGGTCGGTTGTCTCATAGGCGCATTCCCCGCAGGCCGTATTCGAATCGATGTATATCCCGCTGACATAGTCATCGAATGCACTCGTGGTAAGTACCGCGGCATCCAGGACCCCGTAGGTCTGCAGTGCCGCCTTTATCCCGTTGATATCATTGCATGAAATCCGCCCCCAGGAGGCAAAGGTTGTTTTGGGATCAAGCATGTGCGTACAAGCTATAGGTTCAACGGTCGTGTACGGGTAATCGCTCTCTGAAACGATACCCACATCAACCAGGGCCTGAAGCTCCTGATAATCATAATCCGCGCCGTCACAGCCGTAAAAGTGATGGCTGTAGGCGGGCAGTTTCCCAAGGCACCAGATGATAAACGCTTCTGAGAAATCAATGCAGTTGGAATTGTAGGAACCGGTGGCATAATTATAACTGCCTTCGGCAGCGGCAGCAGCCCCGAACGAGTAGCACGAACCGCAGTTCCCCTGATTCCGGACAGGGCCGATATAGGTTTTACCGTCAATATTGCGCCAGTCAAAGGATGCGGGGAAATCGGTCCGGGTTGTTCTCTCGGCCAGTTTTCCCGTAATGCGCCGGGCAGAACCGGTCTGTCTGCCCCGGAGGGATGGCAATTCCCTGTTGTTTTTCATGAGTTCGATCATGGGAATTTCATGGGCCGGGCCGGTTTTTGAAACACACACAGCGCATTCGCTGGTATAGGTATCATTTATTGTCTGTCTTGTCTGGGTGCCGTAGCCTTTTTTTGAACAATAGGAAAACTTTTTCCCGGCTTTTCCCTTGTAGAAATCCCATGCGTCACAGGAAGTCTTGTCCGGAAACTGGCACACACCGTATTCATTCCCCTGCTTATCTGTTTTAACGATATAGGTATACCCCATGGCTTCACAGTAAGCCATGGCCGGGTTGGTGATACCTCTTCCCGGTTCAGCAGAGGCTGTTGCGCAGAAGAACCACAGAACCACGGTTATTGAAAGCACAACTTCCCCGAATTTTTTCATACCTGGACTCTATCTTTCCATTAAAATAAACAAAAAAGCAATTGATCCTTGTTTACCAGAAATAATGAAAAGATTAAAGCAGGAAGTGACTCGTGGGCGTCAGTCAGCCGATTTTCCGGATGCCGGCATGTGCAGTTCTCCTGAGATCAATACAATGGCAGGAACATGAAATGCAGGGATCAGCGTTCCGGATTACCTGTTCGCACATCCGGACAAGTTTGTCATCGGACAGGTTCCTGTTGTTTGCAACAAACTGCATGATATCACACTCGATGATCTTCTGATTCTGGGCGGTTGGCGGAACGATCCGTGCACTCAGGACAGTGCCGTGATCATCAAAGGTGTACCTGTGCCAGCAGATTCCCCTGGGGGCCTCGGTGCACCCGATCCCGGTTCCGGCCCTGGGATGAACTTCGATGGCGGGTGGATCCGGCAGTTCAAGGGATTCCAGGATCAAAAGGATTTCATCGCAGGCGTGGACCAGCTCCACACTCCGGATGACGATGCTCTTGAACGGGTTGAAGCACGGGGGTTTGAGTCCGGCTTCCCGGGCAGCTTCACGGGCCGTCTTGGACAATTTTTCAAAATTGAGGTTGAACCGGGCCATGGGGCCGGTGAGGTAGAGGCATCCGTCTTTCATGCGTGAATGCAGCGATGTGGAGTGCTCAACCTGCTCTTCCTTGAAAACGTCTTCAAAACCAGAAATATCCATATCCAGACCCTTGCTTGAAATAAGCCTGCCGTCCAGGAGGGCGTACTCATGGGGGTGGGAAAGGGCCACAAACTCATAGTCCTGCTCAAAATCGGGAAAGTGGAAACCCGCTGTCCATCGGACGGTTGCCACGGCCGCATCCCTGGCCCTTTTTATCCGTTCAGTCATCCCCTGGAGAACCCTGTGTTCCGGAAGCCCGTAAAAACCGCCTACCCTGCAGTTCACAGGATGGACTTCACGTCCGCCAAGGATACGGACAACATCGTTTCCCAGCTTTTTCAATCCAAGTCCCTGCTCCACGACCTCCCGGTGGTCCATGGCCAGCTTCACCGCATCATCGTATCCCAGGAAATCCGGTGCATGGAGCATGTAAATATGGAGGGCGTGACTCTCGATCCATTCACCGAGATAGATCATCTTCCTGAGATCCCGAATCCTGGGGCCTGGCTCTGCGCCGAACGCGTTTTCAATGGCTGCCGCCGAACTCATGATATAGGCAACAGGGCAGATTCCGCAGATCCGGGCCGTGATATCCCCGATCTCCCTGAAGGAGCGTCCCCTCAGGAATGCCTCAAAAAACCTCGGGGGCTCGAATACCCGGAATTTCACATCTATGGATCCGGTGTCCATGATTCTCACTGTCAGGCCGGCTTCGCCCTCGATTCGGGCGAGACAGTCCACCTTGATTGTCCTTTCAAGTTTCATGAATTTCACTCTCTTTGCGGAAAGGTTCCGCACCTGAGGTAAAGCGCCGGAAGGCAAGAACGATATCAGGATCTTTCATCTGGAACCGCCTCTTCCAGATATCGCTCAACGCAGCTGTATTGGGCGTTTCCTTGGGACCGAAGCACCCATAGCATCCCCTGGAGAAAGACGGGCACAGGGCGCCACACCCGGCCCGGGTCACAGGTCCCATGCAAGGTTCCTTACCGGTGACCATGACACAGACAATGCCGAGCCGTTTACACTCCACACACAGGCTGTATGCCGGGATATTGGGCCTGCGTCCATTCAGGATGGCCAGAAGTGTTTCAATGATATGAAATTTGTTTACCGGGCACCCATGGATCTCATAATCCACATGGGTATGGTCTGAAATGGGCGTTGATTTGTTCAGCGCATTGATCATCTGGGGTTTCGGGTAAACAAGACGTGTGAAGCCATCCACACTGGCGAAATTACGCAGGGCCTGAATGCCGCCGGAGGTAGCGCAGGCCCCCATGGCGATCAGGATCCTGGACATCCTCCTGATCCTGTGAATGCGTTCCGCATCATGGGGCGTGGTAATGGACCCTTCAACAAGGGAAATGTCATAGGGCCCCCTGGTTTCCTGCCGAAACCCCTCCGGGAAATAGGCAATATCCAGATGCTCTGCAACGTTCAGCAGATCATCCTCCAAGTTGAGGAGGCTCAGCTGGCAGCCGTCACAGGAAGCGAACTTCCAGAGTGCGAGTTTTGGTTTTAATGGGATGGTCATGTCACATCTCCCGTTTTCGAAATAGATGTCTGACGCGGTCATACCGGAATACGGGTCCATCCTTGCAGACGAACACAGGACCCAGCTGGCAGTGACCGCACAGACCGATACCGCACTTCATGTTCCGCTCCGTGGAAACATAAATCCGGTCATGGGTGACCCCCCTGGCTTCCAGTTCCCGGATGGCGTAGACCATCATGATTTCAGGCCCGCACAACATGGCCACAGTACCGGCAGCATCGAACGCGGCCTGGCTGATCAGGCCTGTTACAAGTCCCACATTGCCGCGCCACCCTTCCCTTGCACTGTCCACGGTCACGTCGATGTCAAGGTCGAAACGCCCCCGCCAGTGTTCCAGCTGGTTCCGGTACAAAAGATCTCCCGGAGTTCTTTCACCATAGAGAATAATGACCTTCCCATAACGCTCCCGGGTGCTCAGGATATGATGAATCACAGGGCGCAGCGGGGCGATCCCAATGCCTCCTGCAATCAGCAGCACGTCTTTTCCTGAGAGGGACTCCATGGGCCAGGGATTGCCGAAGGGTCCGCGGACGCCCACCGAGTCCCCTTTTCTGAGCCCCATCATACGGCTGGTGACGGACCCGTAGGCACGTATTGTGTGGATAATCCTATGCTCATCTCCAGGATCTCCGCTGATGGAAATGGGGACCTCCCCTGTTCCGAACATGTAAAGCATGTTGAACTGACCGGCCTTGAATGAAAAGCCCGAACCCGGAGGCACAAGTTCGATACTGAACGTGTCGTGGGTTTCCCTGATAAAGCGCCGAACAGGCATCGGAGTTGTGGTCATAAAATCGACAGGTTGTGTCTTCATTTCCAGATCCTTGTCACTGGAGTATTTGCCGGAGGCGAACACATCAGGCATGATGCCCATAAATATCCAGTAATTTAACACTGGCCGCCTGGAGCCGGTCCACCACCACCTTTGAGAACCGTTTTAACAGTTCGTAACCGAGCCGGTTATTGTTCTCGGCCTTTTCTCTCAGCATAAGACCATCCAGGACAATGGTTTCCGTTGCCTCCACCGCCCTGGCATCAAACCGCCGCCTGTAAGGAGGAAACAGCCAGGACCAGCCCAGGACGTCCCCGGGATAAACCGTCTGTATGGTGAGCGGTCCGCGTCCTTCAACAAAGATCTCAACAGCAACCCGGCCCTTGCGGATCAGCAGGAAACTGTCTGCCGGCTCATCCTCCCTGTAGATCATGGTGTCCGGTCCAAAAGTGGCGACAGATGCGCACTCGACAAGCTCCAGGATCAGGGTCCTGTCAAAATTTTTAAAAAACACGTGCTCTGATAACATCTTACGCATCGGGTCCATGGTATTTGCTCCGTTCATTATAGATCCCTTCCCAGAATTTTCTCTGCCCCTTTCGTGATGTCAATCCCTGCCGGACACCAGGTGATGCAGCGGCCGCATCCAACACAGCCGGGAACACCGAACTGATCGTTACAGGTGACAAGTTTGTGCGTCATCCACTGGCGGTACCGGGCAGTCTGGCTGGACCGGATACTGCCCCCGTGCATATGGGAAAACTCCCTGGAAAGACAGGTGTCCCATTTGCGCAGCCGCCGGGCTCTTGATCCGTCAATGGCGTTTAAATCTTCCACAGTGGTACAAAAACAGGTGGGACAGATACCCGTACAGTTACCGCAGGTAAGACATTGCCTGGAAATTTCATCCCATCCTTCATGGTTGAACTTGTCACTGAATATCCGCGAAATACCTGACATATCCAGACTCCGCCCCATGTTCCGGGACGCCTGGTCCAGCAATGTGTCAGCCACCTGTATTTCATCGGCCGATGCGGTCCGGGCACAGGTCCTGTCCAGAAGCGTTCTGCCCCGTCGGGTGCCCGGCCGGGCCAGAAAATAGTGGGAAGAACCCTGGAACACCTCGGTAAGGGCTATGTCAAAACCTGCCAGGGCCCTGGGGCCGGTTTTCATGGATGTGCAGAAGCAGGTTCCCCCGGCCCGGGTACAATCCACGGCCAGGATAAACAGGTTCTTTCTGATTGAGGAATAACCGGGGTCCGGGTACGGACCTTTCATGAAGACCCTGTCCAGGAGATCAATGGCTGCCAGGTCGCAGGACCTGACCCCCACAAAGGCATATTTCAACTCACTGGGCACCTCCGGGATGACGCTGAAACCAGCCCCCTGCTTCTGTACCTTGAACAGAGTACTTTCGGGAGGCAGGAGAAAGGGTTTCCACGACAGGGCTGTCGGACCGTAGCCGAACAAAAGAGGAGCGCCTGTTTTTTCCATGCGGAAAACACCGGCATCCTGCTCGTCGGTCAACCCAACGGGCAGGTCGTCCACGGACGAGAGTTCACCGCAGGTTATGGCTCCCCTGGAGACAACCGGCCCCAGCACCGTGTATTTTCCATGCTTAAGGAAATCAACAAGACTCCGGATCTCCCGGGTTTCGAGGAACAGTGCATCGCGTGTATGAAAGGCAGAATTTGTCATGGGTCCATGTCCCCCGGTTCTGGTTGGAGGTCCGACCCTGATTCTTGCTAATATCATGCCACCCTGAGGCCGTATTCCAGGAACCCTTATCCCGGGGCCATCTCACCGCAAGGGGGTGTTTTCACCCCATGGCGGGCATGTCTGTTTTTTTTCCATTGTGTAAAGCATTTTTGAGAATCGCTTCAGTCTCTTTTGCGATCTGAAGCTCCTCGTTGGTGGGGATCACCCATACCTGAACCCGGCTCCTGCCCGAATGGATAGCAAAGGGACCGGGGCGGGCGGCGATGTTTTCGGAAGGATCGAGCTCAATGCCAACGGACAACAGGTTCTGGCAGATCAGGGATCTTGTCCGTGCATCATTTTCACCGATTCCGGCCGTAAAGACAACAGCATCCAGATGCCCGAGGGCTGCGGCATAGGAACCGATATATTTTTTCACCTGGTAGGTGAACATATCCAGGGCCAGCGCCGCCCGGGGGTCTCCCTGGTCAACCCTGGCATGGATATCTCGCATATCATTGGACCCGGAGATCCCCTTGAGTCCGCTCTGCCTGTTCAGCACATCGTCCAGTTCCCTGAGGCTCATCCCGGTCTGCTCCAGCAGGTATCCGACAATGGCAGGGTCAATGTCCCCTGTCCGGGTCCCCATCATTACGCCTGAAAGGGGTGTCATTCCCATGGAGGTATCAATGCACTGTCCATATTTAACGGCTGCGATGGAGCACCCATTGCCCAGATGAATCGTGATCAGGCAGAGGTCGTGGACCGGTTTTCCCATGAGCTTTGCCGCTTCCCTGGAAACATAGTTGTGGGAGGTGCCGTGGAATCCGTATCTGCGTATCTTCAGCCGGGTATAGCAATCATAGGGCAGGCCGTACATGAATGCCTTGGGCGGCATGGTCTGGTGGAACTGGGTATCAAACACCGCGACATTGGGGATGCCTTTGAACAGTTCCTGTGCCACGTCTATGCCGACCAGGTTGGCCGGGTTATGGAGCGGTGCCAATGGGTTGTTCTCCCGGATGGAGAGTTTTACGGCATCGGTGATACAGACAGCTTCCCTGAAGGCTTCACCTCCCTGGACCACCCGGTGTCCGATACCTGCGATCTCCGAAACTGTATGGATCACACCTATAGCTGGATCGGTAAGCAGCTTCTCCATCAGGAGCATGGCATCCCTGTGGTCACGGATGCCAGCCTGTATTCTGGCGGTTTCATGACCTTTATCGGCTATATTCCGGTGCGTCAGGACAGATTCGGGTTCCCCGATCCGCTCGGCCATACCTTCTGCCATCACGCGGCTGCCGTTCATGTCAAAAAATTTGTACTTGAGTGAAGAGCTGCCTGCATTGATAACCAGTATGTTCATAAATCCGCTTCTGTACAGCCTCCCCGGCTCCGCCCTGTCTTTGGATCCTTTTTGCATCTATAGGAATTCATCCACAGGTGTATGATCAAGCCCAAAGGCTTCGGCCACCGCCTTATAGGTTACCTTACCCTTGATGATATTGGCCCCGCGCCTGATTTCGCGGTTATCCTGCATGGCTTTTTTCCAGCCTTTGTTCGCGATCTGGATGACATAGGGAAGGGTTGCATTGGTCAGGGCAAGGGTCGATGTCTTTGCAACAGCACCGGGCATATTGGCCACGCAGTAGTGGATAACGCCATCAACCTCATAACATGGGTTGTCATGGGTTGTTGCTTTTGATGTTTCAAAACAGCCGCCCTGGTCAATGGCCACATCAACCACCACCGATCCCTTTTTCATGGTCCCGATCATATCCCGGGTCAGCAGTTTGGGCGCCTTTGCCCCGGCGACCAGGACAGCCCCGATAACCACATCAGCCTTTTTTACCAGATCCTTGAGCACCCCGGCATTGGACATGATGGGAAAACAGTTGGCAGGCATGACATCATCCAGATAGGCAAGCCGTTCAAGGTTTGTATCAAGGATATACACCTTGGCCCCCAGGCCGCATGCCATTTTTGCCGCATTGATCCCAACGACACCGCCGCCGATGATGACAACCGTCGCAGGCTCCACACCGGTCACGCCGCCAAGGAGAATGCCCATGCCACCCTGGGGCATTTCCAGGTATTTTGCGGCTTCCTGGGTAGCCATACGGCCGGCGACCTCACTCATGGGAACCAGGAGAGGAAGGGAGCGGTTGTCCCTTTCAATGGTCTCATAGGCGATGGCAATGGCATTGGTTTTGATCAGAGCCCGTGTCTGCATCTCATCCGCTGCAAGGTGAAGATAGGTAAAGATGATCTGTCCTTCCCGGATAAAATCATATTCAGACGGCTGGGGTTCCTTGACATGCATGACCATGTCCGCTTTTTCAAAAATTACAGCAGGGGTATCCACCAGCACGGCTCCGGCAGCGGCATAGTCTGCGTCCGGGTACCCTGCCCCGGAACCGGCATTTTTCTCAACAAGAACCTGGTGGCCGCTATGGATCATGGCAGTCACGCCTGCGGGTGTCATGCTGACCCGTTTCTCAGCAATTTTTATTTCCTTCAGAATACCGACAATCATTTCACGCCCTCCCTTGCTGTCAACTTTTCTTTCATGAATTACCGTTTCTTCACTTCATTGCTTTTTCTTCCCGATTTTGTGAAGTATAGTCCATTTTCCCGGAAAACTAAAGAACTTACCACAGGACCCTGGAGAATTGATTTGCCCGTCTATTGAATTTATTATACCCTTATCCGGAAGCATCCAGACCGTTAAACAGTGGGACAACATGGAAAAAGATATAAACTGCCTTAATTTCAAAGGTCTTTTCGGATATATTGAAGCACGTTACGGGGAAGAATCCCTTAGGAGACTTTTCCGGAATGCCGTGGGATCAGGCAGGTTCCTCATCCCCAATAAAAACTCCCCTGACCTTCTGGAACCCGTCACCCTGGAGCACCTGACCGACGAATCCTACTGGATTTCCAATGAACTGTCCCTGGCCCTGCTGGGATCCATAAAAACAGTGGTACCGGGTCCCTTCCCTGAACAGACTGCAGGACAGGGGGCCATTCTGGAAAACCTTTCCAACCGTGATCTTTTTTTCTGCAAACTCATGGGGCCCAAGGCGCTTGTCAGAAAAGCCGCCAGACTCAACGCCAAATTCAACCGGACAAAAGAGGTGAGGGTCACCCGCCTGGAAGATACCGCTGCCACGGTAGACCTGCACTACAGACCCGGGTTCCGTGTTACCAAAGATGTCTGCAACTGGAACCTGGGGATCTACATCGGCCTTGCCAGGACGTCCGGGGCCCGTTCCATAAATGCTGTGGAATCCAAATGCGTGCTCAATGGTGATGACCATTGCCGCATTGACCTTGAGTGGAAGGTTCCAAGTATCCTGCAACGGACCTATACATCAGTACTGAGGCTCCTGACACGGGAGTTGATTTCTGAATATGAAAGAACAGTGCTTGACCGCGACAGGCTCATTGAAACATTGCGCGCATCGGAATACCAGTACCGAATGCTCATCGAAAGCTCCACCGATGGTGTCTGCATCATACAGGACGAGACCATCTGCTATACCAACCCAAGGTTCCATGAGATCTTCAGCGCGCTCCCGGAGGAACTGGATCAGATGCCGTTCCCAGAATTTTTCCATCCTGATGACCGGGACTCACTTTCCCAGACATACCGGCACTGTATCAGCGGCCGGAAAGTTCCAGGCCTCCAAGTTGCAAGGACCGTGGACAAATCCGGCAGCATCCGCTTCATGGAACTGAACACATCGTGCATCAAATGGCAGGGCAGCCCCGGAGTGCTGGCGTTCATGCGCGACATTACCGAGCAGAAACGCACCCAGGAGATGCTTGTCCAGTCGGAAAAAATGATGTCCGTGGGCGGCCTTGCCGCCGGGATGGCCCAGGAGATAAACAATCCCCTGGCCGGCATGATGCAGAACGCGCAGGTGGCTCTAAACCGGCTGTCAAAGCGCCTTCCCGCCAATCAAAGCGCCGCAGAAAAGGCCGGCACCACACTGGAGACCATCAACGCCTATATGGAGGAACGCGGCGTTATCAAGCTCCTTGAACATATCCACAACGCCGGAACCCACGCAGCCGGAATCGTGGAAAACATGCTCAGTTTTGCCAGGAAAGGCGACTCCCGGAAAAAACACCATGATCTGGTTCCCATCCTGGAAAAATCCATCCAACTTGCCCGGAATGATTGGGATCTGAACCGCAACTACGATTTCAACGCAATCAAGATCATCCGTGACTATGCCCCTGATTTGCCGCCGGTCCCATGCGAAGCCGGCAAGATCCAGCAGGTCATTTTCAACGTCATCAAGAATGCTGCCCACGCCATGCACGTGAACACAAAGGACAACCAAATCCCCAGATTGACCCTGGGCCTGAAGATAAAGCAGTCAATGGCCTGCATTGAGATACAGGACAATGGCCCCGGCATGGATCTCGCTACACAGAAGCGCATTTTCGAACCGTTCTTCACAACCAAAAGTGTTGATAAGGGGACGGGGCTGGGACTGTCGGTATCCTATTTCATCGTCGTTGATGAACACAAGGGAGAAATGGACGTCCGATCAGCTCCTGGTGAAGGAACCGTCATCATCATCAGGCTCCCCAGCACCTGATCCCGGCTACGGCACAGTGCCGTACACTGTATTTCCCAGTTCAAATTTCTTGACAGGATTCCAAGCTTTGATCATAGTAGCCTTACTGTGATACTTCAAAGATCAGATCCCGGGAACAGTTGAAACACACTCGCGGGATCAGGAGGCTGAATCCCATGCGGATCAACGGCCGGGAAAGTGGAGGACTTCCATGGAAGACCGTTATGAAAAACTGGGTGTGTTTTACCTCGGGCAGGAATACGATCCTGAAGCCAGGTCCCTGAAAGAGGATCTGATTCTTTACGACGCCAAGGACCTTACCACCCATGCCGTTATCATCGGCATGACAGGCAGCGGGAAAACAGGCCTTGGAATCAGCCTGATCGAAGAGGCCCTGATCGACGCCATCCCGGTTATCGCCATTGATCCCAAGGGTGACATTCCCAACCTGCTTTTGACCTTTCCCGACCTTGCACCCAAAGATTTCCGGCCCTGGATAAGCCCCTCCGATGCCGCATCCCGGGGACTATCACCGGACCAGTACGCCGCCGATCAGGCAAAGGTGTGGCAGAGCGGACTGGCACAGTGGCACCAGGGGCCGGAACGGATCGCCCGTTTTAAAACCGCCGCCGACATTACGGTTTACACCCCGGGAAGCACTGCAGGACGCCAGGTAAGCGTTCTCAGAAGTTTCTCCCCGCCGCCCCAGGCCATCCTTGAGGACGGGGACCTGTTCCGCGAACGGATCCAGACCACCACAACCGGTCTCCTGTCTCTCCTGGGAATTGAGGCAGACCCCATTGCAAGCCGGGAGCACATCCTGGTGTCCACCATCCTGGAAAAGGCATGGAGCCAGGGCCGGAGCCTTGACCTGGCAGGTCTGATCAACGCCATCCAGGCACCACCCTTTGAACGCATCGGCGTAATGGACCTGGAGTTCTTTTTCCCCCCCAAGGATCGGTTCTCCCTGGCCATGCGCCTGAACAACCTTCTTGCAGCACCGGGATTCAACGCCTGGCTCGAAGGGGACCCACTGGATATCCCAAGCCTCCTCTACAGCCCCGTGGGGAAACCCAGGGCATCCATTTTCACCATCAGCCACCTGAGCGATGCGGAACGAATGTTTTTCGTCTCCCTGCTGCTCAATGAACTCCTGGGCTGGATCCGGACCCAGCCCGGCACGTCCAGCCTGCGGGCCATGCTTTACATGGATGAAATCTTCGGATTCCTGCCGCCGGTGGCAAACCCGCCCTCCAAGGCCCCGCTCCTGACACTGCTCAAACAGGCCCGCGCCTTTGGACTGGGCCTGGTGCTCTCCACCCAGAACCCCGTTGACCTGGACTACAAAGGGCTGTCAAACACCGGCACCTGGTTCATCGGACGGCTCCAGACCGAACGGGACAAGGAACGCGTCCTGGCAGGACTGGAAGGCGCGTCAGCAGGAAGCGGATTTCAGCGCGGCGAGATGGAAAAAACGATAGCAGGTCTGGACAAACGGGTATTTCTGCTCCACAACGTCCATGAGAACCGGCCTGCCATCTTTCATACCCGGTGGACCCTCTCCTACCTGAGCGGGCCCATGACCCGTGACCAGATCAAGATGCTCACCGCTGGTCAAAAAGCTGAATCCATCCCGGCACCCGAATCCGCCTGGAAAAGCCCGAACCCGGAGCCGGAAATCAAGCCCCGAATTCCTGGCGGTTCTTTCGCCCCCCCGCCGTCCCCGCCCGGACTGGATACCTTTTTCCTAACCGCTTCAGGGTCTGACCGGGGATTGATCTATTATCCGGCCGTGGTGGGCCGCCTTGATGTCCACTACGCCAGCACAGGCCTTGGCATCAATACGACTGAGACCGTAGGGTTTGCCGCCCAGCTGGATTACGGCCCCATCCCCCTGGACTGGGACAGCGCCATGGAATTCAAGCCCGGCAGCCTTGACACCCGCCCCCTTTTCGGTGCGGAATATGCAGAGATTCCGGCTGCGGCTGGGAAACCCGCATCCTACACAAAATGGCGCAAGGACCTCCTGCGCTGGGTGACTCAGAACCGCCCCCTGACCCTGTTCAAGTCCAGGCAATTCAACGAAACCAGCAGACTGGGAGAGTCGGAAAGGGAATTCCGGGCACGGCTGTCCCAGAAGGCAAGGGAGAAGCGGGATCTGGAAGTTGAAAAACTGCGCCAGAAATACAATGTTCGCTTCACCACTCTCAAAAATAGCCTTATGCGGGCCGAGCAAGCCATATCCAGGGAAACCGAGCAGGCATCCTCCAGCAAGGTTCAGACAGCCATTTCCTTTGGTTCGGCAATCCTGGGGGCATTTCTGGGCCGCAAGGTCGTTAGTGCAACCTCGGCCAGAAGCATGGGGACGGCCATGCGGTCGGCCAGCCGGATGCGTCAGGAAAACATGGATGTCAACCGCGCTGAAGAACGGGCCGAGGCGATCCAGGCCCAGCTCCGGGAGCTGGAAGCCGGACTCCAGGATGAAATCGACGCATTGAGTCTGTCCTTTGATCCTGAAGCCGAACCCATTGAGGAGGTTACGGTCAAGCCCAAAAGCAGTGACATCACTCTGGATGCCTTTGGCCTTGCCTGGCTACCATTCCGCCAAAACAATCAGGGCAAGACCCCTGACTGGGAGCAATAGGGAGAAACATTTTTACATCCATATTCACACCACGGAGAGGTGGCCGAGCGGTTGAAGGCCCTGCTCTCGAAAAGCAGTATCCTGGCCAAACCGGGATCGTGGGTTCGAATCCCACCCTCTCCGCCATATTATAGTTATAAAATCAATTAGTTACCTATATCAACAACTATCCAAAACTATCCAACAGATTCATAGGGACCTTGGGTCATGTCGGATTTTTCCGGTATTCAGGTGATGTTGCTACCGTGGTGAATCCAACAAAAAAGCCCCCCCTGCCCCGCCGTTCTCCGGGGTCATTGTGAAACTTCCTTTTCTCAATATAGGTTTTTCGGTGCCATTCGATATCAGACAGGTCAATCATGGAACGGCCATGCTCATCACCTGATCATCGTCCTATTCCCAAACCGACAAATCATTCTGAACGGGATTAAGAAAAAGGCTTTCGCTCATTTGAAAGTTCGCTGTCTTTATTACAGGTATGGCTGATGCAGGAATCTGGGACAGGATCGTATGGGACTGTGCAAATAAAGGAAAGTAATATTTGCGATAATCTAATTGTCATTTCCCAAGAATATTGATATGGATTCATGACACTGCAAAATATGCATAAAATCAACCCCGATATCGTGGATGGTTCCTCATGAAAAGGTCTATAATTGTCGTTCTGGTTGCTTTGTTGACGCTGGTCCAGTTTGCTATGTCCGGGAATGCTCAAGTTGCCCCTACTGAGGTGCGAACGTTTGTACTCTCCAACGAGGGGCCGGGGTATCTCATTGATGATTTGATTGCCAGGGGGTATGGAAACAGCAATCTTTGGCAAATT
>JAZDGN010000108.1:0-38775 GCA_043806875.1 Pseudomonadota bacterium
TTCTCTTTTTGTCAGCCAGCTTGCGCTCAGTGATATCCTGAACAAAAGATATGGAAAATTTTTTTCCATTGTATTCAAACAGGTTGGTAATTACTTCTACAGGGAAGATTTTACCTTCTTTATGTTTATGGACTGTTTCAATTCTGTTCCACTTGTTTCTACAGAGTGTCTGCCATAACGATTCTAAATTTTGATGGCATAAAGTTGGATCAATGTCAGAGATAGTCATGTTTGACAATTCATCTTTGGTATAGCCAAGACTCTTGGTAACCTGTTCGTTGACATTCAAAATCCGACCATCGGATGATATGTGATATATTCCAATAGTAGCTTTGTTAAAAACGAACTGAGTAAGTTGTAAAGATTCTTCAGCCTGCTTGCGCTTGAAATTGCCTTTCTCTAATTCCAGAACTCTTTGCTCAAGCTCTTCATACGTAGGTCTTTCAGCCATGGGTATTACCTATAGTTGAGGTTTGAATCGACTTTCACATTCTTGCAACTATCATTCAGGATTCCAAAACTCAAGACTACTTGCATTATCCTGAATTCTTCCAAAATTCAACGATTCAATGCGTAAACATAATCGCATTAAATGACCTTAAAATCACCCCTCCAATATATCATAGCACGTCCAGATCATTAGCCCAATGCACAACCGGTTCCATCTTCTGTCAATAATCATTTCCCAGCAAAAACATTGATCTTCATGTCTTCAACCATGATGTGATTAATCAGCCAATTCTGAATCAACTTTATCACCTCTGAATTCAAAATAAATTCACCTCTATGAATCTCAAGTGCAACTTGATCCAGTCTTCTGATGAAGTTCTTGTGCAGCGCCTTATGATCCTCAAGTCCTGGATACTTCATCTTTTCCATAAACTGCTCTTCGGATGCAAAATGAAAATTGGTATACGCTATCATTTCTTTCAGCGTTTCTGGTCCTAATAAATTCAGCGCTTCAATGCTACCGCTCATCATTTGATCGTGAGCTTTATTGTAGATGGCGAACCATTTTTGATGCTGCTCATCTAAATCTTTAACCCCTACGCTAAGGCTGTCGGTCCATTCTATTATAGGCATTTTCATCCCTCCAGCATATCCATCCCACCGCATCCCCACCCCAGTCCAAGAAAAAATCAATCCGTGCTCTCTGTGTTCTTATTGATCTTCTTCCTCAGCTTCCCAGAGCACTTGAAGGTCACCACTCGTCTTCCCGGCAGTATCGTTGCAACGCCTGTAGCCGGGTTCCGGCCCTTTCGTGGGGATTTTTCTTTTACACAAAATGTTCCGAATCCTGAACACATGACGTTTTCTCCAGATGCCAGAGTGGATTTTATTATCTCCAGAAGATCTTCAACCACATTTTTGGATTCATTAGCTGAAATTTGTAATTTCTCTGATATCGAGTCGATGATGGTTTGTTTTGTACATGACATGAATTGAGATCCCCTTATAATTCTTCCACAATCCAGACGGCCCAATTGAAACAAACGATACGATTTCTGTACAACCCCCCCGGTGGACTTGTAAAGCGGAATTGCAACATATTCAGTTTTACCGCAGGGGGTGTTGACGATAGGCATAAATATTTCGTAAATTGAGTATAAATGCCTATGCGATATCCAACCCTCTATATTATCCCAGGCTTTTCGATTCGACTGCCAGGGGAGTCATGCGGTAACCGAACGATGCCAACCATTCTTCAGCATCTTTGACCTTTTCAAAAAATTTGACCTCAAAAACCACACCATTTTTGATTATTTCATTGCTCTGCCATTTTTTAACCGCACGATGCTCGGGGCCCGTAACGACAGCATAATGTGTAAGTTTTGTTTTTACAGACGTCGCGGCTTCTATAAGGAGTTTTTCAGCTTCTGGCGTATATAGGTACCATTTTGTCCTATCAGAGAGAATAGCCCATGCTTTATCGGTATATAGCTGCAGGCCGATAGCCCTCAAGTCCTTTACAAAATTCTGTACAACCGTTTCATCCCAGGAAGAAAAGAATTCAGTGCAAACAAGGTTCTCATATGCGGTGATCGTATAGAAATTCGTTTCAATCTTCATTTGTTTTCCCTCGGGTCAAAAGCCAGCCGATACTTACAAAGTTCACACTTGTCCTGATACGGGTGATGACGCCCCTTTCAACGAAAATTTGGATGAATGGATGGGTATGTTCCGGGACGGCCCTTTCCCAGCATGGGCCACTGTGGTCCTTGAACATCGGGCAGTTCTTCTGGTTACAATTCAGGTATTCGTAGCAGGGTGGTCTTGGTTTCATTACGATCTCCTGGTTCGATGAAAAAACGCTACCATGCAGCAAGGCTATAGTCAATTAGATTACGACTGAAGAAACCTATCATCGCCATGAACATAGTCAAGGCTCATGGTGATCCCGCTTGGCAGCTGGGTGGAGGCGCCACTTCCTAATCCTGGTGTGGCTCAATTCCTATGACCGTAAATGGCTCACTTCGAATGACCGTCAACAGATGTATTTGCATATCAGTTTTCCTATCTGACCGAATTGTATTGATTTTAATATATGCACAAAACACTTAATTTAATACTGTGAGGAGCAACCTGAATATGTCATAAAACCTCCGGTATAAAGATGATACATTTTCTTCTTGAAAAGAGAATTTTCAACTTTTGTTCTTCATCTTCTTTTATGAATTTTGTTTTATTTCAGCCAGTTGCTTATCTTTAAAATGCAATTTTTATGCCTGAAAAACGTTACGATTTCATTCCGGTTGTTTTCATACATTTTGAGGTCGCCGCTAACATATTGCTAACTTTACAAAAAATGCATCATGCCCTATAATCATAAAATTTTTGTTATAAATATGCGATTAACTTTTTTAAAAGGATCATAGCATGCGTTGGAAAGACATCGGATTGCGTAATAAATTGTTTTTAGGATTCGGGATTGTATTATTGCTATTAGTTGCTGTTGGTATTTTCAGCTACAGAGGGGTTGGCTCGGTGGCTAAAGACGCCCAAACCGTTATCTTGGGCAATCGGCTTGATGGTTTGTTGGCCCAGAAAGAGGTAGATCATCTCAATTGGATCAGCAAGGTCAATCTGTTGTGGACCGATTCACAAGTCCACAGGATTGATGTGCAGACCGACGACCACCAGTGTGGTTTCGGTCAATGGCTATATGGTCAAGGCCGCAAAGATCTGGAAGCTGAATATCCGGATATGGTGGACTTGATAAAAAAGATAGAAAGTCCTCATCACCAATTACACAAATCTGTTATCGAAATTAATCAGGCCATGGAAACAAATGCTGAGAAGAGCGCAGGTCTGGTTGCCGCCAGTGAGGTTCTTAACCGGAGAACACTGCCGGCACTAACCCAGGTCCAGGAACTTCTTCATGACATTCGCAAATCAGCCCGCGACAAGATTATGAGCGACGAAACTATGCTCAAAGAAGCCCTAAACACACGTCGTTATGTTGTCGTAATAACTGCCATAGCCATACTGGCAAGTCTTGTACTGGCTGGTCTAATTGCAACTTCCATCTCCCGCCCAACGACCCAGGCCCTATCATTTATTGAGCGATTGTCCCAGGGTGACTTTACGCAAACCTTGTCCATCAACCAGAAGGATGAAATAGGCAAATTAGCGCAATCATTGAATCGGTTGGTTTCCAATCTGGCTAAAATGTTCCGGGAGGTTAATAATGGCATTATAACCTTGACTGCTTCTTCTACAGAACTTGGTACAATTTCCGAACAGATGAACCAGGGCGCCGAATTGACTTCAGGTAAGGCCCACACTGTGGCGGCAGCTGCCGAGGAGATGAGTACTAACATGAATAATGTGGCCGCTGCCAGTGAAGAGGCCTCAACCAATGTCAATATTGTGGCTACTGCCACGGAAGAAATGAGTGCTACCGTGCAGGAGATTGCCCAGAATTCTGAAAAATCACGCTGTATCACCAGTGAAGCAGTCTCCCAGGCTCAAGCCGCAACAACCAAGATGGACAAATTGGGGGCCGCAGCTGCAGACATCAGCAAAGTGGTCGAAGTTATTTCCGAAATATCGGATCAGACAAACCTACTGGCCTTAAACGCAACTATCGAAGCTGCCAGGGCTGGTGAGGCCGGCAAGGGATTTGCCGTAGTGGCTAACGAAATCAAAGAACTGGCTAAACAGACCGCTCAGGCTACAGTGGAGATCAAACAAAAAATCGGTAGCATGCAGTCATCAACAATTGACACCGTGAATCAAATGCAACAGGTTGCCAAAATTATTACCCAGGTCAATGAAATCGGTGCCACCATTGCAACTGCAGTTGAAGAGCAGGCGATTGCTACCCAAGAAATCGCCAGCAATGTTTTACAAGCTGCTCAAGGGATACAAGAGGTCAATACCAATGTGTCAACTATCTCCATGGTGGCTGGTGATATTTCTAAAGATATTACCGAGGTTAACCTGTCCGCTGATGAAATGGCTACCAGTAGCTCCCAGGTCAATATCAGTGCCCAAGACTTGCAAAAACTCGCCAGCAGGCTATCTAAGATTACAGACCAGTTTAAGATAACCGCTGCCTCGTTTGATATCGGTACAGTCAAAAGTGCGCATCTTCAATGGCGCTCTCGCCTGGAAGGTTTGCTACATGGCCGACAGGCCTTGAAACCGGAAGAGGTCACCAGCCACCATGAATGCTCTTTCGGGAAATGGTATGACGGCCCAAGCGGTCAAGCTCTCAAGGCAATCCCCGTTTTTTCTGTGGTGGGCCAACATCATGAAAAAGTTCACACCCATGCTCGCCAGATCGTTGACTTATACCATCGCGGGGAAGGCCAAAAAGCGACAGAATTGATGAGATCCTTTGAAGAGGAACGGGAAAAGCTGTTCTTGGCCTTAGACGATCTATATTTGGCCTAATTTTTAATTCCAATCCAGATCCATCGGTCGGATATGCGGGTTGGAGTTCACCGATCCCGTAGCCGACTCGATTGCCATTGCATCGGAGATCGGACCCTTTGACGAACTTAAGATCAAGAAGACGCTTGAATACGGATGTCCATTGGTTATCGAGACTCTCTGGGAGAGGCTTGGTATCAAGAAGGCATTGAACAAGGCTGCAAAATCCAAGGACCTGAGAATAAAGTTTTTCAGCATCGGAATATTCCGCCCTAGGATAATATAATCCTTGAATGTCACAATCCATTTGAAATTCTATGTGTTGGACATTTAAAAAGCGTTTGCAAGGAATAATAATTGTGTTCGTCCTAAGAACCGATAATCTTGTAAGGATGTGCCTCCCACTCCAAAATCTGGGCTTGTGTCTTCTCATCAAGTTCTTCGAACCTTGTCACTTTACGGGTGCTTTCTAAAAATGAATCCCACCAGTGAACCAATTCAACAGAACTCATGTACTCTCTTGCCCTCATCAAGGCTGTCGCTTTGATATTGTTTATTCGTCTTTCCAATTCTGTTGTCATGATAGCCCTCCTTCGTTCAAATCTAAAACAATCAACTCATGAGATAGGACTTTTCATTCCTTCTTTGACCACCATGAGTTCAGCCCCCCTCGCATGCCCCAGAACTTTAATGCCTTTTCATGGCGCTTCGGGACAATGCACCTGAAAAAAACTGTGGCAGCCTTCCCTCACTGCAAGGCAGTCACCATGGTTGCCTTACATCATTGAGCATTCCGGGCACATTTCATGCATAGTATTTAGAACTGTGACGAGCAGGTTAAGCAGTTGCTGCGCTTTGTTATCAAAACTCCCAAAAAAATCCTCTATCATGGAATTCAATTTATCTCTGCGTTCCCTTGCTTCTTCAATTCTGCGTTCATTTTCTGCTTTTAGATAGTTCACTATACTCTCTACAGATAGCTTATAATCCTTGACAACCCTGAAAAGATTCTGAAGATCCTGGGGGGCCGGGCTCTCTTGATGAATCAGGTCGATAGCCTTTTTTATCATGAGATCGGCTCGCTGAAGTTCCTTCTGCAGGCGAAGAACCTGACCTTTGGTTTGGGGAAGTTCCTTTTGAAAAATTTCCAGTGCGTTGAGAAGGTCCTGCTGGCTATGGGACCAATCCATCTTGCTGATAGCATGTGTCTTTGCCTTGGGAACGATCTTTACATCTTTACCCTGGGAAATATCGACAGTGATAGCCAGGAAAAGAATCAGTATTCCGAGACCATATAATTTGCAGCACAGTGTCCATTGTGTCATAAAACGACATGTTCTCATAAAACTTCCTCCAGAACAACTTTAATCCGTCACACGTTTAGCGATTCATCACGATAGTTTTGGGGAATAATAACTATGGCTTTTGAAAAGCAGTTTGTTCATTTTTATTAACTCAATTTTGTCGTTGCTAACGGGTGGATCCTGTCCTTTGCAATGAGCACTTTATGGTATCGTTAGTTGGCAGCAAAATTTTGCATTTGCAGCACAATTCAAATTCCAGTGCTTGAGTTTTGGATTATCCAAAACTCATCATAACTTGCATAAGTCATAATTGTTCAAGGTTTTAACAATTCAAATGGTATCTGAAAAAGTTTGTAATAAGAACATTACACCAAAGAACCGACGATTGCAAAAAATTTCAATTCATTAATTCGGGGGGGAGCCCTGATGGTGTATGCAGGGTTATACGATGACAAGATCAGTTCGTTGTCAGCAATGAGAAACTGGCTGTTGTCCTGGCCCATATGAAATCGTCCATGTGAACTGTCGGCATATCACGGAACGATTGTCCAGGAAGAGGGCTGTTGTCAGTATCGGCATGGATCAGGTCCAGATTCCTTTATTTTCTTGTCTTCATTCAGGATATGGCTGCGCAGCCATGTTTCAATCAGTTTTACGATTTCAGAATTCAAGGGGCCCTCCCCCTGGTGCATCAAGAGTGCAATCCGGTCCAGCTCGCAGCAGAATTGCCGGTGCAGTTTCCGGTGGTTGCTTAAATCCGGGTACCCGATGCTTTCCATGAACTGTTCTTCAAAGGAAAAATGAAACTCAGTATAGGTGATCATCTCTTTTAAAGCGTCGGCCCCCAGGGTTGACAGAGCTTCGATGGTGCATGTCATCATCCTGTCATGGGCCCTGTTGTATATGGTGATCCATCGTTTATGCTGCTCGTCAATGGCATCATTCCCGACTGAGAAGTCTTTCGTCCACACGATAATCGGCATTGTGTCCCTCCGTTTCTGGAATCCGGTGTGATTGGGAATATACAATATCCTGTATAGAACCAGGCTGGAGGATTTGTAAAGTCAAATCTGTACACAGGAATTTGCCTTCTTGATCTCGGGGATGCACCCCCAGGGAAAACCATGGCTTGATTTACGTGATTGTATCCGGTATGATCTGACCCGTAGAATTCCGGTTGAGGGCTGCAGAAAGGCTGCTCCCATGGACCGGATACATGGACAATTCAAGCAGGCACCCGTGGAATCCGAAGAGAAAAGTAAATCCCAATTCAAACGAGAAGCCCATGCCCTCCAGCGCCTGGGCGAGCAGCTGGTCGAACTGTCAAAAGATCAGCTGGCAGGTATGGATATCCCGGATAAACTCAGGGATGCGGTTCTTGCGGCAAAGACCATGCCGAGCCATGGAGCCCGGCGGCGTCAGCTCCAGTTCATCGGGAGCCTGATGCGGACCCTGGATCCTGCACCGGTCGAGGAAGCCGTGGACAGGATATCCCTGGGACGGGTCATGGCACGGAACGCCTTTAAAAAAGTTGAGACCTACCGGGATGAACTGCTCCGGGACGACGGGGCAGTTGAAACCTTTATAACGGATTTTCCGGTAACAGACCGCCAGAAGCTCCGCCAGCTGGTACGCAATGCATCAAAAGAGATGGACCTGAACAAGCCCGGACAATCCTACAGGAATCTCTTCAGGTATCTCCGGGAGATCCTGGAGTACAAAGAACCGTAACCCATGTTTCTTCCCACCACTGTCACGGAACAAAGCAGCCTTGGCTGGACAGCCCTGGATATCATTTTCGTAACCGGCGATGCCTACATCGATTCGCCTTTTACCGGTGTTGCCCTGCTGGGAAAACTCCTGGTGAGCCAGGGGTTCCGGGTAGGTATCATCGCCCAGCCGGATATGACCACCGGAAATGATATCACCCGGCTGGGAGAGCCCGGGCTGTTCTGGGGCATTACGGCCGGAACAGTGGACTCCATGGTGGCCAATTACACGGCTTCGGGCAAGCGGCGGAAAAGCGATGACTACACCCCGGGCGGCATTAACTCCCGGCGGCCGGATCGGGCCGTCATCGCCTACACCAACCTGGTGAAACACCACTTCAGGGCAACCCGGCCCATTGTCCTTGGCGGCATAGAGGCCAGCCTGAGGCGCATCAGCCATTATGATTTCTGGTCCGATTCCATCCGGCGCTCCATCCTTGCGGACGCCAAGGCCGATTACCTGATCTACGGGATGGCGGAAAAATCCCTGACAGCATTTGCCCGGGCCCTGAAACAGGGACAGGATGTGAAGGCCATTCCAGGGCTCTGCTATCTGTCCGGGTCTGTTCCGGACGGGTTTGTTGTCCTGGCCTCCCATGAGCGGGTACGCGATGACAAGGCCGCCTTTGCCGACAGTTTCAGGCTTTTCTATGACAACACGGATCCCTTGACCTCAAAGGGTCTTGCCCAGCAGCAGGATACCCGTTTTCTTATCCAGAATCCGCCGCAGCTCCCCCTGTCCATGGCCGAGCTGGACAGGCTTTACGACCTGGATTTTGAGCGCGATCTCCATCCCTTCCATGCCCGGGACGGGCAGGTCAAGGCTCTGGACACCATTGGTTTTTCCCTGGCAACCCATAGGGGCTGCTATGGGGAGTGCCATTTCTGCGCCATTGCCGTGCACGAGGGCAGGACCGTCCAGTGGCGGAGCCGGGAGTCCATAGTGCGGGAGGCAAAAAAATTCCTTGGGCATCCCAAATTCAAGGGGATCATCCGGGATGTGGGTGGACCCACGGCCAACATGTACGGGTATGAATGTTCCAGAAAGCTCAAATCCGGTGCTTGCAAAGACCGGCGGTGCCTGTTTCCCGGTGTTTGCAAAAATCTGCCCGTGGATCACTCGGGGCAGATTGCCCTCCTGGATGAGCTCAAGGGACTTCCGGGGGTCAGGAAGGTCTTTGTGGGGTCTGGCATCCGCCACGATCTGGTGCTGTGCGACAAGATTTCTGGCATGAAATACCTGGAAACCGTTACCCGGGACCATGTGTCGGGCCAGATGAAGGTGGCGCCGGAACACGTGATCCCAGCCGTACTGTCCCTCATGGGAAAACCTGACCAGAAAAGCCTCCTGGCATTCAAGGAAGCCTTTGACCGGCTCTCCCTGAAAGCAGGGAAACAGCAGTTCCTCACTTACTATCTTATTGCCGCCCATCCCGGGTGCACCCTGGCCGACATGAAGGCCCTGAAGCGTTTCGCCCTGGCAGAACTGGGGATCAGCCCTGAGCAGGTCCAGATTTTTACCCCCACCCCGTCCACATGGTCCACCCTCATGTACCATACCGGCCTGGATCCCTTTACCGGAAAAACGCTGTTTGTGGAGCGCCTTGCCCCTGCCAGGGAAGCGCAGAAACGGGCGGTCACAGACAAAGGGTTGCCAAGGAGGCAGGAATCTGGTCCTGGGAAAGCTTCCTTGAAACCCTCGAGGGATCGTCAGAAGCGCGGCCGGGGTCTGCCCCGAAAATCACGTTCCCCGCAGTGATACAGGGTAAAAATCCTAATGAACATGGGACAATATAAACAGGTTGTCAGGGTAAGTCTTCCCCTGGTTGTGAGCATGGGGGCCACCACGGTCATGGAGTTCACCGACCGGGTGTTCCTGGGTAATTATTCCCTGGACGCCCTGGCTGCATCCCTTCCGGCAGGGATAACCTCCTTTGTGTTCACTGCGTTTTTCATGGGAGTTGCCGGGTATACCAACGTGTTCATCGCCCAGTTCACCGGGGCAAAAAGTCCGGAAGGCGTTGGGTCGTCCCTGTGGCAGGGGCTTTACTTCTCCCTGGCCGGAGCCATGTTCATGGCCTGCCTGGCCTGGGCGGCCGATCCCCTTTTTGATGCCGTGGGGCATGCCCCGGCTGTCCGGCATCTGGAAACGGTTTATTTCAGGATTATCTGTCTGGGCACGGGGCTCAGCCTTGTGGGCACAACCCTGTCCTGCTTTTTTTCCGGCCGGGGATTTACCGGGGTTGTCATGCTCATCACCATCGCCGGAACCCTGGTGAACATCCCTCTGGACTATGCTTTGATCAACGGAAGGTGGGGTTTCCCGGAACTGGGTATTGCAGGGGCGGCCCTGGCCACCGTTGCGTCATGGGGCTTGATGGCAGGAGTATTCGGGTTCCTGATCTTTACCCGCGATAACAACAGGCGGTTCCACGTGTGGCTGGCCCGGAGGTTCAACCCTGAACTGTTCCTGCGTCTTTTGCGGTTTGGCGTGCCCGGGGGCGTCCAGTTCTTCATGGATGTCCTGGCCTTTGTGTTCTTCATTCTCATGGTGGGCAGGATCGGAACACTGGAGCTGGCTGTCACCAACCTGGCCATGTCCATCAATGCCATGTCCTACATGCCCATGTACGGATTTTCCATGGGGGTGAGCATTCTGGTGGGCCAGGCCATGGGCTCCGGGGATACGGGGGCGGCAGTGCGGGCTGCATCGGCCACGGTACGGCTGGCCCTGGTCTACGCCCTGGTTCTTGCCGTTGTTTTTGTCCTGTTCCCGGATCCCTTGATCCGTCTGTTCATCTCCCGGGAAACCCTGGCCGGGGACACGGCCTCCATCCTGGTCACAGGCCGTCTCCTTCTCAGGTTTGTGGCAGTATACATGGTATTCGACGCACTGGGTGTCATCTACACCGGAGTTCTCAAGGGCGCCGGGGATACGGCCTATGTCATGGGGTGCATGGTGGCGGCAGGGGCGGGATTTCTCTTTGTTCCGGTCCTTGTGGGCAGGTGGCTGTTTGATGTCGGGCTCTTTTTTGTATGGACCTGCATTACCATTTACCTGATGGCCCTGTTTGCCATGATTTATATCCGGTATCTCAGGGGGCCATGGAAGAGCATTCAGGTGGTCTCCAGGGATTCATCCCGGCCAGTATAGAGAAAAAGCGGTTTCGTTGACCTGGATCATATATCCTGTATTTTGCAAGGGTCATGGCAGTTTTTCTGTTGCTTTTGGTGTGGGCTGCCAAGAGGTACCGGTTGTCTGAGTAACAGGCGGGCGCTTTTTTTTTCAGGCCTGCACAGCCCGTGCTTTCCAGTATGGGTTGATGGTGTCCTCGAATATGCTCATGGCCGCTTCCGCACCCTGGCCTGCGGCCGTCACGATCTGTTTGTAGCCCCCTTCCACGTCACCGGCCGAGTAAATGCCGGGAATGGATGTCCGGTGCCGGTCGTCCCGTTTGATGAAGCCGTCCCGCGTCAGTTCCACTCCCAGTTTCCCGGCAAGGTCAACGGCCGGTGCGTACCCGATGGCCATGAAGACCCCGTCCGCGGGGAGCACTTCCTGGGTGTTTTCCTTGTTGTTGAAAAGGAGCACGCCCTCCACGGCCTGTTTCCCCTGGATCTCCCGTATCTCGGTGTTCCACCGAACCGTAATCCGCTCATTGTCCAGCAGGGTTTTGGCCAGGACTTCCTGGGCCCTGAGCGTATCGCGCCGGTGGACCAGGGTCACGTTGACACCGATATGGGCCAGGTGCAGGGCTTCGGTAACCGCGCTGTTGCCTCCGCCCACCAGGATCACGTGTTTGCCCTTGAACAGGGGGCCATCGCAGGTGGAGCAATAGCTTACGCCCTTGCCCGACAGCCGGGTTTCGCCGGGGACGTCCAGGGTCTTGTGGGAGGCACCGGTGGCCAGGAGCACAGCCTTGGCGATGAATCTGCGCCGTGAGGTCTGTACCGTGAAAGGCGGACCCGCCGAGATATCCATGACAGGTTCATCCTGGAAAATGGTGCAGTACTCCAGGGCATGGGCCACCATGATATCCACCAGGGCCTTGCCCCCCACGTGGGTGATACCGGGATAGTTTTCCACAACCGGTGTCAGGGCCATCTGGCCTCCCAGCACCCCCTTTTCCACCACGGCCGTCTTGAGTCCGGCCCGCTCGGCATAGATGGCTGCGGTCAGCCCGGCCGGTCCGCCTCCCACGATCACCAGGTCGGTTTCCACTTCCCGGGCATCGATTTCAGGGATGAATACCGACTGCTGGGACAGTTTCAGCAGGGACATGGCGAACAGCTCTTCGGGCTGGGCCCCCATGGCGATGAGGGTGTCATTGGCAAAGGCCTGGGGAACGCTCTGGGCGTTGTACTTGCCTGCCAGATCCTGCCGGACCTGAATATCCACTATTTCCAGAGATACCTGGGCCGGATTTTCAATGGCTGCCTTGATGCCGTTCACTGCCTGCTGGGGACAATAGGGACAGGATCCGGAGACAAAAACCCGGACCTTTCTCGGTGAGTCGATACGGCCGATGACCTGGGCAGCTTCTTTGCCCAGGCCGGATTCCCGTTTTCCAAGGAGGAGGACAAGCTCCAGGAAAGTTCGGCCTTCCTCCCCCACCGGAGCTCCCATCCAGCGGATGTTGAACACGTCCGGCTCAAACACCATGGTTGGACCCGAATCAATGCCCCACTGTTTTGCCAGGTCATGGTCAAGTCCGAACTCCCTCAGCTTGAGCTTCGGGGTAAGCTGCCGGAACATGCGGATCACCTGCCGGGCTGCTTCGGAATAGGAATCCTTTCCGCCGGATGCTGTGAACAGGTACACATGAATGTCGTGGGAAAGGCCCTCCATCATCTTTTTGAGCTGAATCTGAAGGTCCCGTTCCCTGGCAGCTTCTGCCGCTGCCTGCTGTTTGGCGTCAAAATCGGGCTTATTGGCCATGGCGATATACTCCTGTCTGGTTTGCGAATGACGTTTCCCACTTCTTTATGATGCTCACATCAAAGGGGTTGTCAAGGCTTGGCCGATTATAAATGGATCTGTTTCCAGCAGGGAGAAAGGGTTTGGGAAGTGTTCCCCCTGCCCCATGGCATAAGATCCCGGATCTGGAAAACAGCCTTGCCGGTGAGACTACTCATTCCCATTACCCTTGTAATATTCAGGATACAGTTTTTTTGCACATTCCGGGCAGATACCATGACTGAATGTTGCGTCCGAATGCTCGGAAATATATTTTTCCATCTGCTCATACGCGCCTTGTTCAGTTCGAATCCTTTTGCACGATGCGCATATGGACAGAATGCCTTCCAATACAGTCACCTTTTTCACCAGCAATCTTGTTTGCCATGCTGTTCTGTCCACCAAAAATGCATAGAGAATCAGGGCGAGAAAAGCGATCAGAGCATTGAGTGCAGCCACAGGAGCCAAATGTGTTTCATGCCATGGAAAGTGGAATCCAACCCTTGCCAACGGCAGCACTAGGGCCATTGCATACGCCATGGTCTTCTTTCCCTGCCATGCAGCCATCCCGATGGGAAGGACATAGACTATCGGGAATTGAACAGGCCTTCCGGTGATATAATCAATCACCAGAACCATTGCCGCAGCTGCCAGGCACGTTAAGGTAGTCCTTTGTTTGTAGAGTTTTTCCATTGCATCGAGGACAGTGCTTATCATCATGCACCCCCATATTGTTCGAACTAAGGTTTTTCCGGCCTTCCCGGCCATGCTCGGATCCATGTTCATTGTGGTGAAATCCCTGTCGGTTATCCGGAATGGGATCAGATGGAAATGACCATCATAATGGCATTGGCACTAATGTTACAGGGTTTTATGGAGCAATGCAAATGGCGTTTTATTGGAACGCAGAGTCCGGAGTATGCCTGTGCCGGGCGTCGGGTTTTGGAGTCGGCAACCGGGACTATTTTTCATCCATGACATCACGGACCATCCGGAGAAGGTCTCCGGACTCTATGGGTTTCTGGACGAATTTTCTTATGCCGGCTTTCAATGCCATGGCCTCGGAAATGACATCACTGTAACCGCTGCAGAGGATAATGGGGAGATCCCGCCTGATTTCGAGGGCTTTACAGGAGTGTTCATAGCCTGTCATCTGCGGCATGGTCATGTCGGTAATCACTAAATCAATCCCGCTGGGATCCATCAGCAGGCATTTCAGGGCATCGTCGCCCCTGGAAAATGCCATGACCTTGTACCCGCACTCTTCCAGAATTTCCCTGGTCGATGAAAGAACACTCATGTCATCATCCACCATCATCACCCTCTCCGACACCGGTTCGGGAGAATTTAAGGCTGTTGTGGGGCAATGGGATTCCGCGTCAGGGATAAATACGGGCAGGAATACGGAAAATACAGACCCGGCGCCCGGTTCGCTGCTTACTTTGATATGGCCGTTGTGTTTTTCTATTATTCCGAGAACCACGGCAAGGCCAAGTCCCGTACCTTCGTTGACCTGCTTTGTCGTGAAGTAGGGCTCAAATATTTTTTCAAGAATGTCCTGGGTCATTCCCGTTCCCGTATCGCCCACCTCCAGATTCAGGTATGCGCCCGGTTTGACGGTTATACCGGAAACAGAGTTGGGTTCCGGAATCTTTTTTTCCTCCAGGGAAACGGTCAGCGTCCCTCCGGTTTCACGCATGGCATGATAGGCATTTGTGCACAGGTTCATTACGATCTGATACATCTGGGTGGAATCTGCAAGCACCCTGGACTGGGAATAGATTTTTTCCCTGATTTCAATGGTGGCAGGGATTGAAGCGCGCAGCAGTTTCACCGCTTCCTTGACAATCAGATACAGATGCAGCGGGTTTTTTTTCTGCTCTGTCTGCCTGCTGAACGTCAGGATCTGCTGTACCAGGTCGGCTGCCCTCCTGGCACCCATGGTTATCTGTTCAATGTGTCGTTTCGATCGTTCAGGATCATGGATATTCCTTACGGCCAGTTGGGCGTACCCGAAAATGCCGGAAAGGATATTGTTGAAATCATGGGCGATACCGCCTGCAAGCGTGCCTATTGCTTCCATTTTCCGGGACTGCTGTGCCTGCTGCTCCATCCGTGACTGTTCTGTGATGTCCCGCCTGATGGAGACAAAATCTGAGATCTGGTTGTTTGAATCCAGAATCGGGGTGATCACCATATCATGGATCAGTATCTGTCCGTTTTTACATTTGTTTTTAATGGTTCCCTTCCAGATTTGTCTGCCCAGGACAGTGGCCCAGATGTTCTTATAGAATTGCCTGGGATGCAGACCGCTTTTTAAAATAGCCGGGGTCCTGCCCATGGCCTCGTCCCTGGAATAACCGGTGTTCTTTTCAAACGAAGGGTTGACATACTCGATGATGCCGTTGCGGTCTGTGATCACCACCTCTTCACTGGCCTGCTCAATTATTTTGGCGAACCGGAGAAGCTGTTTCTCATGGGCCTTTTGCTGGGTAATATCATTCACCAGTGATGCAAAACCCGTTACCGCGCCTTCCATGTTGTACAGGACGGTGTTGTACCAGGAGCAGATTATGCGTTCTCCTTCTCTGGTGATATTATCGTTTATGTTCTGCTCGCCGCCCAGGCCGGATAATAAATCGCTGAAAACGGTCTTAACCGTTTTCTTGACATCTTCAGGCACGATGAAATCGATGGGGTTGCCCAGGGCCTCGTTTTGGGTGTGACCGAATATTGATTCTGCTGCAGGGTTCCAGTAGGTGATCCTGAAATTCTGATCCAGCAGGATTACGCCCATGGGTGTGTTCTGGAGATGCACCATCAGCTGGTTTTCGGTTTCGGCGTGTTTCTTCTGGGCCTTTTTGCGTTCTTCATTCTCGGCCCTTAGGGCCTCATTGACCTTGATCAGATCTCTTGTCTTCTCCTGGACCAGCACCTGCAGCAATTCCTGGTTCCGTTTGCGGCCGGTTATATCCCGGCCAACGCCAAGCACCCCGATAACATTTCCCCCGGAATCAAATATTCTGGTTTTGATGGTTTCCAGTATCTCTTTATGCCCATCATCAGCAAATTCCACTTCTTCCTCAATAATGATGGGGCCATCGGCGGCAAGGGCGGCCTTGTCCTTTTCGCGGAAAAAGTCTGCCAGATCCTCTCGGACAAACCCATAGTCGGTCCTTCCGACGATATCGGCCTCCTTTGCACCGAAGAAATTTTCGAACCGGCTGTTGCAGGCGATATAAACGCCATCCGGGTCCTTGAGCCAGATCAGGTCCGGTATGGCCTCAAGCAATGCCCTCATGTGTGATGCGCTGTCTTTCAAGGCCGCGTTGGCGCGTCTGAGTTCAGTAAGCTCCTGTTGAAGTCCGGCCTCGATTTCTCCATGATTCAAAAGCGCCTGTTCCAATTCATGGATTCTTTTTTCGAGTTCTTTCAACTGTGACTTTCCGCGCATTTCAGAACCTCTATGATCCCTGTTAGGGGAAACCCTCATGCCGTCAGGGCTGTCCGGAGTTTGCCGGCCCGCCACCGCTGGAGGCCGAACACCGTCAGGAACATGAGAAAGCCCAGGGTGTTGTAGAGATCGGACGGCCAGAACAGGGCCAGGGCTCCGATCCAGAGCAGGGATGTTTCGATCCAGTCTGTTTTGATGATCAGGTAGCGTTCGATGCCTGCGGCAAAGGAGACAAGACCCAGGCCGGTGGTAACCATGGTGACGATGACCTCCCAGTGCATGAGGGAGTGCTCTTCTCCCATGCCTAAAAGGGGTCTGTAGGCCATGATGATGGGGATGATGTAGAGTCCCTTGGCCAGTTTCCAGGAGGTAAAGGCCGTACGCATGGGTTCGGCCCCGGCAATCCCCGCACCTGCAAAGCTGGCCAGGCTGACCGGCGGGGTCACATTGGCATCCTGGGAATACCAGAAAACGATCATGTGGGTGACAAGAAGCGGAACGCCCATGTCCAGGAGGGCCGGACCGGCAAGGGTGGCCAGGACGATGTAGCTGGCCGTAACCGGGAGCCCCATGCCCAGGACCAGGGATGCCAGGCCGATGAGCAGGATGGCCAGCGCTTCGATGCCGAAACTCAGATCCAGGACCAGGCTGGAGAACTTGAGGCCCATGCCGGTAAGGGTGACCATGCCCACGATGATGCCTGCAGCAGCACAGGCTGCCGATACCATGATGGCGTTCCTTGCACCGGAATCCAGGGCCCTGATAATGGATTTTATTTCACTGGCTGCAAACAGGGGCAGGGTGGGCCGTTTGGGGACACCCGGGTCAGGGACGTTGCGGATCCACTTTACGGCGTTGGCTGCCATGCTGGCGGCAACCGTAGAGATGACAGCCACAAAACCGCTCATCATGGGTGAGTAGTTGGCCATGAGTACGTAGATCAGGATGCCCAGGGGGATAATGAAATGGAGTCCCTTCCGGATGACGGTCATGGCCTTGGGCAGGGTTTTCGGATCCTGGCCCATGAGACCCTGCTTCTGGGCTTCGAAATGAACAAAGCAAAGGACCGTCAGGTAGTACAGGATGGCCGGTACAAGGGCGATCTTGACGATGGTCAGGTAGCTGGTGTTGGTGAATTCAGCCATGAGAAAGGCTCCGGCTCCCATGATGGGCGGCATGAGCTGGCCTCCGGTGGAGGCTGCGGCTTCAATGGCGCCGGCCACGTGGGGGAGATACCCGACCTTTTTCATCATGGGGATGGTAAAGGAGCCTGTGGCAACCACGTTGCCCACGGCCGACCCGGAAACCGATCCCATGAACCCCGATGCCAGGACAGCGGTTTTGGCCGGGCCGCCCGAAAATCTGCCGGTAAGGGAATAGGCCAGATCGATGAAGAATGCGCCGCCGCCCGTGGTTTCAAGAAAGGCGCCGAACAGGACAAAAACATAGACAAAGGTTGCGGCCACGCCGATGGGCAGGCCGAATACGCCTTCGGTGGTCAGCCACAGGGTTGTTGCGATGCGCTCCAGGCTGTAACCCTTGTGGACGATGATTTCCGGCATGTAGGGGCCGTACATGGCGTACAGGATGGACAGGATGCAGATGGCGGTCATGATGAAGCCGATACAGCGTCGGCAGGCCTCCATGACCAGGATACAGCCGATGATGCTGATCCACAGGTCTGCCCGAAGCCAGTCGCCCTGGCGTTCGAATATGGCCGTGAGGTTGATGCAGATGTAGGCCGTGCAGGTGACGGATGCCGCAACCAGGAGCCAGTCGGCCAGGACCCACAGGTTGAACCGGTCCTTTTTTACCCATGGGAAGGCCGGTTTCAGCAGAAAGGTCAGGGTCAGGATGGCGCCCAGGTGGATGGAACGCTGAATCAGGGCAGTGAGGGCTGCGATCCCGGCGGTGTAAAGCTGGTAAATGCTGAGGCTTACCGCCACAATGGTGATCACATAGGCGGTGATCACGGCTAGGGGGTGATTTTCAGGGGGCCGGATCTTGCTGTTTCCGTCAATGGCGGTTCTCTCTGATGAATCTGCTCTGTGTTCAGTCATGGGTTTCCTTGCTGGATGGTTGACGCTTTGGGCTTATCATACTCTGGTACAGGCGGCGCAGCAGGCTGACAGGCCTTGCCGTGAACTTAACTGCCGTGTGGGGCGCCAGGGCCGAAAGGTTGACGCTGAAGCTGCCCTGGGTCAGGGTATGGGCCACACCCGGGCTGCCTATCCTGAGGATAAAATTTCCTGTGGGCATGTGCATATCTTTGATCACCTCATAGGGGCCCTGCATTTCCATGTGTCCGATGCCCGGCATCTTGCCCATGCCTGCACCGGACTTCAGGTACTTCTCTTCTTCGATAAAGATTCGCCCCTGGGCGTCCACGCTGTGGGTCTCCCAGATGGGGGTGCCCTCCACCGAGTGGAAGTAGGAGATGGTAAAGCGGTCATCCGGCTGGATAAAAAGAACAGCCAGGGGATCTCCCCCCCTGACCGGATCCACCCTCAATTCCAGTCCGCCCGGCAGCAGGATTGCAATCCCTGCTGCCAGGGCAGCGCCGATCAGGATGAAAAGCCAGGCTGACCGCGGTGTTAAGTGCATCACTTGGGCATCAGGGCATCAGGAACAGCGATTCCTTTTTCCTTCAGGTATTTGATGCATCCCGGATGCAGGGGAATGGGCGAGTACTTCACGGCATTCTCCGGTGTTGTATAGGCTGCCGACGGGTGGATTTTCATGAGATAATCCTTGTGCTCGAACAGGGCTTTGACCAGGGTGTAGACCAGTTCCGTATCCATGGATCCCTGGCAGATCATCACGTTCCACACACCAACGGTGTTGACCGGAGCATCAATGCCCCGGTAGATCCCGCCCGGCAGGTCCACGGCAGAGTAGGTGGGGTTCATGGCCACAACCTTGGCGGCCTGGGCGGCTGACAGACTGATCATCTGGATTTCATGGGTGGTGGCCAGGTCCAGGATTGAGCTGGTTCCGGGGCCCACGGACCAGACGCCCAGTTCAATGGTTCCGTCCCGGAGGGCGTTGGCGCTTTCCGTGAACGAGAGCCGGCTGTCCTTGTAGGAATCCAGTGGGATGTCCAGGGACTTGAAGATGGCTTCGGCCATGAAATTGGTCCCGGAACCCGGACTGCCGGAACTGATGCTGCGGCCCTTGATCTGCTCGAGGTCGGTAATGCCGCTGGATTTCAGGACAGCCGCCTGGAACAGGTTGGGGTACATGACAGCCATGCCCAGGATATCGTGTTTTTTGCCGTTGAATTTGCCTTCCCCGGAAAAGCCGGCAACGGCAACGTCACCCATGACTTCGCCGATGACGGTCTCGCCTTTGTGGGCCAGCTTGACGTTCTCCACGCTGGCTCCGGTTACCTCGGCCACGGCCTTGACGCCCTTGACATACTTGGACCAGATCTCGGCAACGCCGCCGCCGTACGGATAGTAAATGCCGCCGGTGCCGATGGAGATAAAGGTCGTCTTGGCCTCGACAGGAACCGTGCCCAGCATGAGCGCGATCACAAACAGGGCTGGGACAAGGGCCAGAAAGTTAAACTTGGTGTAACGGCTGTAAGGTTTCATCATCGTCTCCTTTGTTGGGGAATGGGTCTTTTTATTCAAGGGTTTTCACGGTCACGGAAAGTTTCTTTGAGAACACGGTGGTCTTCATGAACGGAATGGTGACCTTCTGGACTTCTCCGGGTTTGACAGCCGGCGGAGTCCCCTTGATGGGAACATAGTAGGCAACACCCTTGTCCATATCGTCCAGGAAGATGGTGAGACGATATCTCACAGCTTTGTCAGAGATATTTTTTATGGAGACGGTGTAAATCAGGGACGGATCACCTTCATGGGTCCCCAGGGCGCAGTCAAAGGATTGGATTTCCGCTTCCGGTGCCACATCCCACTGGATGTTTCCATTGGCGCAACCGACCTCTTTGACGTTGCCGGGTTTCGGACTGATGGTCGCACAGCCTGAAACCAGGAACAACACTGACAGCAGCAACATCAGGATAACACTAGTTTTTTTCTGAAGCATCTTGGCCTCCTTTGTAGGTTGTTGTTTGGAGCCTTACGTCAGAAGCCATCCCGTTCAGGCTGGCTGGGGACGGCTTCGTTCGTGCGTCTGGGACAAATTCAACTAAACATGATTCAAGTTTTGATATAGCCGTCATCCCCTGGTCGTGTCAAGGCAAAAAGCTGGGCACTGCAAAGCAATTCCCGGTTCGCCGGTTGCGGGTGCAGGCACTGCCGGCAAGGTGCAGGGTCCCTAAGCTCGAAGGGGATCGTCAGGCGTCGATGGTGTTCAGCCGGAAGTAGAAGCGTCTGTTTTCCATGAGGGTCTGGTGATTGCCGGTCTCGGCAATCCTGCCGTTGATGAGAACCATGATCCTATCCGCGGTTGTGGCCGACCGAAGCCTGTGGGCTATGGTGATGGAGGTCCTGTTCTCCTTGAGTTCTGCCACGGCCAGGCGGATTTTTTCTTCGGATTCGGTATCCACGTAGGACGTGGCCTCATCAAAAACGATGAGATCAGGTTTGTGGGCAAAGGCCCTGGCAATGGAGATGAGCTGGCGTTCACCGCTGGACAGGGAAGTGCCTCCCTGGGATATCCGGGTGTCAATGCCCTGGGGGAGATTGTCCAGAATGGACGCCACATGGGAGCGTCTCAGGATGAGGTCGAGTTCTCCGGGCGGCAGGTCGGTGCCTGGAGGCAGGATATTCTCCCCGATGGTCCCTGAAAACAGGTAGGGATCCTGGTTCACGACAGCGATCCGCGACCGGAGGGACCGGGTGGTGTAGGTGTCGATGGGAATCTTGTTGATCAGGATCCGGCCGTCCGAAACGGTGTGGAATTTCACGATCAGGTTGATGAGGGACGTCTTGCCCGATCCTGTGGGGCCCACTATGGCCAGGGATTCTCCCTGGCTGATGGAAAAGGAAACGTTGTCAAGGACCGGTTCTCCCGTCTGGTAGGCAAAACTGACCCTGTCAAAGGCCAGGTCCCGGATATGGGTCAATTCAAGTGCGCCGCCGGTATCCTCCTTGGTCTTGTCCAGGATTTGGGTGATCCTTTCCCCCGAGGACAGGGCATCCTGGAGGATGTTGTGTTTTTCCGCCACATCCCTGAGGGGTCTGAAGAACATCTTGGCATAGGAGATAAAGGCAATGAGTGTGCCCAGACTGATGACCTGGCTGACAACACGGCCCCCGCCAAAGTAGATGATGATGGCCAGGGTTGCTGAACCGAACAGGTCGATGACCGGCATGAACATCCCGTAAACGACGATCTGGCTGATGCCTGCCCGGTAATTGTCATGGTTGATCTGGCTGAAATCCCGGATGGTCCTGGCCTCCCGGTTAAAGAGCTGGATCACCTTGATGCCGCCGATGCATTCTGAAAACATGGAGTTGATTTCAGCGGTCTTTATCCTGATGGTCCGGTAGATCTCCCTGGATTTCCCGGAAAAGAGCCAGGTGGCTGCCACGACCACGGGAACGACCGTAAACAGGGCAGCGGACAGCTTCAGGTCCATGGATACCAGGACAGCGACAATACCGGCCATGGTAAACAGATCCTGCATGACAAAGGTGATGATGGTTGTGAACATCTCCTGCATGTTCTGGATATCGTTGGTGACCCGTGTGGACAGCCTTCCCACGGTATTCTGGGTGAAGAAGGTCACCGGGAGCCTCTGGATGTGGGCATAGATGAAGATTCGAAGGTCGTGCATCATCTTCTGGCCCGCATATTCCATGATCATGATCTGGACGAATCCGAAGATGAACTGGGCCAGGGCGATCGCCACCAGGAGTATTCCGGCCCTGGCAGCGCCGGACAGGTCTTCCTGTCTCAGGGTGCGTATCTCCTGGCGGGACAGTACTGTCAGGTCCCCGGGAGCAATGCGGACACCGTCTTCTGAACGGGTGAACAGGCCTGGATGAGCGTCCACAACAGCCATGGCCTCCCGGGTATGGATTGAAAAAAAGAGTTCTGTTTCCCGGTCCTTTGTTTCCGGATGGGCTTTGTGCTTCTGGCCGGTGGGCAGGATGTACCGGTCCACGGCTGTCCGGGTGACATAGGGCGCTGCGATGTCAAGCCCGGAAATAAGGAGCATGAGACCTACGGACAGGGCGATCATGGACAGATTGCTGCGCAAAAGCGGGATAAAGCGCCTCAGCAGGGTAATGTCGCGCTGTTTGCCCAGGGTCTCTTCCTGGAATCCACCCATGGTTGTTTTCATGGTTTCGCCCCCCCGGTCTCGTCCAGGGTTATCTGCATGGCATTGGCCCTGGCATAGTAACCGCCCTGGGCCACGAGTTCGGGGTGGGTGCCCGATTCGATCAAAGATCCCCGGTCCAGGACAAGGATGGCCCGGGCATTTCTGAATACCGTAAACCTGTGGGACGCGATGATCAGGGTCCTGGTGTGTGAAAGTTCTTCCAGCACCTGGACGATCCTGGATGCGGTCTCCATGTCCACCTGGCTGATGGGGTCGTCCAGGATCATGATGGGAGCCTGTTTCAGAAAGGCCCTTGCCAGGGCGATGCGCTGCTTCTGTCCGCCGGACAGCATGACCCCCTTTTCCCCGATGATGGTGTCCAGCCCCTTGGGGAAACCTGCCAGGGTGCCGGTGAGCTGCGCCATGGCAACGGCTGTTTCCAGGGCCTTGTCATCGGCATGGGGGTCACCGAACAGGAGGTTTTCCCGGATGGTCCCTGAAAAGAGAAACGGTTCCTGGGGCACATAGGTGATGGCCTGCCTCAGGGTTGCAAGACGGATTTTCCGGATGTCGATACCGTCTATTGTTATGCTGCCCGATGCCGGGTCGTATATCCGGGGAAGCAGGCTGACCAGGGTTGTTTTGCCGCTTCCGGGCGGGCCTGCGATCCCCAGGATTTCCCCGGGACAGACGTCCAGGCAGATGCTGTTCAGGGCTGGTTTTCTTTCCCGGGCATTGCCGTAGGAGAAGGAGACATCCCGGAGGCGTAGCCTTCCTTTCAGGGAGGGTGATGTGGCTGACGGATCATCCATGATACCGGGCCGGGTGGTCATAACGGCGTCGATGCGTTCAATGGAGGCCTTGCCCCGCTGGAGCATGTTGGCAACCCAGCCCACGGCCATGACCGGCCAGGTCAGAAGCCCCAGGTAGCTCATGAAGGCCACGAATTCGCCGGGGGAGATGTCGTTGAAAATAACGTTGCGGCCACCTGCACCCAGGACAATAGCCTGGCTGATACTGGTCAGAAGGATGGTCAGCGGAAAGATCAGACCCCGCAGTTTGACCAGTTTCATGCTGGTGGCCAGGTAGGACAGGGATTCGGACTCAATGCTCCGGGTTTCCCTGTCCTCCCGGTTAAAGGCCTTGATGATTCTGATACCTGCAAACCGTTCCCGGGAGGCTTCCATGAGCCTGGAAAAGGAGGCCTGGGTCTCCATGTAGGTGGCAAAGAGCTTTTTTGACAGGATTTTGGTGAACAGGGCGATAAAGGGCATGGGTGCCAGGGCCATGAGGGTCAGCCGCAGGTTGATGTAGCCCATGAAGCCCACGGCGGCGCACCCCAGGACAATGGTGTCGGTCAGCCCCACCAGGCCCATGCCCATGGCCATGCGGATGTTCATGATATCATTGGTGGAGTGGGCCATGATGTCACCGGCCGGGGTCGTGTCGAAAAAGGTTGCCGGCAGGGTCTGGACATGGCTGAAGAGCCTTTCCCGGATACCTTCCTCCACCCGTCTTGCAGTTCCCATGATGCAGTACCGCCACAGAAAACGGAATCCCCCGATGATAAGGGCGGCTGCAACGATGTATCCGCAGTACCGGAGAAGGTTGGCTCCCTGGGACGTGTTCAGGGCGATGTCGTCCACGGCCAGTTTCACGATCCTGGGAATGAACAGCTGCAAAGCGTCCACGATCAGAAGCGACACCAGCCCAAAGGCGATATACCATTTGCGTTCCATGACATAGGGTCTGATAAGCTGGAAGTGTTTCACGGACGCCTCTCTTGTTGAAACCGATCAGGACGCCGTTCCCGGTTGCGTCCTTCCATTGACAGCGACAATGACCCTACCATGATTTGGTCAACTATTCCACCCCAAATCCGTGTGCAGGGGATAGGTCATTTCCAGAAAAATCCCCCGGGCCCACCCGATGGCGTCCAACGGGAAAAAGATCCGGGCCGCCATGGTTCCCGGGCAGCAATTCTGAGCGCCTTTGGGGCACCCCGCAGGATCTCTGCTGTTGGGGGGAGACTAGGGATGGTTTCTGACCATCATTGCCGGCAGTTCACCTTTCATTACCCTGGGATCGGGACAGAGGCGCTGGATTGAGTTGACATGAATTTGAAACAGGGGTAATGCTGAACCGATCTGATCGGAAAAACGACTAAAATAAAGGAACGGGTATGAAAAATTCTGGGTTCATTTCGTGTATCGTCGCCGCGGTTGTACTGTTCACCTGTCCGGTTCTCCATGGATTTGAGAGCCATATTCCCCACATCACAGCAGGGTATTCCGACTGGACAGATACCCTTGTTGTGGACAACAACAGCGATGCCGAACAGTCCTTTACCCTGACCCTGATGGCGGACGCCTCTGTGGTCTACTCCCAGGAATTGACCGTGACGGCTCTGGGGCAGCGGATCATTGATCTCAAGGCCCTGGCCCAGACCGCCCAGACCGGCAGGGTGACCTACCAGGACAAGGCGCTTCAGTTCCGCATAGGGTACGAGAATGCGGGCGGCGGCGTGGCTGAATTTCCTTTGCCGGACACACTGCAGGCTACCCTGGGGCTTTATTTCAGCGATTATGTCCAGACCATCCAGCACAAGGGGATCTGCGTCGCCAACATGGGCGATACCGCTGTCAGCGTTACCCTGTATGCTCTGGGAAGCGCTTCTGCCGATCCCCTGGACAGCAGTGAGATTCTTGGCAGCAGGATGGTCAGCATCGCTCCCTTTGGCAAGGCCATCGGTTCCCATTCGGATTTTTTTCCGGCAGTTGCTTTCTCCCAGATTAAAAAAGTGGTGGCCGTGGGCGGTGCAGCCTCCCTGTGCGGTCTGACCATCTGCGGAGATGCGGATCTGTCCCACCTCCTGTTTGCGCCGGCCCTGCCAGTGACGGGTTTTGAGCCGGTATCTGTCATCACAGCCAAGGACATCTATTATATTCCGGGGGATAATTTTCACAAGCATACTCTGGATGTTTACTACCCTGTCGATGCCGATGGCGCAAAGGTCCTGATGTTTGTCCCGGGCGGGGCATGGCGCCAGGGAGACAAGGATAAGTACGCGGAACTGGGCAGGCTGTTTGCCGCCGGCTACGGGTATGTCGTGGTGGTGATCAACTACCGTCTGTCCAACCCGGATGATGGGGCTGCCGTGCATCCCGACCACGTGGAGGACGTGGCTGCGGCATTCCTTTGGACCCTCACCAATATAGCAGCCTACGGCGGTTCGCCCTCAAGCGTGTATCTGTTCGGCCAGTCCGCAGGTGCCCACCTGGTATCCCTGCTGTGCACCGATTCACGGTATCTTACGGCAAAGGGGTGCAGCTTTTCCGACATCCGGGGCGTTATTGCCATGAGCGGCGCCTTTGACCTGTATGATCTGGCCAAATACCCCATGAATCCCCTGTCCCTGTCTGCCGACGAGGTGCTCATGTACAAGGCCATTTTCCTGGATGCCTTTGGGGGTTGGGATGAAACCACCCTGGACGGGGCGTCGCCGTCGGTGTATGCGGCCCTAGGCCAGCCCCCCTTCATGGTCATCGGGACAGAGGTGGATATGCCCGGGTTCAACGCCCAGGGGGTGAATTTCGTTTCAACCCTGGGGGGCCGGGGGATCACTGCCGAGTACCACCAGCTTCTCCAATCCGATTATTCCGCGGCTACCTGGCAGACTGCAACGGACCTGGCCGGTGCCGAGCCCCTGTTTGAGGATTACATCGGACACTACGCCGAGGTGGTGGCCATCAATCCCAATGATACGAACTCGCCGCCCACCACCTGGATTGTGAATTTCATGGCCGCCCACTGACGCTGGTCAGGGGCGGATCTGTCCATCCCGGCGTCGGATTTCGCCACTATGAAACCAGGATGTTTGCGTCGAATATGGAAACAGCAATGGATTTGCCGATCCCGGCAGCGGGTTTCGCTGCCGGGATCGGGTCTGGGTCTGGGAATTGAAGCAGACTATTTCCGGGCGTTCAGGTGGGCATACTTGTCCAGGTAACGGACGGGCAGGGCCAGTGCGTCCCGCCGGAACGGTTCGGCCAGGACCTCTTCCCCGCCCTGGACAATGGCGTTGATCACCGTGGGCCTGCCCGATGCAATGGCCTGCCTGACAGCGTCCCCCACCTGGTCCGGATGGTCGACGCGGATGCCGTCGGCACCCATATTCCTTGCCAGCTCGGCGTAATCCGGGTTGTCCGGGAGGTTGGCACCCACGAACCGGTTGTCGTAGAAGTCGATCTGGTTCTTTTTCTCGGCACCCCACTCATAGTTGGTGGCTACGATGGCGATCAGGGGAATGTTCTCTCTGACGGCGGTCATGACCTCCTGGATGCCGCTGATGCCGTAGGCTCCGTCACCCTGGAACGCAATGACCGGCGCATCGGGTTTTGCCAGTTTGCATCCCATGGCCGCACCATAGGCAAACCCGCAGTTGCCCCAGGACAGGGCGGAAATATGCTGGCGGATGCCCTCGAACTTCAGGTAGGCATTGATCATGGACGAGTTGTTGCCGATATCCGTGGACACGATGGTGTTTTTCGGCAGAGCCCCGGTCCACTCTGCATGGAATCTGCGGGGGTGCATGGGTGCGGACTGGCTTGATGCACTCTGGCCTGACAGTTCATCGTTCCACCGTTTCTTTTCGGCCTGGACAACGGCAAGCCGCTCCGGGGCAGGGGAGAGACCCGGCATGGCAGCCCTGACCTCCCGGGTCAGGAACTGGACAAACTCCTTCACATCACCAACACTGTAAACATCGGCCCGTTTGGACAAACCCAAGACATTGATGTTGGTATCGCACTGGATCAGTTTTGCCTGGGCCGGCCAGTAGCTGATATCGTACTGGGGCAGGGTTCCGAAGGGCCCCAGCCGGGTGCCCAGGGCAATGATCAGGTCGGCCTTCTGGAGGACGCGCATGGCAGCCTTGGAACCGCAGTATCCGATGGGGCCGCAGGCAAGCTCATGGCTGGCCGGAAAGGTGTCGTTGTGGAGATAGGTGTTGCAGACCGGGGCGGTCAGGTACTCGGCCAGGGTTTTGACCTCGCCCTGGGCATCGGCCTGGGACACCCCGCCTCCGGAAAGGATAACGGGAAATTTTGCCTGGGCGATGAGCCTGGCCGCGGTTTCTATTTCTTTCAGGCCTCCCGGCCCCCTGGAAACGGTCGGGGTCTCGTAGATCTCGTCCTCGCAGATGCCGTAGAAGTGATCCCTGGGGATGTTGAGCTGGACCGGGCCGTTCAGGTTCTTGGCCATGTAAAAACAGCGCCGGGCAAGCTCGGCCATGCGCTGGCCGTTGGGGACCCTGACCTGATAGACCGTTGAGCGCCGGAACATGGGCATCTGGTCGAGCTCCTGGAACCCGCCGGTGCCAAGACCCATGGATCCTGTCTCCGGGGTGATGGCAACCACCGGGGAATGGGCCCAGTAGGCTGCGGTCATGGCGGATACGAAATTGGCGATCCCGGGTCCGTTCTGGGCGATACAGGCCTGGGGCCTGCCCGTTACCCGGGCGAACCCGTCGGCCGCATGGCAGGCTGCCTGCTCATGGGCCACCGGGATAAACCGGATCCCGGCCGCGGGAAACAGGTCCAGGGCATCCATGTAAGCTGAACCAACGATGCCGAAAACGTTTTTGATACCTTCAGCTACCAGTGTTTCCACCAGTGCTTCACTCGGGGTCATCTTCTGTCTGCCCATTGTATACCTCCACTGAATCGGTGATTCTTTCTTGGTTGTTTTTTCTGTTTTTTGTAATTGTTCTGCCTCCAGCATCTCTCATATGGCCGGGGCGCTGCTTTTTGGATCAGGATGATGTTTTCAGGATACTCCGGATGAGCTTTTCCACGGAATATCCGTAAAAGTCCTGGTAATCTTCGTTTTCAAGTATGGTGTCCTTACCCATCTTCCGGATGGTGATCAACCCGTGGAGGGATGCCCAGAAAAAAATGGCATACCGACGGGGCCTGGGTTCAAGGAACAAATCCTGGCGTGTGCCCTCTGCCACGATGGATTCCACCAGGGACAGGACGGATGAGCCCCGGGAGTGGATGCGCATCATCAGAGCTGACGGGAAAAAGGTGGACGGAGAGGTGATAAAGTAGTTGATCACGTCAAAGTAGTCCCGGCAGTCCCGGCTGAAATCCAGGTAGGCCATGGCTGCTGCCCGGAGTTTTCCGTCCAGGGTGCCGGCCTTTTTTCCTGCGGCGGCCACCTGGCCGTACAGGATGTCGAGCCCCTCTTCCTGGAGGGCTGCGAAGATCTCTTCCTTGTTCTTGAAATAAAAATAGATGGTACCGATCCCCAGTTCGCATGCTTTGGCGATCTGGTTCACCGAGGTCGCCTGGAGCCCCTGTTCGACCAGAAGTTTGCGTGCGGCATCCAGGATGTCCTTTTTCCGTTGTTCCCGTTCCCGTTCCCGGCGTTCTTCAACCCCCATTACATCTCCCTGCCGAATTTTTTCTCGATGATGCGTTCAAAGAGTGTTGGCGAGATCCGGTTCATCCAGTACCCGAACCGTCCCGCAGGCGTAAGGGGAAGGAAGGACGTCCTTTTTTTCAGGCCGGTCAGGATCTTCTCAGCCACCATTTCCGGGGTATAGTCCTTGCCCACGGTGGTCCGCTCGGACGTGGCGATGGTGCCGTCGCATCCCAGGGCCCGGGTCTGGAGGTTGGTGCGGATAAAGCCCGGGCACACGATCATGACATGGACCCCGGCTTTCCGGACCTCGCATCTCAGGGTGGAGAACAGTCCGTGGAGCGCATGCTTGCTGGCGCAGTACCCGGTCCTTCCCGGAAGGGGCGTGACCCCGGCAATGCTCTCAACCACCACCACATGGCCCCGGCCCTGGATGATATCCGGCAGGGCCTCCTTGGTGCAGTACAGGGAACCGAAAAAGTTGACCTCCATGACCCGCCGGAACACGGGCACCTGGGTGTCGGTAAAGGCTCCCCTCTGGGTGATGCCGGCATTGTTCACCAGGATGTGGATGGGGCCCCACAGGTCCCGGGCCCGGCATATGGCGTCCCTGCAGTCAGCCTCCCTGGAGACGTCCCCGGCATAGGCCAGAACCGGAAAGCCCAGGGCCTTGATCCGTGATTCATAATCTGCCAGGCCCTTGGCATCTGCGTCCATCAGAACGATGCGGCAGCCTTCCCGGGCAAGGGTCATGGCGATGGCAGCGCCGATGCCGCTGGCTCCGCCGGTAATGACAGCCACCTTGTCTTTAAGCTCAGTCATGATAGGTTCCTGTTATCTCTTTGGCGTCAGGGTTCCTTGAATTCTTCACCTGGGAATTAAAGGTCCGCACCGGGTCGTGGTCAGGCGTTCACGCCTGCGGTTTCCCTGTAGCGCATGAGTCTGGAAAAGATGAACGCCGCAGTCAGACCCGAAATGATGTGCCAGATGCCCCACCAGGCTACCACGATGGCCATGCCGCCCAGTCCGTGGAAAAAGTTGAAGACCAGCACCAGGCCCAGGGCTGAATTCTGGATCCCCACCTCAATGGATACTGCCCTGCAGTCAGGTTCGGGAAGCCCTCCCAGGCGTCCGCTCCAGTAACCGATGACGAGGGCCATGCCGTTGTGCAGGAATACGGCGACCATGACCATGCCCACATACTTGATGAAGTTGGCCCAGTTGGTGGCCAGGGCACCGGCCACGATAACCATGAAAAAGATCAGGGAAAAGATCTTGAAGGGTTTTCTGACCTTGTCGGCCAGTCCCGGGAAGTGCCGGGCGACCTGGGTTCCCACCAGGAGCGGAATGCCCAGGATCACGAAGATGGTGAAGAACACATCCAGCGGAGACAGGCTTACCCGGGTCAGGATTGCTGCGGTTGCCGGATTAAGACTCCCCCACAGGGACAGGTTCAACGGGGTCATGATAATGGCTACGGCTGTGGATACCGCTGTCATGCTGATGGAAACAGCCACGTTGCCCCGGGCCAGGTAGGTGATGATGTTTGATAGATTTCCGCCCGGGCATGCCGCCACCAGGATCATACCCAGGGCAATGGACGGCAGCGGGGACAGGACCAGGGTGAGCAGATAGGTAAAGGCCGGCAGCAGAATGAACTGGGCACACAGGCCTATGGCCGGTGCCTTGGGGGCCACCAGGATTTTCTTGAAGTCCTCGACTTTCAGATCCAGGGCAACCCCCAGCATCATGAAACCGATGGCGACGTTGATGACAAACAGACCCTGGGCGTTGAAATTCAGTGCTACCTGATCAATGACGGATGGTTCCATATCCTGTCTCCATGGGCAATTCGTTTGTTAAAGAACTCCCGGGACCGCAACCGGTCTTACGGCCCGGCCGCAGCCCGGAGGGGAAAGACCGTAATCCGGTCTTTCCCCGCATTTTCCGGTACTAGGCCTTGTACCCGCCGATTCCGGCCAGGGCCTGGCTGCCGGGACTGACCGTTGTGGGATCGGTCATGACATTGATGCACACCGGCCCGGTGCAGGTGAAGGCCTTTTCCAGGGCAGGCCTGATATCTTCGGGCTTCTCCACATAGAACCCCTTGCCGCCAAGTCCTTCGACCATCTTGTGATAGTCGACCTTCCCGATCCAGGTCCCGGTCTCAATGGCTTTGCCCAGGCGGATCTCCTGGCTGTGGCGTATCATGCCCCAGCCCAGGTCGTTGGAGATCACGACCACGATGTTCAGACCCTTTCTCAGGGCGGTCTCAAATTCCATGAAGTTGAATCCCAGGGATCCGTCTCCGTTGACAAGCAGAACCCGTTTCTCCGGGTACAGGAGTTTGGCTGCATTGGCATAGGGCAGGCCCACGCCCAGGGAGCCGTACAGACCGTAGTCCAGATAATGGCCGGGTTTCCTGATGGTACGGGTCATGCCCATCCAGGTGGTTGTGTCCCCGCCGTCGGCAACCACGATGTCATCCTCCCGGTTCATGAAGTCGTCGATCTCACGCATGAGGCGCATGGGGTGGATGGGGGTGTTGTTGCTTTTCCAGGTCAGGTTCGCGAATTCCTTGCTCTGGGTGTCGCCCTGTTTCAGGTGGTCTATCCAGGGACTGAATTTTTCCTGGAGGGCGCCACTGTTACCCCTCCGGCCGATAATACGGGTGCATTCGGCTGCCAGGGCCTTGATGTCGCTGACAATGCCTAAGTCCACGGACCGGTTCCGTCCGATCTCTTCGGCCATGATATCCACATGGACAAGCTTTGCGGCAGGATTGATGATGTCGCCGAACAGGTAGTACAGGCTCATGCGGGTGCCCAAAAACACCACCAGGTCCGCCTCCACCAGGGCTGAAAAGCAGGCTCCCGGACGGATGGCCAGGGAGGATTCAAAGCACAGGGGATGGGTGTCGGGAACCACACCCCTTCCTGAGGTTGCGGTGAGGATGGGAATGCCGGCAGTTTCGATAAAGGCTGTGAGTTCAGGGCCCGCATCGGAATTCCATGCACCGGCACCGGCCACCAGGGTGGGCTTTTCGGCAGCTTCCAGCATGTCCATGAGCCGGGCGGCACCGTCAAGATCCACCGGGTGTTTCATGATGGTGGTATTGAACCGTTTGACCGCGGTTTCATCCACGGAGGCGTTGAGGACGTCCACCGGCAGTTCCAGGTACACGGGTCCCGGGCGTCCGGATGCGGCAGTGCGGAAGGCCATATCCACGTATTCGGGAACCCGGTCCGCCTTGTGACAGACAAAGGTCTTCTTGACCATGGGCTCGATGGTGGCAGCCTGGCGCATGTCCTGGAGATCGAGTTTCTCACGGTTGTTCAGGCCAACGGACCCGGCGATGAGCACCAGGGGGGTGTTGGAAAAGGAAGCGCTGGCGATCCCGGTCAGGGCGTTGGTGAAACCCGGGCCTGCCGTGACCATGGCAACGCCGGGTTTCCGGGTCATCTTGCCCCAGGCTTCGGCCATGAACAGGGCCGACTGCTCGTGCCGGGTGTCGAACAAGGTGATGGATGTGTTGACCAGGTACTGGTAAATGGGCGTAATGTGTCCGCCGCTCAGGGTGAAGATATAGGATACTCCCTGCTTTTCTAGGGCTTCGGCTGCGAGCTGTCCGCCGGTGATCTGTCCCATGGTGATCCTCCCACGATAAGGTCTGTTGTTTTGCTGTTTCAGCGATTGATAGGGGTGAACAGGTCCTGCGCCAGTGCGCCCGGACCCTGGTAACTGCCCTCGGTATCTTTCCTTTAAAGCTCCATGAGCTGTCCGCCGCAGATATTCATGGCCTGGCCCGTGATGTACGAGGAGGCGTCTGATGCCAGGAACGCAACCATGGCGGCCACTTCGTCCGTGCTCCCGATGCGGTTTAAGGGTATGGTGGTGCACATTTCATTGATGCGGTCCTGGACCGTCTGGTTGAACCAGTTGGCTTCCAGTTCGAACCGCCATTGCTCGATGTCGGTCATGATCTGTCCCGGGCAGATGGCATTGACGCGGATGCCTGACCCTGCCAGTTCCCTGGCCATGACCTTGGTGAGCATGATCACCCCGGCCTTGGCCACGGCATAGGCGCCGTTGAACAGGGGGGGAACCTTGCCGGCTCTGGATGCCGTGTTGATGATGCTGGTGGGGCGGTCCTTTTTCATCAGAGGGATCAGGGCCCGGGATACCCGGAATACCCCGTGGAGGTTGACATCAATGGTCTTCATCCATGCGTCTTCGTTGTAATTCTCAAAACCGCAGGGGACCCCGAAGGATGCGCCTGCGTTGTTGCACAGGATGTCAACGCTCTGGAACTTTTCCTTGACAGCCTCGGCCATGGCCTTGATGGACGGGTTGTCCGTGACGTCCACGCAGGCGGTCATGGTCATGACCTTGAAAGTGTCCCTGAGCTCAGCGGCAATGGCTTCCATCTCCTCTGATCCGGCTACCCTGACCTGGCCGTTTTCCGTGCTGGTCTTGCCGCCCAGGTCGGCGATGACGATATTAGCGCCATCCGCGGCCAGGGTTCGGGCAATGGCGAACCCGATGCCTGTCCGTTTGCCGGCGCCGGTGATCACCGCTGTTTTCCCCTTGAGGTCGGTATACATGATCCCCTCCGTTAGTGTTGTAATGAATGACATTCAGTATTGGATATCCATTCTAGAACAGACCAATATTCCAGTTCGGAATCCATGTCAATAAAAATAGTCGTAATACGAAAAAAAGAAGAGTCACCCTGCCGGATGCGTTTGATCAGCGGGCAGATTCATGATCAAAGGATGATCATCTGCAGGGCAGGCTCACCCTGCCGGGTGCGTTTGATCAGCGGGCAGGGCGGGTGAGAACCTTATTTGCTGTCAAGATGATGAACCCCGGTCCAGTCCGGGGCAGGCGGTGCGGATGAGAAGGTCCGGCACCGCTCCAGCAGGGTCCGGGAGGGCCCGTCCAGAGGATCCAGGGCCAGGGCACGTGCGAATGACTCCCCGGCCTCCCGGAATTTCCGATTCCGGTACAGGTCCAGGCCCAGGGCATAAGCACTGATAAGGTCTTTCACGGCAGGGGCCAGATCCCGGGAATAATCCATGATCTGGTATACGGTAAGTCCTTGGATTTTGCCCTTGACCTGGATGGTGTCGATCTCCCGGACAGTGATTTCGGGATCCAGGGCCTCCCGGGTGGTCCGGGAGATGAGGGAATAGATGCCGTATGCCTTGTTGGCTCCTTCCAGCCGGGCTGCCGTGTTCACGGTGTCGCCCATCATGGTGTAGTCCATCCTTGCAAAGGAGCCCATGTTGCCCACAATGGCAGGACCCGTGCAAAGGCCGATCCGCATCCTGAGAACGGGCATGCCCCGTTTTTCCCACCCCCGGTTCAGGTCGGCCAGGCGTCTGCGCATGTCTATGGCGGCGCAGCAGGCCCTCCGGGCATGGCCGGCCATGGGCTGGGGAGCCCCGAAAAAGGCGATGATGGCGTCCCCTTCGAATTTGTCCACGGTTCCCTGGTGGGCCAGGATGATCTGGGACATTTCAGACAGGAATTCATTGAGCAGGGCAACCAGTTCTCTGGGCGTCAGGGATTCGGAGATGGTCGTAAAACCCTGTATATCGGAGAAAAAGGCGGTAATTTCGCGCTGCTCTCCGCCCAGGACAAGTTTTTCCGGGTGATCCATGAGATCTTTGACCACCTGGGGGGCCACATAGGTTGAAAAGGCTCTGCGGATAAACCGTTTCTCCCGTGTGGTTTCAAAGTACTGGAGGGCCAGGGCTGCCCAGGTCATGGCTGTCAGGGGGCCAAGAACCTGGCTGGTGCTGACCAGGAGGTTCATCCGGGCGAACAGGGCAAAGGATACGGACACCAGCAGAACGCTTCCCAGTCCCCAGAAAACCATGAGGGGTTTCTGGCTCTCTCGGGTCATGATAAACCCGGCCATGGTCCAGACCAGGAGACCCAGGCCCAGGGTATATCCCATGGGCACCTCCCGGATCCAGGTTCCGGTCACAAGGTTGTCCGCGATGGTGGTGTGGATTTCCACACCGGACATGTAGGCGTTCCCCCACCTGGACCAGGGAACCGGGAAATGATCCGGAATGGTCTGGGAAATATCGGCGTTGGAGGCTACAAATCCCACGAACACGAGCCGGTTTCTGACAAGATCCGGGGGAAAATAGAGTTCCGGGTCCAGGGCCTGGTAATAGGACACGGTTTCCAGGGTCCCGGGGGGGCCCAGATAATTGATGGTGATGGTTTCCTTTTCAGGGAGGTCTTTGGGGGAGACCCTGCCCCGGACCGTTTCCATGGCCAGGGAACTGCTGGTCCCCGCTTTCAGGGCTGCCGTGCGGATCATCCAGCTCCGGTTCAGGGGCAGGTTGATGAAACCGGTACGGGTCTCGGGTCCTGCCAGGTCCGGGAGGGGCGTGACCAGGGTTTCCCGCATGAACCTATCGTTTTCAGCCTGGTCGAAATGGGTGGCAAGAACGGTTCCGGGATGGCGTTTCAGGGCATCTGCAAGCAGGGCGTCCTGACCGGGGTCGGAGGGTTCGGCCAGGATGATGTCCAGGGCTACCCGGGCGGCTCCTGCCCGGTACAGGCTGTCGATGAGCCTGGCATGGAGTCCCCTGGGCCACGGCCACTGCTGCCTGATCACACCGAAGCTCGGTTCGTCAATGGCCACGATCAGGGTGTCGCCGCAGGGTGTGGCCGGACCCCTGAGGGCGAAAAAGCAATCTGTCACCAGGTTGTCCAGGTCCCTGCCCGGCTGGGCCAGGGCCAGGGCCAGGGTTATGACCAGGGCACCCAGGATCACACCGGTCCGGGTTTGGGTGCCTATTTTCAGCTGCTTTATCAGCGCATCACCCATGGGTATCAGAAGACCAGGAACAGGGTTATGCCGAACTGCCGTTCCGGGTCCTTCCCGGAGAAAACAAAATCATCGGCAATCCAGTTGAAATGGGCGTCAAAAAGGTTGGTGGCAGCCAGTTTGATACCGCCCTTCTTGCCGGGGAACTGGTACCCGGCTGCCAGGTCCGTCGTCCATATGGTTTCATCGGTGCAGGTGCCTTCATGATCCATGTCCTGGCAGCGGAAGGTCTGGGAAAGGCCTCCGTAAAAACCCGACGGGAAATTCAGGGTCAGGGTTGCCGTGACCCGGTGGTCTTTCCGGTCCCTGCCGGGATCCGAAGGGTTATTGATGTCCAGGTACCTGTACCCGGCACCCAGGCCTGCCCAGTCCGTGGCAAGGATGTTGACGATCTCCTCGAACCCCTTTACGCGGACATGGTCCCTGGTAACATCAGTGTCGTTCAGGGCGGATGAAAGCAGGGTTTCGGTGTAGTAGAGGTTGGTGAGGGCAAAGGCCTTTTTCCATTCGTGCTCCCAGACCAGATCGATTTCCGAGGTCCGGGATCCGTTGTAGTTGTTCCGGATCACCGGTATCCCCGCAATATCCGATGGGTCGACCCGCTCGACGGCCGATGGAATAAGGTACTGGAATGCGGCGGCCCGGAGGGTATCGCTGGTGCTCAGGGCATAGATCAGGCCCAGCCTGGGGTTGAGGTTGTTGAAGTTCAGGACGTTGTCATGGTACACGCTGCCGTACTGCATCACGTCCCAGTACAGGGCCGCCTCCAGGGTCAGGTCCGGGGAGATCTTCCAGATGTCCTGGACATAGGTGGTGTGGAACCGGTCGTCTTTTTTGCCCGAGGTTGTGTCTTCGTAGAAATAGGAATGGTACCCGTCCGGGTAAAGGATGCACATCTCGTCGGAATCGGTTGCGTCCATGGACTGGCGCCAGTTTTCATGGAGCATGCCGGCGATCACCTGGTGCCGGCCTGCCCGGTACAGGATCTGGCCCTGGAGGATGATGTCGTGGATGACATCCTCCTCGTCGACCCTGGAAAAATACAGGGACTGGTCGGTCTCGTCCACGAACGCGTAGTGGGTGGTGAAGTCCGGCCTTGTCCTGGTGTATTTTGTGTACAGGATCAGGTCCATGTCTTTGGAGAACCGGTGGTGAAAACCGGCCTTTACGTAGTCGGTGCGCATGGCGAAGTCATCGTCCGGGGCCGGTGGGGCATCATAATCGTAGCGTCGGGTAAAGCGTCCGTACTGGTCCGAGTCCAGACTGGAAGCCGCGACCAGGAGTCCGTCGTCAGGGGTGGGATCCCATTTCAGGGATGCGCCCAGGGAGCCCTGGTCCCTTCCATTGTCTCCCTGCCACCCGTCTGTGGAAAGCGCTGAGCCCAGGACGCTGACCGCCATGTTTTTCCCGGGAAGGGAACCTAAAAAGAGCAGACTTCCGGTCTTTGTGTCAAACCCTGCTGCCGTGCCGGATACGATTGTGGTTGTGTCCGGCTGTTCAAAGAAAGAGGTGTACTCCTGGAATGTATTCAGGGCGTTGATGTTGGCCGGCTGGAGGATCATTCCCAGGAGGGTTTCGGAGCTCGCTCCCTGGAGCCGTCCTTCCAGGTTCAGGAGGGCGCCCCCGAGGAAAATGTGGCCCGATGCATTGCCGTAATCGGTTTTTACCGACGTCATGGCCTTGTTCATGGCCCAGGCCGAAAGTCCCAGCTGGTTGTAGATGATGCTCTGGTTCACGTTTTTGACCGCGAGGTCCTGGTCCAGGAGAAACCTGGATCGGTAGACCGCCCGCCGGTCGTTGAGTTCTATGGCCCTGTTCAGGGACGCGACAGCCTCCCCTGAACGGTTCAGGTCCCTGAGGATAATGGCCCGGTAGAGATGGGGTGTGGGATCGTTGGCGTCCAGGGTCTGGGCCGTGTCCAGCAATTCCAGGGCCCTGTCGAACCGCTTCATCTGGTAGAGCATCTTTGCCCAGTAGCTGACGAATACGGACCTCTGGGGCTCCAGGAGAACGGCTGTGGCGATCTCTTTCAGGGCCAGATCGGTGCGTCCGGCCCGCATGTCCAGAAGGGCCAGTCCCATGAAGGCTTCCCCTGTCTGGGGGTTGGCTGCAATGGCCCGGACAAAGGCGCCCCTGGCGGAGTCATAGTCCTGCCGGGCCAGGGCCAGGTAACCCGAAAGGGTAAGGACTTCCGGGTCACCGGGGCACAGGGCATGGGCTCTTGCCATGAGGGACTCTGCCCTGTCTGCGGCCTGGGTGCCGAATTCGAGGCGCGCCGCGTTGACCAGCGCCAGGCAGTTGTCAGGTTCCAGGGTCAGTACCTGGTCCAGGGTTTCCCGGGCCTTTCCCAGGTCAAATACCCCCTGCCAGGCATAACTGAGGATGATCAGGCCTGCAGTGGATCCCGGAGCCAGGGAAATCCCTTTTTGGGCCGCTTCCAGGGCCTGATTCTTCTGCCCCAGCAGGAGCCGGACCAGGGCGAGCCAGGACCAGGCTGCAGCGTTTTCCGGGCGGGAGCCGACAATGGTTTCAAGAAGCTCCTGTGCAGTGTTCATCCGGCGGGAACGGATCAGGTCCAAAAGTTCCCGGCCCGGATCTGCAATGGTGAGCCAGGTTTCAGTCAGGGGGGGCAGGGTAATGGTCCATTGCACCGCGTCGGCCGGATTCAGGAGCAGGGTTTTTTCCAGGGGCAGACCAGATCTTGCGGTGATGGTTTCATTTTTTTCGGCCATCATGGAACCTGCGGGGTTTGATGCGAACACCCGGCCCTCGATCACAGACACCACGGTGGTCTTATCAAATCCTACGGCCAGGTTCAACTCGGTTCCGCGGATACCGGCCGTAACCGTCGGGGTGTCAATGGTGATGGATATGTTCCTGTTCTTGTTCCGGAACCAGG